>DASWGQ010000076.1:0-9790 GCA_036393595.1 Myxococcales bacterium | reverse complement strand
CGCCCCGGGGATTGAGGGCAGGCGGCGGTGTCTCCTTCGGTACTCCGCCGTCGAAGCGGGCGGACCCTACAAGCGGGCCCGCATGGTGTCAAGGTACGGAAGCGACAGGGTTTGGATGCATTCCTGCGACGGCGGATTCAGCGGCGATCCCGTCCGGAAGAGCCGCATGTGGTACGTTTCCCCAGCATGGACCGCGGGTCGCTGCTCCTCGCATGCCTGTTGCTGGGGGCCGCGGTGGCCGGCTGCGGATCCGGATCGTCGTCCTGCCCGGACACGAACCCGCTCGACTGCGGGAACGGCGCCTGCTGCGACACCGACCATCTCTTCCAGTGCGGCTCGAAGTGCTGGATCGCGCCGTCAGCCGCCGCGGAAAGCGGGTGCACCACGTCCGTGGTCTGCAAGAGCGGCGACGCGACGGTCTGCTACGCCGACTCGAACCGGGTCGTCAACGGACCCTTCGCAAGCATGACCGAGTGCCAGGCGTGGCGGGCGCAGCACGACCAGAGCTCCGCCTGTTACTGCCGGTAGGCAGCGTCTCAGGGCTTGCTTCGCAGGCGCTCCTGGGCAACGCGGTAGCAGCGCTCCACGACCTCCCCCAGATCCATTCCCGTGGTGTCGACCACCATCGCGTCAGGCGCCGGCTTGAGCGGCGCGATGGCGCGCTCCGAATCGTCCTTGTCGCGCTGCCGCTGGTCGGCCAGGACCTCTCCCAGGGGAACGGGCAGGCCCTTGTCGGCAAGCTCGGCGTGCCGGCGGGCGGCCCGCGCCTCGTCGTTGGCGGTGAGGAAGAACTTCACGTCCGCGCCGGGGAACACCACCGTCCCGATGTCCCTCCCCTCCAGGACCGCGCCACGCGGAGCGCCGCGCCCCAGCTGCCGCTGCAGGCCGAGGAGCTTCTGCCGGACCACCGGCCGGGCCGAGACCACGCTCGCCCCGCGGCTGATCTCCGGCACGCGGATCGCCTCGGTGACGTCCTCGCCGTGCAGCAGCACGCGCTGGCCGTCGCCCGCCGGCGCGAAGGAGATGCCCAGCCCCGCGTCCAGGAGGCGCGAAAGCCCCGCGTCGTCCTCCCAGCCGATCCCGGCGCGCCGCGCCGCCAGGGCCACCGCCCGGTAGATGGCGCCCGTGTCGACGATGGTGAATCCGAGCCGGCGGGCCAGCTCGCGCGCGACCGTGCTCTTGCCCGCGCCGGCGGGACCGTCGATGGCGATGATGGGCGGCACGGGCGGTCAGTAGCGCAAGGCTCGCGCAGCAGCAAGGACGCCGTATTCGGGGCGCTGCGCCCTTCCAAGCGCGGACGTCAGGGAAAGTGTTCCGGCCGCGGCTTCAGCGGTGCAGCATGACGAACAGGCCGATCCGGACGGCCGCGGTCAGCGCCACTGCGCAGGTCAGCGCTTGCAGGCCGCGGCGCGGGGCGCGGTCGGTCTCGGGAAGCTGCTCGTCGTCGCCGCCGTCAGCCGGGACGCGCGGTCCTTCGCCGTCCAGGGCGGCGACGGGGGCGGCCAGCCAGAGCCAGCCGGACCACCGGAGGACGGCCACCAGCAACGCGGCGAGCGCGAGCACCCAGGCGATCTGCACGGCGGGATGCATGACGGCCGCAAGCTGTGGACGTCCCGGAGGCAACGGCTAGTGCCGGAGAACGGGCGGACAAGCAGGCGCCCGGTGCGCTATGGTGCGCGACCTTTCGAAGAGGATCGCATGAAGCGCCTGTGGGTGGCAGCAGTGCTCGCGTCGGCCCCTGCTCTCGCGCAGCAGCAGGACTTCAGCAAGGTGGAGATCGCGGTCAGCCCAGGGTCGGAGGGGTCGGCTCGGTGATGGGGCCCAGCTTGCGGAACTTGCGGTAGCGATCCTCGACGATCTGGTCGGGGCCCAGCTCCCGCAGTTCGCGCAGGTGGCGGCGGAGGGCGTCGCGCAGCTTCGCCGCGGTGGCGTCAGGGTCGCGGTGCGCGCCGCCGGCGGACTCCTCGACCAGCTCGTCGACGATGCCCAGCTCGTACGCGTCGCGGGCGGTCAGCTTGAGCGCCTCGGCCGCCTTCTGGCCCTTGCTCGAATCGCGGTAGAGGATGGCCGCGCAGGACTCGGGCGAGATCACCGAGTACCAGCTGTACTGCAGCATGAGCAGGCGGTTGCAGACTCCGATGGCCAGCGCGCCGCCCGAACCTCCCTCGCCGATGACCACCGAGATCGCCGGTACTTGTAGCGCGGCCATCTGCTCCAGGCAGACGGCGATGGCTTCCGCCTGGCCGCGCTCCTCGGCGTCGATGCCCGGGTAGGCGCCCGGCGTGTCGATGAAAGCGATCACCGGCCGGTCGAACCGCTCCGCCAGCTTCATCAGGCGCAGCGCCTTGCGATAGCCTTCCGGGCGCGGCATCCCGAAGCTGCGCAGGAGGTTCTCCTTGGTGGATCGGCCCTTCTGCTGGCCGAGGAGGAGCACCGGCTCGCCGTCGAAGCGGGCCAGCCCGCCCACCAGGGCCTGGTCGTCCGCGAAGGAACGGTCGCCGTGCAGCTCGACCCAATCGGTGAACAGCCGCTGGACGTAATCCAGCATGTAGGGCCGGTTCGGATGGCGCGAGAGCTGCACCACCTGCCAGCGGCTCAACTCGGCGAAGATCTCCTGCTGCAACTTGGTGCAGCACTTCTCCAGGCGGCGGATCTCGCCGTCCAGCGCATCGGCGTCGCCTGAGGCGGTGCCCGTGGCCGCGTGCCGCTTCAGCTCGGCGAGCTTGTGCTCCAGCTCCAGGAGGGGCTTCTCGAACTCCAGCGCGAAGGTGCTCATCGTTTCGAGGCGCCCTCGTACCATTGCGCCGCCTCGGGGCAAAGCCGCGCCGCGTCGGGGGGCCAGCCGGCCGGGGCCCCGTATTCCTTGGCGAACCACGTCCTTTGCCGTTTCGCGTACTGGCGCGTGCGGGCGGCGACGCGCTCTTCGGCCTCGACCGGCGTGCACCGACCGGCGAGCGCGTCCGCCATCTCGCCGTACCCGATGATCTTGAGCGCCTTGCGCGCGCCGGGGACGCGCTCGCACCGCTCGAGCAGACGGCGCGTCTCGCGCTCCAGCGCGCCCGACTCGAACAGTCCGCGCGTGCGCCGGGCGATGCTTTGCTGTAGCACCTCGGGCGGAGGCAGCAGCTGCACGACCCGCGCGGGGTAGCGCTCCTCCGCGAACGCGTGCGCGCGCTGCAGCTCCGACAGGCGCCGCCCGGACAGCGCGTGCACCTCGAGGGCGCGCTCGATGCGGACGCGGTCGTTCGGACGGATGGCGCGGGCAGCGTCCGGGTCGACCCCTGCGAGGCGCGCGTGCAGGGCGGGGAGCCCCTCCTGCTCCAGCTCACGGCGGAAGCGGGCGCGGAAGCCCGCCGAAGCGCCGGGCGCGTCGAGCAGCCCGCGCAAGAGCGCCCGGATCCACAGGCCGGTCCCGCCCGCCACGATCACGCGCTTGCCGCGAAGGCCAACCTCCGCGATCGCCGCGTCGGCGAGCTGCACGAAGCGGGCGGCGTCGAGCTGTTCCTCGGGCTCGGCCACGTCCAGCAGGTGGTGAGGCGCCGCCGACCGCTCCTCGGCGGTCGGCTTCGCGGTGCCGGCGTCCAGGCCGCGGTAGCACTGCTGCGAATCGGCCGAGACGATCTCCGCGCCCAGCTCTCGCGCCAGCGCGCAGGCCAGCGACGTCTTGCCGGACGCGGTCGGGCCGACCACGACGAGGAGCTTGGGGGTCATCGACGCTCCGAGCCGTCCCCGCCCGCCGGCGATCCCGGACTGCCCTCCAGCCGATCCAGGCGGCGCACCTGGCTGTGCGGCCCGATGCGCAGACCGTCGCCCTTCGGGGCCACTCCGCCGAGCACCACCAGGTCGCCGCGGCCCAGCCGGTCGAAGTCCGCGTTGCCCGGCGCGGCGTCGCGGTCGAGGCGCCCGACCGGCACCCTGCCCTCGTCGCTGCACACGAACAGCCGCTTCTTCCCCTTCTCCGGTTGCGGGACGCCGACCACGCGCCACACGTCGCGCGGGGGCGGCGCCACGCCCCGGGTCAATACCAGCGGGGCGTAGGCCAGCTCCTCGTCGGCGCGCAGGCCGAGCTCGGCGGCGAGCTGCGCCAGGTGCGGCGGCGGCTCCCACGCGTGCTGCGCGGTGCACCAGTCGCGCGGGTGCGCGAGCGCCGGGCACGGCCGCTGGGTCAAGCACGGGGCCGCGGCCATCCAGCCTCCGCCGCGCAGCAGCCCGTCCCGCACCTCGAGCAGCGCGCGCCCCGTCTCCCGCAGCGCCGGCTCGATCAGCAGCACCGCGCCGGCATCGGCCACCGGGAGGGCTTCGATCAGCGGAACCCGCGCCGCGCCGGGCAGCTCCGAGAGGGCATTCGCAACCACCGCCAGGTCGAAGTCGCCCGCGAGCGGCGGCAGCCCCCGCTGGAGATCGGCCTCTTGCGTCCGGATCAGATCCTCCGACAACGCTCGCGCCTCGGAGAGCGCGGCGGCGCTCGCGTCGAGCGCCAGCGCGGACCCGCCGAGCGCATCCAGCAGCGCGAGCGCGGCGGGCGCGGGTCCCGCCGCCACGTCCAGGATTCGCGGCCTCCCGGGCAAGGCTCGCAGCGCGCCCGCCGACCGCGCCAGCGCGAGCACCGCCCGGACCTTCGCGTAGGTCTGCGGCCACCACCAGAGGAGATAGGCGCCGAGGTGCGCCGGCTGGTCGTAGGTTCCCGCTCGGGCCAGCTCGCGCCCGCCCACCAGCCCTTCGTGCAGCGCCTCGACGGCCCGGGCGGCGTGGCGCAGCTCGGCCGGCGCGAGCCGATCGGCCGGCCCGGGCGTAAGACCGAGCAGCGCGCGGGCGCGGCGGAGCAGGGCAGGGACGCGCTGGGACAGGTTCACGGCGCCGGAGCATAACCGGAGGCCCTCAGCCGGAGCGCGGCGCTTCGATGCCGAGCTCCCGCAGCGCCGCGCGGAACTCCTTTGGGAGCGGCGCCTCGCAGCGCACGGGCGCGCCCGTCCTTGGATGCGTGAAGCCCAGCACTGCCGCGTGCAGCGCCTGCCTGCCGATTTCGGCGGATGCCTTCCGGGCCGGAGCGTCCGGCCGCAGCCGCGCTTCGCGCTTGCGCCCGCCGTAGAGCGCGTCGCCCAGCAGCGGATGGCCGGCGTCGGCGAAGTGCGCGCGGATCTGGTGCGTGCGCCCGGTGAGCAGCTCCACCTCGACGAGCGCGGCGCCGGAAGCCCGCCCCAGCACGCGCCAGCGCGTCACGGCCCGCCGCCCCTCGCGCACGCGCGAGCTGAACCGCTTGCGATCCACCGGGTGCCGGCCGTGCAGCGTGTCGAGCTCTCCGGAGTCCGCCGGTGCGCCGTGCACGATGGCCAGGTAGCGCTTTTCCACCCGCCGCGACTTGAACTCCGCCTGCAGGCCCCGCAGCGCGGGCTCGGTCTTGGCCACCACCAGGCAGCCGGAGGTTTCCTTGTCCAGGCGGTGCACGATCCCGGGACGCAGCTCGCCTCCGATCCCGGCCAGGCCGTGGACCTGGTGCAAGAGGCCGTGGACTACCGTGCCCGAGACGATGCCCGCGCCAGGGTGGACGGCCATTCCGGCGGGCTTGTCGATCACGAGGAGGTCCTCGTCCTGGTACAGGACGGGGAGCCGCAGGTCCTCTGGCGAGAGCCCGGCGGGGCGGGGCTCGGGGACGCGCACTTCGATCTCCGCGCCGGCCCGGGGCCGCAGGGACGGCTTCGCCACCGCGCCCCCCACGCGCACCGCGCCTTCGGCGATGATCTGCTGCAGCCGCGAGCGCGACAGTTCGGGCAGGCGCGCGGCGAGGAGCTGGTCGAGGCGCATCCCCGCATCGCCCACCTCGACCCTCAGCAGAACGTATGCCATCAGGTCCGCGCCCAGTCGCCGCCGTATTCGGCGGCGCTGTGCTCTTCACCAGATCTTCGACTTGATGTGGCCCTTGCGCGCGAGGATGACGTCGATCAGGGCCCGCTCGAAGAAGTTCGTGCTCGCGTAGAGCCGGGGATCTACCCGGCCCTCGTAGTGCGCGCGGCCCTCCTCGATCTCCTCGGCGAGCACGGTGAAGAAGGTGTCGTTCTCGATCCCTTCCTTGATCTTCGCCTCGTTGTAGAGCGAGAGGTCGGAGGCGATGGCGCGCGCCAGCCGGTTGGCCGCCTCGGGCGTGTCGATCACGGTCGCCATGCGGTAAATCTACCGCACGGCCCCGCCAGGGTCACGAAACGGTCGCCGCACGGCCTTCGGACGCGCACCTTGCCCTACTCGGAGGCCAGCTCGACGTTCCAGTAGGCCAGGTCGGCCGTGTTCAGGAACGGAAGCCACTGCGTGTAGAAGCGCCCCGTCCTGGGCGGCCCGCGGAAGAAGGGCGTCCATCTCGGCCGCGCCGGGGCGCGCAGGAGCTTCATGTGCGCCTCCTCCGGGGTCCGGCCTCCCTTCTTCAGATTGCACGGCACGCAGCTGCAGACGACGTTTTCCCAGGTGGTCAGGCCGCCGCGGCTGCGCGGCACGATGTGGTCGAGGTTCAGCTCGGCGCGCGCCGGCGTGCGCCCGCAGTACTGGCAGGTGTTCCGGTCGCGCGCGTAGATGTTCAAGCGAGAGAAGCGCACCTTCGCGCGCGGCAGGTGGTCGTACGCCTGCAGCAGGATGACGCGCGGCACGCGCAGGCGCCGCGACGAGGTCCCGATGGACTCCTCGTGGATGGCGACCGCCAGCTCGGCCCAGGACTCGAAATCGAACGTCTGGTACTGCTCGTCGACCGCCTTCGCGGCGCCGCGGTAGAGCAGGATGATGGCGCGGCGCACGCTGGTCACGTGCACCGGCTGGTAGAGGCGGTTCAGGACCAGCACGCTCGTCGAGAGCACCTACACCTCCGTTCCGTCCGGCGCCTCGACGCCTGTGGAGTGAATCCCCAGTCTACCGCCTGCCGGGGGTCCTTCGCCTGTTCGCGCACGCGCTTTGGCGACCGCCGCCGCCAGCTCTCCTACATCCACGGCGCACCGGACGTCGAGCACCACCCGGTCGTCGCGCAGCAGCGCGATCACCGCCGGCTCGCCGCGGCGCAGCTCCTCGAGCAGGTCCGCGCCGCCCTCGACCGCGACGCCGAAGCCCGGCAGCCGCGCGAGCGGGATCGAGCCGCCCCCTACCTTTCCCTCGCTCTCCACCACCGCGCATGGGATTCCGCGCTCCGTCAGGTCCAGCGCCAGGCGCGTGGCGCGCTGCGAGAGCTGGTCGGCGCGAGCGCCGAGCGCCTGGTTGACCGGCAGCTCGCCGGCGCGGCCCGCCCGATACAGCCGCAGCGTGGCTTCCAGCGCGGCGAGCAGCATGCGGTCGGCACGCAGCGCGCGCGCCAGCGGGTGCTTGCGGCAAGCCTCGACCAGGTCGCGCCGCCCCAGCAGGATGCCCGCCTGCGGACCGCCGAGCAGCTTGTCGCCGCTGACCAGGACGAGATCGGCGCCGTCCGCGAGCGACCGGGCCGCGGTGGTCTCGGACAGGCCCTCGGGCAGCTCCAGCCCGCCGCTGCCCAGGTCGTGCAGGAGCGGGACGCCCCGCTGCCGCGCCAGCGCCGCGAGCTCCGCGACCGTCGCCTCCTGCGTGAAGCCGACCAGCGCGAAGTTGGAGCGGTGGACGCGCAGGAGCAGCGCGCGCGCGAGCCCGTCCAGGGCCGCGGCGTAGTCGGAGAGCCGGGTCCGGTTGGTGGTGCCCACCTCGACGAGGCGGCACCCGGACTGCGCGAGGATCTCGGGGACGCGGAAGCCGCCGCCGATCTCCACCAACTCGCCTCGCGAGACGACCGCCGCGCCACCGCTGCCGAGCGCGGCCAGGGCCAGCAGCGTGGCCCCGGCGCAGTTGTTCACGGCGTGAGCGGCCTCCGCGCCGAACAGCTCGCAGAGGAGAGGCTCCACCGCCGCGCTGCGGTGCCCGCGGCGGCCGGTGTCCAGGTCGATTTCCAGATTCGAGTAGCCGGAAGCGACCTCGGCGACGCGGGCGATCGCGTCCGGATGCAGGGGGGCACGGCCCAGGTTGGTGTGCAGCACCACTCCGGTGGCGTTGATCACCCGCCGCAGGCGCGGCGCCGCCTCGCGCTGGGCGCGGGTGAGGACGTCCTGGTCGGGCACCAGCTCGCCCGAGCCGTTGCCCGCGCCGGAGAGGATCCGCTCCCGCGCGGCGGCGATCGCCTGCCGGACGGCGGCCTTGACGGCGGCGCGCCCCACCCGGACCTCGAGCGCGCGTACGGCCGGGCGCGAGAGCACCTCGTCCACGCTGGGCAGATCGCGCAGGCGGGCTCTGGCGTCCTCCATGGCAAAAACCTAACCCGGCCTGCGCCACTAAGCCAACCTGCGGTACGCTTGAAGTCGATGCGGGTCGCGCTCGCCCTGCTCCTCTGCTGCGCCTGCAGGACGCCGGCCAGGCCGCCGCCGCCCAGCGAAGACGAGCTCGAGTTCCACCGCCGCTCCCTGGTGGTCGATACGCACTCCGACGTGACCGAGGCAGTCCGCTACGAACAGTACGACCTGGGCGTTCTGCACCAGGACCACCACCAGGACATCCCGCGCATGCGCCAGGGCGGCCTTTCTGCGGAGTTCCTGTCCATCTTCGTGCAGCCGGGCAGGTTCCGCGCCGAGCAGTTCTTCGACGAGGCGCAAACTCAGATCGACGCGGTGCGAAAGGCGGTGGCGGCCCACCCGGCGGAGCTGGCGCTGGCGCGCACCGCGCGGGAGGTCCGTGAGAACGCGCGCCGCGGGCTGATCAGCGTTCTGCTCGGGGTCGAGGGAGCGCACATGCTGCTCCCCGGGACCGAGGAGGAACAGCTCGACCACCTGCGCGTCTTCGCCTTCCAGGGTGTGCGCTACCTCACCTTGACCTGGGCGAGCTCGAACCCGGTCGGCGGCTCCTCGGGCGACGACGGCGAGACGCAGGGACTCACCGGCCTCGGCCGCCGGGTGATCGCGGAGATGGAGAAGCTCGGTGTGATGGTGGATCTGGCCCACGCCTCGGACCCGCTCTTCTGGGACGCGCTGCGGGCGGTGACCAGGCCGGTGCTGGTCTCGCACTCCTCGTCTCGCGCCCTCGCGAACCACCCGCGCAACCTGACCGACGCGCAGCTCAAGGCAGTGGCGCGCAACGGGGGCGCCGTGTGCGTGAACTTCTCCCGCGGGTTCCTGGACGATGACTTCCGCAAAGCCGCGCTGCCCGTGGCGAATCGGACCAGGGACCTGCGCACCTCCGACCGCCGCAAGGCGTTCCAGGCCGCCAACCTGCCCGACGTCCCGGTCTCGCGGCTCATCGATCACATCGAGCACATGGTGGCCGTGGCCGGCGCGGACCACGTCTGCCTCGGCTCCGATTTCGACGGCGTCCCGATGGTCCCCTCGGGCCTGGAGGACGTCAGCAAGCTGCCCGTCATCACCTCCGAGCTCCTCCGCCGCGGCATGTCCCGCCCCGACGTCGAGAAAGTCCTCGGCCTGAACGTCCTCCGCATCCTCGAATCCACGCAACGCCCGTGAAATGACGAAGAACGTTTCAGGGGAGCGCGGGAGGACCGGGAGGGCGGGAGATCGTTTTTCAAAAATACTCTCCCGCGCTCCCGAATCTCCCGGCCTCCCCTGAAACAGCAGTTCAGGCGCCGCGGCGTGGATCGCGGATGTCGCGGCTGCCCTGTTGGGGCTTCTGCGGGGTGGCGAGTTCCTGGCCGAGTTGGGGGGCGCGGGAGGTGCCGGAGCCGTAGAGGTACTGGTAGGCGGCGAAGCTGCGCAGGCAACGCTTCACGTAGGCGCGGGTCTCGTCGAGCGGGATCTCCTCGACGAAGGCGTCGAGC
>DASWGQ010000075.1:0-11892 GCA_036393595.1 Myxococcales bacterium | reverse complement strand
CTGACCCAGCGGTACGCGGACGTGCTGCAGCAGGAGATGCCGGAGGTCGACTATTTCGTCGGCACCTCGGCCTACCCGCGCATCGCGGAGATCATCCGGGGCGAGCGCGACCGCGCCGTCATTCCCGATCCGGACTACATCGCCGACGCCCGCACGCCCCGCCGCAACTCGATGCCCCGGTGGACCGCGTACGTGAAGATCAGCGAGGGCTGCGACAACCAGTGCACCTTCTGCATCATCCCCACGCTGCGCGGCGCCCAGCGCAGCCGTCCCATTGCCGACATCGTGGAGGAAGCGCACCGGCTGGTCCAGCAGGGTGCGGTCGAGCTGAACCTCGTCGCGCAGGACCTCACCGCGTATGGCCACGACCTCCCCGGCCGGCCCAGGCTGCACCACCTGCTCCAGGCGCTCCGGGAAGTGCCGGCGCGCTGGATCCGGCTGCACTACGCCTACCCCCGCGAATTCCCCAACGAGCTGATCGACGCGCTCGCGGAGCAGCCCAACCTTGCGCGCTACCTCGACATGCCCCTGCAGCATATCGCCGACCCGGTGCTGCGGCGGATGAAGCGGGGCCGCGACTCGGCCTGGGTGCGGAGGCTGGTGCGCAAGCTGCGCGACCGGGTCCCCGGGCTCACCTTCCGCACCAGCTTCATCGTCGGCTTCCCCGGCGAGACCGAGGAGCAGTTCCAGGAGCTGTGCGATTTCGTCGAGGAGATGCGCTTCGAGCGCGTCGGGGTCTTCCAGTTCTCGCGGGAGGAGGGCACGGCGTCCAACGACCTGGGCGGCCAGCTCCCCGCCCGGACCAAGGCGGCGCGGCAGAAGAAGCTCCTCCGAATCCAGAGGAACATCAGCAAGATGCATCAGCAAGCTCTGGTGGGGCGCACGCTGGAGGTGCTGGTCGAAGGCGTCAGCGAGGAGACGGACCTCCTGCTCGAGGGCCGCTGGATGGGCCAGGCGCCGGAGATCGACGGCAAGGTGTACGTGAACCGGGGCCAGGCCGCGCCCGGCCAGATCGTCCCGGTGCTCGTCGAGCAGGCGGGAGACTACGACCTGGTGGGCGGGATCGCGGGAGCGGACGGCCCTGCCGCGGCGCTGGCCCCGGCTCGCGCGCAGCTGCTCGGAACCGCCCTGCCGGTCGAAGCGACCGCCGCCCGCATGCCGCGCCCCCGCTTCCCCATCCTTTCGCATTGATCCCCATTTCATGCAGTTGGGGGACACCATTTCATGGTGTCCCCTCCTCTGTAGGTCTTCTGGGGTAGAAGAGCGCGATGCCCCAGGGGCTGGACAAGGCGCAGCTCCTCGTGCGCCTCGATCCGCTGCTCACGGCGGCGGGGATGTCGCGCGTCTACCCCGAGGCGCCCGAGCCGGCCGCATACGCCGCCAGCCTCGCGCTGGCAGGCCTCCCTCACTATGAGGATCTGTGGGCTGGCGACCTGGGCGAGGTGGTCGCGCTGATCGCCGTCGCGTCCGGCGCGCGGCTGACCGGGGCCGATCTGGTGAGGCGGGCGGAGATGCTCGCCGAGCGCGTCGCCGCGATGAAGGACCGCGTCAATGGCCCGGTGCAGGCCCTCCAAATCGCGGTCTACGAGCGCCCCGTCCCCCCGCGGGAGCGCGAGTTCGTGCTCGATCAGGCGCGGAAAGCGGGCCTGTTCCCCCTGGCGCGCGCGCGCGTCGCGACCTGGGTGTTCGCCCTCGCGGAGCTCGCGCTGCACGCCACCCGGTTTCCCGGGTGGCCGGCCCGGCTCGGCTCGACCGAGCTGCGCAAGCTGCTCATGTCCCCGGCCGCCTGACCAGTCGCCGTCTCCGGCGGCTCTGCGCCTGTCCCAGCGCGGACGCCATGGCATGCGTTCTGCCTAGGCGACGTCCTCTTCCTGTCCGGGCTCGTCGGCACCGAACATCTCGCGCACCTTGTCGAAGAACGACTTCGACTGCGGGTGCGCATCCTCGCCCGAGATGGCGGCGAACTCCTCGAGCAGCTCGCGCTGCTTGCGGGTCAGCTTCTCCGGCACCTCGACGGTGATGCGCACGTGCTGGTCGCCGCGCTGGTAGCCGTTCAGGCTGGGGATCCCCTTGCCCTTGAGCCGGAACACCTTCCCGCTCTGCGTTCCCGAGGGGATCTTCATCTTCACCTTGCCGTCGAGCGTCGGGACGTCGATCTGGGCCCCCAGCGCCGCCTGCGTGAAGCTGATCGGGACCTCGCAGATGACCTCGGTGTCCTCCCGGATGAAGATGGGGTGCTCCTGCACGTGGACCACGACGTACAGGTCGCCCGGAGGGCCGCCCCTCTCGCCGGGCTCGCCCTCGCCCGACAGCTTGAGGCGCGTGCCGGTATCGACGCCCGCCGGCACCTTCACGCTCAGCATGCTCTCGTGCTCGACCTTGCCCGCGCCCTTGCACGCCTGACACGGGTCGGTGACCACCTTGCCGGTGCCCTGGCAATGGCCGCACGGCCGCGCGATCTGGAAGAAGCCTTGCGTGAGCCGCAGCTCGCCCGTGCCGTGGCAGGTGGGGCATTGCTTGGGCCCCGTCCCGGGCTTCGCCCCCGAGCCGCGGCACGCGTCGCAGCTCTTGTGCCGCGGGATCTTCACCTTCGCCTCGGTGCCGAAGGCGGCTTCGGTGAAGCTGACCTCCAGGTTGTAGCGGAGGTCGGTCCCGCGGCTGCGCGCCGCCCGGCCGCGTCGACCGCCGCCGCCGAAGATGTCGCCGAAGATTCCCTCGAAGATGTCGTTGATGTTCGCGCCGCCGAATCCCTGGTCGAACGGGCTGGGGCCGAACCCGCCGGGGGCCTGGTGGCCGAAGCGATCGTAGCGGGCGCGCTTCTCCGGGTCGGAGAGCACCTCGTACGCCTCGGAGAGCTCCTTGAACTTCTCCTCGGACTTCTTGTCGCCCTCGTTCTTGTCGGGGTGGAACTGGAGGGCGAGCTTGCGGAAGGAGCTCTTCAGCTCCTGCGCGGAGCAGGTCCGCTCGACGCCGAGCACTTCGTAGTAGTCGCGCTTGGGGTGGGGCTGCACGAAGGTTCGACCTCGGGACGGTGGGCGGCCAAAGCCGGCCGCCCCAGCAGGCAGTCCGGCAGGCCAAACGTAAGGCAGCGACAACGCTTGTCAATAACCCGCGCCGTCGCGCCGGTCTTTCAGGACTTTCCGGTGGCGCCCGCGGCCTTCTTGTCCTTCGGCTCGGACGAGTAGAGCGCGTCGGCGATGCGGTACGCCGAGCCTTCCAGGCGCTGCACCGCCGCGCGGATCTTCGCCACGTCCTCGTTCTGCGACAGGGCCTTGAGCGCCTCGAGGTCGGCGCGGATCTCCGCCATGTCCTTGGCCGGCAGCAACGTCGAGTACTCCTCCAGCGCCTTCTCGGTCGTGTAGATGAGCCCGTCCGCGTTGTTCTTGATGTCGGCGAGCTCCTTCTTCTTCTTGTCGGTCGCCTTGTTCGACTCGGCCTCCCCGATCATCCGCTGGATCTCCTGCTCGGTCAGGCCGCTGGAGGCGACGATGCGGATCGACTGCTGCTTGCCGGTGCCGAGGTCCTTGGCGGAGACGTGCACGATGCCGTTCGCGTCGATGTCGAACGCCACCTCGATCTGGGGCACGCCCCGGGGCGCGGGCGGGATGCCGACCAGCTCGAACCGGGCCAGGGTCTTGTTGTCGGCGGCCATCTCGCGCTCGCCCTGCAGGACGTGCACGTTGACGATCGGCTGGTTGTCGACCGCGGTGGAGAACACCTGGGCCTTGCGGCAGGGGATGGTGGTGTTCTTCTCGATGATGCGGGTGTTCACCCCGCCCGCCGTCTCCACGCCCAGCGAGAGCGGCGTCACGTCGAGCAGGAGGACGTCCTTCACCTCGCCCTTGAGCACGCCGCCCTGGATGGCCGCGCCCACCGCGACCACCTCGTCGGGGTTCACGCCCTTGTGCGGCTCCTTGCCGAAGAACTGCTGCACGACTTTCTGCACCAGCGGCATGCGGGTCATGCCGCCGACCAGGATGACTCGGTCGATGTCGCGCGGCTGGACGCCAGCGTCCTTGAGCGCAAGCTTGCAGGGCTCGACGGTCCTCTGCACCAGCTCGTTCACGAGGGCCTCGAGCTGCTCGCGGGTCATCGTCTCGGTCAGGTGCTTGGGCCCGGAGGCGTCCGCCGCGACGAACGGCAGGTTCACGTCGGTCTCGGTGGCGGAGCTCAGCTCGTGCTTGGCCCGCTCCGCGGCCTCCTTGAGCCGCTGCAGCGCCATGCGATCGCGCCGCAGGTCGATCTTGTTCGCCTTCTGGAAGTTCCCGGCCAGGTAGTCGACGATCCGCTGGTCGAAGTCCTCGCCGCCCAGGAAGGTGTCGCCGTTGGTCGCCTTGACCTCGAACACGCCCGCGGTCAGCTCCAGGACCGAGATGTCGAAGGTGCCCCCGCCCAGGTCGTAGACGGCGATCTTCTCCGCGCCGGCGGTGCGCATCGCGGCGCCGGCCTTGGCGCCTCCGCCGGCAGCGGCCTTGTCCAGGCCGTAGGCGAGGGCGGCCGCGGTGGGCTCGTTGATGATGCGCAGCACGTTGAGGCCGGCGATGCGGCCCGCGTCCTTGGTCGCCTGGCGCTGGCCGTCGTTGAAGTAGGCCGGGACGGTGATGACCGCCTCGGTGACCTGCTCGCCGAGGTAGTCCTCCGCGGTCTGCTTCATCTTCGCGAGGATCATCGCGGAGATCTCGGCGGGGCTGTGCCGCTTGCCGCGCAGCTCCACCCAGGCGTCGCCGTTCTCGCTGGCGATGATGCGGAAGGCGGAGACCGCGATGCTCTTGCGCACCTCTTCCGAGTCGAACTTGCGGCCGATGAGGCGCTTCACCGCGAACACGGTCGCTTCCGGGTTCGTGATCGCCTGGCGCTTGGCGATCTGTCCCACCAGCCGCTCGCCGGCCTCGGTGAACCCGACCATCGAGGGGGTGGTGCGGCTTCCTTCGGAGTTCGGGATGACGACCGGCTCGCCGCCTTCCATGACGGCGACGCACGAGTTCGTGGTCCCGAGGTCGATGCCGATCACCTTGCCCATGTGGTGTGCCGCCCCTCCGCGGAAGGCTAGATTGAACGGAACCGGGGCGGCTGGTCAACAAAGGGAAACGTAGGCGAAACACCTACTTGACGTCCCCCGGCGGCGCGGAACCACCAGGGGCTGCTTGGGGAGTGTCTCCGCCGGATCGGGGCCGCGCGACCACCACCGCGGCAGGGCGCACCAGTCGTTCGTTCAGCTTGTACCCGCGCGACATCTCCGACACCACCGTGCCCGCCGGCGCGTCGGACTCCTGCTGCATGAGCGCCTCGTGCAGATTCGGGTCGAACGGCTGGCCCAGCGCCGAGAAGCCGGTGACGCCGTGCTTCGTGAGCGTGTTCTCGAGCAGCTTCTGCACCAGCTTCACTCCCTCGATCACCTGGCGCAGGTCGTGCTCCTCGGCGTGATCGAGGGCGCGCTCGAGGTTGTCCGCCACCGGCAGGAAGTCCTTGAGCAGCCGTTCGATGCCGAACTTCTGCGCGTCCTCCCTCTCCTTGGTGGCGCGCTTCTTGAAGTTGTCGAACTCCGCCGCGACCCGCAGCAGGCGCTCGTGCGTGTCCTTGAGCCGCTCCTGGGTCTCGCGCGCGCGGCTCATCGATTCCTCCAGCATGGCCGAGAGCTGCGCCGCCTTGCGCTCCAGCTCCTCGCGCGTGAGCGGCGGCTGCTCGGCCTGCGCCTCCTGCGGCTGCTCGGCCTGCGCCTCCTGCGGCTGCTCGGCCTGCGCCTCCTGCGGCTGCTCGGCCTCGGCCAGCTTCGCCGGCTGCGGATCCTGCGGGCCGCCCGGCGGGGCGCCGTCGCCGTTCTGGTGCTCGGACAAGGCGGTCTTCTCCTATCGTTCGGTGGGGTCGAGCGCCAGGCCGATGGCGCGAGCGGTGAACTCGACCAGCGGGATGACGCGCGAGTAGTCCATGCGGGTGGGCCCGATCACGCCGAGCGCTCCGACGATCTCGCCCGCCCGGCGGTACGGAGCGGCGACGATGGACAGCTCCGGCTCGGAGATGCCGCTCTCCTTGCCGATGAAGATGGTCAGCTCCTCCGCGGCCAGCGTGCGATCGAGCACGCGCAGCAGGCGGTCCTTCTCTTCCAGCGCGCGGAACAGCGCGCGCATCTTGGAGACGTCGTGCGCCAGGGCCGGGTCCTCCAGGAAGCTCGCCTGCCCTTCGAGGTGCAGCTCCTGCTGCTCCAGCTGCACGGCGGCGGCGCCGAGCACGAGGGCCCGCTCGCGCAGGCGAGACAGCTCGCTTCGCTGCGCGTCGCGCTCGGCCGCGAGTCGCGCGCGCGCCTCCTCCAGCGTCAGCTCGCCGAGCAGCGAGTTGAGGTAGTTCTGCGCCTCGATCAGCTCCGATTCGCTGGGGGGCGGCGAAGGCATCGCGAGCAGCCGGTTCTGCACCCGGCCCGAAGCCGAGACGAGCACGGCCAGGATGCGCCCCTCGCGCAGCTTGAGGAACTCGATCCGGCGCAGGCGCTCGCCCTGCGGGCGGGGAGAGGCGACCACGCCCGCGTGCCGCGTCAGCCGGTGGAGGATGCGCGAGGCCTCGACCAGGAGGCCGTCCACTTGCGAGGCGGCGTCCTGCGCCCGGCGCTCGATCAGCTCGCGCTCGGCCGCGAGCGGAGGCGTGAGGTGCAAGAGCACGTCGACGTAATACCGGTACCCGTGCGAGGTGGGCACGCGGCCGGCGCTCGTGTGCGGCTTCTCCAGGTACCCGAGCGCCTCCAGGTCCGCCATCACCGCGCGCACCGTGGCGGACGAGCAGTCGACCTCGGGCCGCCGCGCGACGGCATGGCTGCCGACCGGCTCTCCGCCCTCGATGTGTTCGTGCACGATGGACGCGAGGATGCGCCGCGCGCGCTCGTCGAGCGCGTCAGCCGCGCCCGGCCCACCGGGGGCGCCGATCTGCCGCGTTGTCCCACCTGCCATGCCGCGATTTGTTCTAGCGCACATTTGCCGTTGCCGCTCGGCGGGATACAGTGGGCCGCGAATGGCGACCCCCGCCGCACACGAGCACCCGCTGCCCGACGGCCAGGAGCCAGGGCGGCAGGGGCAGGATTCGCCCCGCCACACCCCCCCCGCGATCGAGCCGCTCCGCGCGGTGCCGCCCCGCACCATCCTGCCGCCGGCCGCCCTGCCCGCGCGGCGCAGCCAGCCCCCCGTTCCGCGCGGCCCCCGCCGGGTGGGCCTGTTCCAGAAGATCCTGCTGGGGGACCTGACCCTGTGGTGCGTGCTCTCCGGGGTGCTCAGCTACGAGGCGCTCCGGCAGCACCTCGCGCCGGAGCACGCCCTGTTCGGCGCGCTGGTCGGGCTGGGAGTGGCGCTCGCGGTCGCCATCGGGCTCAAGCAGGTCGCCAACCGCGCCATGCAGCTCAACCGGAGCGCGCTCGAGATCAGCCGGGGGGACCTCTCCAAGCCGCTCGCCACCGAGCGCACCGACTGGCTCGGCCGCGACGAGGTGGACGAGCTGACCACCGCCATCTCCAACATGCAGGCGAACCTGCGCGAGCTGGTGGGCCACATCCAGCGCACCAGCCGCTCGGTCGCCGACAGCGCGGACGAGATGCAGGAGTCCTCCGCCAACGTGAGCGCGCAGGCGGAGAACATCGACCGCAGCATGGCGAAGATCAACCAGGGCGCCGAGCACCAGCTGCAGCTGGTCGAGAAGGCGAGCGCCCTCATCGGCCGCATCGCCGACTCGATCGGCTCCAGCGCCAAGACCGCCGGCGCCGCCGCGGAGACCGCGACCGCCACTTCGACGGCCGCCCAGGCCGGCGGCGCGGCCGCGCAGCTGGCGGCGGAGAAGATCAAGAAGGTGTTCGCCGAGATCGAGGCGGCCAGCGAGACGGTGTTCGCCTTCGGCGAGAAGACGCAGGAGATCAGCAAGATCGTGGTGGCCATCACCGGCGTGGCCCAGCAGACCAACCTGCTCGCGCTCAACGCCGCGATCGAGGCGGCGCGGGCGGGAGAGTACGGCCGCGGATTCGCGGTGGTCGCCGACGAGGTACGCAAGCTGGCGGAGAGCGCCGGGCGCAGCGCCGAGCAGATCAGCCGCCTGGCGCACGAGATCAGCCAGCGCAGCCAGCACGCGGTGGCGGCGATGAAGGAAGGCATCGACGAGCTGGGCCAGGGGCGCGAGGACCTGGCCCAGATCATCCTCTCGCTGGACGAGATCGTGAACGCGACCCGGACCGGGTCCGAGCGGGTGCAGGCCATCTCGCGGCTGGCCCGCGAGCAGCTGCAGGGATCGGCCGAGATGGTCGAGGCGTTCCAGGAGATCCGCGGGGTGGCGGCCGGCAACGCGCGCTCGCTGGACGAGGTGCAGCGCGCGGTGCGCGAGCAGACCTCGACCACCGCCTCGATGGCGCAGGCCTCGCAGGAGCTGACCAACATCAGCGTCGAGCTACAGAGCGTGGTCTCGCGCTTCAAGCTGGAGTGAGCACAAGGTGCGCGCCGTCATCTGCATTCACTCCGGTGAGCGCTACGCGCTGCCGCTCTGGGCGGTGCGCAGGGTGACCGAGGTGTCGGTCATCGCCCGCGTGCCCCGCTCGCCGCCCGCGCTCCTGGGCGTGATGAACCAGCAGGGCCGCGTCGCCTGCGTGGTGGACCTGGGGCCGCTGGTCGGCCTCAAGCCGCGTCCCGCCCGTCCGGAGGGGCGCGTGGTGATGTTGCAGCGTCCCCGGGGGGACGTCGGGCTGTACGTGGCGGAGGTGGCGGGCATCGAATCGCTCCCGAGCGATGGCGAGCCGCTGCCCCAGCCTCTCGGCGCGGCGTGCGCCACGGTGGAGCTTGCGGACGGCCCGGTGAAGGTGATCGACGCCGAGCTGCTGCAGCGGGCCATCGACAACCTGGTGGAGGCCTAGAGATGCCCAAGCGCGTCCTCATCGTCGACGACGCCCTGTTCATGCGCAACACGCTCCGCGACATCTTCTCGTCGGCGGGGTTCACGGTCGCGGGCGAGGCGGACGACGGCGTGCAGGCGGTGAACCTCTTCCGCGAGCTGAAGCCCGACCTGGTCACCATGGACATCGTGATGCCGTACAAGAGCGGCATCGACGCCACCCGCGAGATCGTGCAGCTCGATCCCAACGCGGTGGTGGTCATGTGCAGCGCGCTCGGCCAGGAATCGCTGGTGATGGAAGCGATCGAGGCCGGCGCGACCGATTTCATCGTGAAGCCGTTCCGGGGAGAGGACGTGCTCGCCGTCGTCAAGAAGGTGCTCGGCGAGTAGCGTGACGGTGCCGTCCGCCTCCCACAAGTACCTGACGCTCTTCGTTGCGGAGGCGTCCGAGCACCTCGCCACCCTCCAGTCGGAGCTGGTGCGGCTCGAGCAGGAGCCGCCCGCGGCGCCGCTGTGGGACGCGATCTTCCGGCGCATGCATTCGGTGAAGGGCAGCGCGGCGACGCTCGGCTTCTCGCGCATCGTCGACATCGCCCATGCCGCCGAGAACCTGATCGCGCGGCTCAAGGCCAAGCAGGGCAAGATCGAGCGGGCGGAGGTGGACCTGCTCTTCGCCGCCACCGACGCGCTGGTCAAGGAGATCGTCAAGCTCGACAAGAAGGAGGAAGACGAGAGCACCATCACGCTCGTCGACCGGCTGGCCAAGGCGGCCCAGGCGCTGCCCGACCCGGCGCTCACCGCGGTGCGGCCCGTCCCTCCTCCTCCGGTGATGCCCGCCGCGGATCCGTCGCTGCCCCGGCTGGACGTGTCCGTGGGGCTCGCCAAGACCTGCGCGGCTCCCGGCGCGCGCGCCCTGATCGTGCAGCGCAAGCTCAAGGCGATGGGGACGCTCCTGGAGATGGAACCCACGCCGGCGCAGCTCATGCAGCAGAAGGGCGGAGCTCGGATCACTGCGCTGCTCGCCACGCTGACCGCCACCGACGAGGTGCGCGAGGCGCTGGTCGCGCTGCCGGAGGTGGACCACGTCGACGTGCGCATCGCTCCGGCGGCGCGGCCCGTCGACGAGGGCTTTCCCGTCTCGCCGCGGCCGCCGGTCGTCTCGCCCCCGCAGACGTCCATGCGCGGCCAGCTCACGCCGGCCCCCGGCCGCCGGGAGCTCACGCCGGCGCCGGTCGACGCGGACGAGCTGAGGCCGGAGCCGACCGTCCGCGTGCGGGCCGAGGCGCTCGACCAGCTGCTCGACCAGGCCGCCGACGTGATGCACGGGATCGCCCGGCTGCGCGAGGCGGCCAAGCGGCTCCCCGAGCACGCGGCCGCCCGGTTCGAGGCGGAGATCGATCGCCTGCGCCGCACCGCGCGCGAGCTGCACGGGAGGGTGATGAGCGCGCGGCTGACGCCGTTCTCGTCCTTGACCGAACGGCTGCCGCGCGCCGTGCGCGACCTGGCGCACCGGCTCGACAAGACCATCGAGCTGGACGTGCAGGGCGCGGACGTGGAGCTGGACCGGACGGTGATCGAGGCGCTCGGAGACCCGCTCTCGCACCTGGTGCGCAACGCCGCCGACCACGGCCTCGAAGATCCGCAGACGCGCGAGAAGGCCGGCAAGCCGGCGCGCGGCAAGCTCACCCTGACCGCGCGGCGCGAGCGCGACAAGGTGATCGTCGAGGTGCAGGACGACGGGCGCGGGATGGACGCGCAGGCGCTTCGGCGCAAGGCGGTGAAGGGCGCCGCGATGACGCAGGAGGCGGCCGACGCGCTCTCGGACGACGCGGCCTACGAGCTGGCCTTCCTGCCGGGCGTCTCGACCCGCGACGACGCGACCGAGGTGTCGGGACGCGGCGTCGGTCTGGATGCCGTGCAGCGCAAGGTGGAGTCGCTCGGCGGCAAGGTGTCGATCCGCAGCGTCCCCGGGAAGGGCACCACCTTCGTGCTCGAGCTGCCCCTGTCGGTGAGCATGGCGAACCTGCTCCTGGTGGAGGTCGGGGGCGAGCTGTACGGCGTTCCGCTGCACCGCGTGCTGCTCACCACCGAGTACGACCTGTCGGCGCGCGGCGGCGAAGGCTTCGAGGCGCGCTCGCTGGTGGTGTTGGGCGAGCTGGTGCGCGCGTACGGGCTCGCGAAGCTGTTCGGGCTCCCCTCGCTGGCGCCGCCGGGGCCGCGCCCGTTCGTGGTGATGGAAGTGGACGGGCTCCGCTTCGCGGTCTCCGTCGACCGGCTGGTCGGCCAGGAGGAGTCGGTGCTGAAGCCGCTCTTCCCGCCGCTCGACCGCGTGCGCGGGCTCGCCGGCATCACCGTGCTCGGCAACGGGCGGCCGCTCCTGGTGCTCGACCCACGCGGCCTGGCGGAGCTGTGCGGCATCCATGATCCGGTGAAGCCCGCTCCGGCGGCCAAGGGGGCGGCGTGACCGAGCGCGGCCTCCTCTCGCCGCTGATGCTCTCCTCCGGGCAGGTGGAGGCGCTGCGCCAGCTCGCCGGGCTCGCCTCGACGGATGCGGCGCGCTCGCTGGGCCGGCTCCTCGGCACCTCGGTCTACGCCGACCTGCCCAGGGCGCAGGTCGCGCCTCGCGGCGCGGTCGCGCGCGTGCTGCAGCCCGACGGCCCGTCGTTCGCGGTGCACTTCACCGTCGACGGGGGCGCGCGGCTGCGCTGGCTGCTCCATTTCACCGAGCAGGGCGCAACCCTGATGGGCGGGCTGCTCCTGGGCCAGCCCGTGCTCGAGCCGCTCGGCTCCGGCGTGCCCATGTACACGAGCGCGCTGGCGGAGGCGGCCAACATCGTCGTCTCCAGCTACGTCGGCGGCGTGGGCGCGGCGGTGGGCGTGACGCTGGTGCCGTCGATCCCGCACGTCGAGGTGGGCCCGCTGGACCGCGCGCTGCAGGCCTGCTTCGGCGATCTCGACTCCGCCCTGCTCCTCGTCACCGATCTCCGCCTGCCGGGCGTCCGCTCCGCCGGCCGCATCGTCGCCGCCCCCGAGGAAGAATCCCTC
>DASWGQ010000074.1:0-2194 GCA_036393595.1 Myxococcales bacterium | reverse complement strand
TCGCCGAGGGGCCGATGCCCGACGCGGGCCTCGCCACCGGCCGCCTGCTCGAAAGCGACGTGTGCGAGGACCCGGCGCCTCCGGCGCTCGGGCGCGTGGCCCTTCCGCAGACGCCCGGCCTCGGTGCGCCGTGACCGAGTGTCCCGTCGCGCGCGCCGCCCGGCTGCGCCCGGACGCGCCCGCCCTGGTCTGGAACGGGCGTGTTTCGACGTACCGCGACCTGGACGCGCTGGTGCGGACCTGGCACGGCGCCCTCGCCGCGCGCGGCGCGCGGCGGGCGGCGGTCCGCAGCGAGAACCGGCCCGAGCTGATTGCCCTGCTGCACGCGGCGGCGCGCGCGGGCATCGAGCTGGCCCTCTTCAATGCGCGCCTGGCGGATGCCGAGCTCCCTTCGCTGCTCGATCGCCTCGGCCCCGCGTTGCGCTTGGGAACGTTGCCCGGAGCCGCGCCGCTGGAAGCGTTCGCGACGGGTGCGCGACCCGCCGAGCCCGGCCAGCTCGAACCCGAGCGCATCCACACCCTCCTGTTCACCTCCGGCACCACCGGGCGGCCCAAGGCCGTGCAGCTGTCCATCGGCGCCCACCACGCCAGCGCTCGTGCCTCGATCGAGACGCTCCGGATGGATGCCGCATCGTCCTATCTGTGCAACCTGCCGCTCTTCCACGTCGGAGGGATCGCCACCGCGGTCCGCTGCGCGGTCGCCGGCGCGCAGCTCGTCCTGCACCCGCTCTTCGACGCCGTCGCCGCCGCCGAGGCGCTGGGATCGGGAGTCACGCACGCCAGCCTGGTCGCAACCACGCTGCAGCGCCTGCTCGAGGTGCGCGACCGCTTCCCCGGGACGGTTCGCGCGGTGCTCGTGGGAGGCGGTCCGGCCCCCGCGGACCTGCTCGCTCGCGCTGGAGCAGCCGGCCTTCCCGTGCTGCACACCTACGGGCTGACCGAGGCCGCGTCGCAGGTGACGGCGGAACGCCTGGGCGACGCGGACGGCGCCACCGCCGGGTGGCCGCTGCCGGGGGCCGAGGTGCGCATCGTGGAGGGCGAGATCGAGGTCCGCGGGCCCACCATGATGCTCGGCTACCTGGGCGAGCCGCCCCTGCGGGGGTGGTTCCGCACCGGCGATCTGGGCGAGCTCGATGCCCGCGGGCGGCTGGTGGTGCACGCGAGGCGCGAGGACCTCATCGTCAGCGGAGGCGAGAACGTCTATCCCGCCGAGGTGGAAGCGGCGCTGCGGACGCATCCCGACGTGGTCGAGGGCGCGGTGCTGCCTTGGCGCGACAAGCACCTCGGCCAGGTGGGAGTTGCGGCCGTCGTCGCCCGGAGGCCGATTCCGGAGCAGGAGCTGCGCGAGCACTGCCGCGCGCGGCTGGCCGGCTTCAAGGTGCCGCGGCGGTTCGTGCTCGTCGACGCATTGCCGCGGAATGCCGGGGGGAAGATGGATCGCACCGCGCTGCGGGTCCTGCTCCAGCGGGGGACCTGATGGAGGCGGCCCCTCCGCCTTTCCTCGGCGGCGGACGAGCGATATACCGTGCGCGGTGGATCCACTCCGGCTCAGCCTGCCCGTGATGCCCGCCCTGGCCGCGGTCCCGATGGACGCAGAGACCGCGGCTGCGTACGGGTTGACGCTGCGCGGCGATGCGCGCGCACAGGG
Source organism: Myxococcales bacterium (assembly GCA_036393595.1). GTDB lineage: Bacteria > Myxococcota > Myxococcia > Myxococcales > 40CM-4-68-19 > VBKO01. The sequence continues at coordinate 546 of DASWGQ010000074.1, read as the reverse complement.
GCTCTTCGACCGATTCGGGCGTGGGCACACGTACTTGCGCATCTCGGTAACGGAGCGCTGCAACCTGCGCTGCCGCTACTGCATGCCCGAGGAGGGGGTGCAGCTCCTCCCGAAGGACCACCTGCTCAGCTTCGAGGAGATCGAGCGCCTGGCGGCGCTGTTCGTGCGGCTGGGCGTCCGCAAGATCCGCCTCACGGGCGGCGAGCCGCTGGTCCGGCGGGGCATCGACGAGCTGATCGCGCGCATCGGCGCGCTCAAGGCGCACGGGCTCGAGCGGCTGATGATGACCTCCAACGCGCTGCTCCTGCGCGAGCACATCCCCGCGCTGCTGCAGGCCGGGATGGACGCGGTCAACCTTTCGCTGGACACGCTCCGCCCCGACCGCTTCCGCCGGGTCACCGGCCGCGACGGGTGCGAGGAGACCACCGCCGCCATCCACGCCGCCGCCCGCGCCGGCTTCCGCAAGGTCAAGGTCAACGCGGTGGTGATGAAGGGCGTCAACGACGACGAGCTGGTCGACCTGGCCCGCGCCTTCGCCCGCGACCT
>DASWGQ010000073.1:0-4177 GCA_036393595.1 Myxococcales bacterium | reverse complement strand
TGCAGTTGCTCGAGGGGGGCGGCGAGGGCGACGTGTTCCCGCTGAAGCACGGCGAGAACCTGGTCGGCCGCGGCGGCGGCGACGTCAGCTTCCCGCAGGACGGCTACGTCTCCAGCCGGCATTGCCTGGTGACGGTCGCGGACGGCCAGATCGGCGTGAAGGACCTGGGCTCAGCGAATGGGACGTTCGTGAAGATCAACGGCTCGGCCGCAGTGGCGGCGGGCGACCTGTTGCTGGTGGGCGAGCAGATCCTCCGCGTGGACCCCGCCTGACCGACTGAGACCGGAGTTGCTCGAGCGTTCTAGCCGGATGCGCGCACCCATTCGGGTGGTGGGAGGACGTCCCCATTGTCGCGCATGACCTGAAGCATTGATTCCGCTGCCGCTAGCGCCTCGCGAACCGCGGCTTCGGCGCTTTCCCCGTGCGCGGCGCAATGCGGCAGGACAGGCACGCGCGCGACATAGCAGCCATCCTTCGGACTGTAGGCCACCGTCACCCGGTACGGGAATGCCTCAGCGGGTGAGCGCATCGATCGCCTCCAACACCTGTTCTACCTGATAAGGCTTCGCCTTCCCATCCGGCTGTCGCTGGAGGTTGCAAGTTCGAGGTGCTGGGCCCGGATGTCGGAAGATCCGGTGCGATCCCGCTTCCCGCGCAAGCTCGAATCCGAATCCCGTCAGCAGTGTGCACAGGTCATCGAGACGCACGTTTCGCGGGTTGTTTCGGATCCGTTCAAGCAGCTTCTCGCGGCGGCTCACCACGACGAGAATAGCCGCGGTGTCTGACGTGCCTACCCGGTGCGCTGCAGCTTCTCGCACAGCTCGCGGCGGACGCGGGCGCGGAACCGCTCGAGGCGCATCGTGACCGCGCTCTTGCCCACGCCCATGCGCTCGGCGATCTCGCGCGCCGAGAGCGTCCCGTCCAGGTAGAAGAGGCGGACGGTCTCCTTCTCGGGACCTTCGCGCAAGCCGTCGATCACCTCGCGGACGGCGCGCAGCTCGGCTTCCTTTTCCATCTGCTCGTTGGCGGCGGGGGCGCAGCCGTCGGCCAGATCGGCCTCGCGGCAGGCCTCCTCGGCCGCCTTGTCGTGCGTCGATCGGGCCGAGAGGTAGGAACGGGCGCGGTTGCGCGCGATGGTGAAGAGCCAGGCGGAGAAGCGATCCGGGTCCTTCAGGCTGGGCAGGGCGCGGAAGGCGCGGACGAACGCTTCCTGGACCACGTCGTCCGACTCGTCGGAGTCCAGCTCGCTGAAGCTGCCCGCGAGGCGCGATACGGCGCCGCGGTACCGGCGGTACAGATCCTCTTCCGCCAGCCTGGCGCGGTGTCCTCCGCTCAGCGCTTCTGCGACCAGCTCGCCGTCCGTCGCCGGCGGCGGCACGAGCTTCAGGCGGGGCGCCTGCAGGAGCTCGGGGAACCGGGGGGCGTTCGCGGTGCGCATGCCTTCTAGCACCCGGCGTGCCCATGCCAATCGTGCCAGCGCGTTCGAGTGAATCCGAGGGGTTGTGCGACGCGGCGCCGCAGGGCCCACCTCGGCCGACTGCGACATCCGTGTCAGGGCAGGCGCCCGATGTCGCGGATTCGAGATCGAGACCGCCGCTGCGCTCGGGCCGCGTTAATCTGCCGCGCCCATGCATGTGGTTGACGAGAAGGCCCTGTCGGAGCTGGGCTGGCCGGCGCTCACCGCGGAGCTCTCCCGCCGCGCGCGCACGCCGATGGGGCGCGAGCGGTGCGGAGCGCTCCTGCCCGGCGACGACCCGGAGGAGGCGCGCCGCCGGCTCGCGCTGGTCGAGGAGGCACGGGCGCTGCGCCGCCTGGACCGCGAGGTGCCCCTCGCCGGCGCGCTCGACCTGCGGCCGGCGCTGGGCCGGGCCGCGCGCGAGGGGACGCTCGAGCCGCAGGAGCTACTCGCGGTGGCGCGGCTGGTGCGGGCCTCCGCCTCGGCACGCCGCTTCTGCCTGGCGATGCAGCAGGTCGCGCCGCAGCACGCGCAGAGGGCCGAGTCGCTCAGCGACCTGGAGCCGCTCGCGGCCGAGTTGGAGCGGGCGTTCGATCCGTCGGGGAAGCTGCTCGACACCGCCAGCGCCGTGCTCGCGGAGCTGCGCGAGCGCGCCCGCGGCCTGCACCGGGCCATCAAGGCGCAACTGGAGGAGATGCTCGCCGACGAGGAAGTCGTGGGGATGCTCCGCGACGCGTACTACTCGGTGCGCGGCGACCGCTACGTCCTGCCGGTCCGCGCCGAGCACAAGTCCCACCTGCCGGGCATCGTGCACAACGCGAGCGGCAGCGGGCAGACTCTGTTCATCGAGCCGCAGGAGCTGCTCGAGCTGGGCAACCAGCTCACCATCGCCGAGGCGGGCGCGCTGGAGGAGGAGCAGCGCATCCTCGCCGAGCTGTCCGGCGCGGTGGGCCGGCGCGCGCCGCAGCTGGAGCAGGACGTGGCGACGCTGGCGGGCCTCGACGAGGCCGGCGCCGGAGCCAAGCTGGCGGACGACCTGCGCGCGTCCGCGCCCGAGCTGTTGGAGGGGCCGCGCGAGAGCTTCCGGCTGCTCGCGCTGCGGCATCCCTTGCTGGCGCTGCGCACGCCCGAGGTCGTCGCGAACGACGTGGCGCTGCCCGGCGAGGCGCGAGGGCTGATCATCAGCGGCCCCAACGCGGGCGGAAAGACGGTGACCATCACGGCGGTGGGGCTCTCCGCGCTGATGGCGCGCGCGGGGCTGCCGGTGCCCGCGGCGGAAGGGTCGCGCATGCCGCTGTACCGGACCGTGTACACGGCCATCGGCGACGAGGGGGACCTCTCGCGCGATCTCTCGACCTTCACCGCGCACCTGACCGCGCTGAAGCGCATCCTGGAGGCGGCGGGACCGGGCACGCTGGTGCTCATCGACGAGATCGCCGCGGACACGGACCCGCGCGAAGGAGCGGCGATCGCCGCCGCGGCGCTGGAGAAGCTGGTGGCGGCGGGCGCGCAGGTGCTGATCACCACGCACCTGGAGGAGCTGAAGGCGCTGGGGCTCTCCGACCCGCGATTCGCCGCCGCCAGCGTGGGATTCGACCTGCAGCGGCTCGCGCCCACCTACCGCCTGCAGATGGGCGAGGTCGGCCGCAGCTCGGCCATCGAGATCGCGGCGCGGGTCGGCATCCCCCCCGAGGTGTGCGCCCGGGCCCGGGAGCTGCTGGGCGGCGGGACTTCCGCGCTGTCGACCGCGGTGGAGCGCCTCGACGCGGAGCGCGCCGCCCTGGCCCAGGCCCGCGCCGAGGCGGACCGGCTCCGCGAGGAACTGCGCCGCGAGCGCGACGCCGCGGCGCGCGAGCGGGAGCGTCTGGCGCAGGTGGAGCGCGAGGTGCGCGCGGGGGCGCGGGCCGAGCTGGTCGCGGACATCGAGAAGCGCCGGCAAGAGGTGGCGCAGCTGGTGGCGCAGCTCCAGGCCGCTCCGGCGATGGCGCGCGCGGTCGAGGTGCAGCGCGCGCTCGCCCAGGCCGACGCGGAGGAGCAGCGCGCCGAGGCGCGCGAAGAGCCGCACTCGGCCGCGCCCTCCGAGCTGCGCGAAGGCGCCACGGTTCAGCATGCGCGCCTGGGCACGGAGGGAACGATCGTCGAGATGGCCGGCGACCACGCCCTGGTGCAGATGGGCGCGATGCGCTCCAAGGTCCCGCTCGCCGACCTGGTGCCGCTCACGCGAAAGCAGCGCGGCGCGCCGCCGGGCTTTCGCAAGACGGCCGCGGAGAAGCTGCGGCGCGCCGAGGCGGCGCGCGCGGCGCCCGCCACTTCCGCGCAGCCCCTGCTCGACCTGCGCGGCCTGCGCGTCGACGAGGCGCTGCACGCGCTGGACGAGGAGCTGGACCGGCGCCTGCGCGAGGGCGCCGAGGAGGTCCACGTCCTCCACGGTCACGGCTCCGGGGCGCTCAAGTCCGCGATCCGCGAGCACCTCGCGCGGAGCCCCTACGTCCGCGGCGCCCGCCCCGGCGAATCCCACGAAGGGGGGGACGCGATCACCGTCGCCAAGCTCAGCGGCTGAGGAGCAGCGACACCGGCAGGGTGGAGAAGAGCTGGTCGGCGCGCAGCGGGCCTTCGCGCTCCTCGCCGGTGAAGACGTCCACGAAGCGTCTGGTGACCGGGACCACGGTGCCCTCGAACTTCTCGGGGCGCAGGCGGGCGCCGTCGAGCAGCCCGGCGACC
>DASWGQ010000072.1:0-3015 GCA_036393595.1 Myxococcales bacterium | reverse complement strand
GCGTTCATGGTGCCCGTGGCGAACAGCTGGCATTCGCCCTGGGTGAGGGTCCGGCCCCAGTGGTGCCGGTAGACGTCTCCGACCTGGAAGTCCTCGTAGTAGCGCCCGCGCTGGAACGTCCGCCGCGGGCCCTTCGCATCGGAGGTCACTTCGGGCATGACTACCGGGTTAGGGCTCTGGACGCAGAACGTCAAGCGGTGCGCCGCCGCGGAGCGTCGGACAGGAGACGCGTGCGCTGACGGACAGCGGCCGCGGCGCCGAAAAATGGACGGGGGATCGCCCAGGGCGCATGGTCCGCGCCGAGAAAGCCCATGGACTTTTCCGAAGAGTCTGGAGCGCAGCGCCGCCGCCACCGGCGAAGCCGGGTGCAGCTCGCCGCCCGCATCAAGTTCGAGCTGAACGAGGTGGCGGCCGTCGCGGAGAACATCTCGCCAGGCGGCGCCTTCCTCCGCGTGGCGCTGCCCGACGGAGCCGAGTGGCTGGTGGCCGAGATCGACCTCCCCGAGGGCAAGACGGTCTCGGTGAAGGCGCAAGTCCGCTGGCGCCGCCAGAGTCCCCCTGGCGTCGGCGTGGAGTTCCACTCCTTCCTGGAACGCTGGGGCTGAGGCAAAGGGCGTTTCAGGGGAGGGCGGGAGATACGGAAGGGCGGGAGCTCTCTTTTGAAAAGAATTCTCCCGTGCTCCCGGTTCTCCCGCGCTCCCCTGAAACGTTCTTGGTCTAATCGCGGCCGCGGGGGGAGCTACAGCTCGAGCGCCATTTGCGCGGGAGAGGCGACCGGGTCGGCGCCGTCGGTCTCGCTCTCGGCGGCGAGGGTGGCGCGGCGGACCTTCTCGGGAGGCGTGCGCACCTCCCAGACCAGGCCGAGCGCCTGGAACAGGCGGATCAGGTAGTAGCTGGGGTCGAATTCCCACCAGAAGGTCATGATCTTCAATTTTCTCAGCCGCCGCCTCCAGGGCGGCGCTGCGCTCCTGGAGAGCGGCTCTCGGATGTTCGACCACTACCAACGACGCGCGGATCGGCGACAATTCCGCGCATGACGCCCCTGCGCGCGTTTTTCCCCACCCTGCTGTTCGCAGCGGCCTGTTCGGCCCCTGCGCCGCGGCTCGAGCCGAAGGGCCACGCCCGCGAGGAGCGCGCCGGCCTGCGGCGCCTGGCCATCGTCGGGATCAACGACGTGCACGGCGCGCTCCTCGCCGCGCCGGGTCCGCGCTCGCTGGCCGCCTGGACGAGCGATCCTCTGGGGGGCGCCGAGTGGCTGGGCGGCTGGATGGACGCCATCCGCCGGGACGCGCGCGACCGCGGGGGCGAGGCGCTGCTCATCGACGCGGGCGACGACTTCCAGGGCACGCTCATCTCCAACCAGTTCCAGGGCCGGGCGGTGGTGGACGCGTTCAACGCGCTGGGGGTCGCGGCCGCTGCCGTCGGGAACCACGAGTTCGACTTCGGCCTCCCGGTGCTGCTCGAGCGCATGCAGCAGGCGCGCTACCCCATGCTCGCCGCGAACGTCTTCGAGAAAGGGACGCGACAGCGGCCCGCCTGGGCGAAACCCTCGGCGCTCCTGGACGTGCGCGGCCTCAAGGTGGGCGTGGTGGGCATCACCACGGTCGACACTCCCACGGTCACGAACCCGCTGAACGTCGCCGGCCTGGATTTCGCGCCGGGCGGCCCGGTGGCGGCGCAAGAGGCCGACGCGCTGCGCGCCCGGGGCGCCACCGTGGTGATCGTGACCGCGCACGCGGGGCCCTTCCCGCCCGCAGGCGAGGTCCAGCGCATCGCGGAGTCGGTCGCCGGGAAGGTGGACGCGATCGTCAGCGGGCACCACCACACCACCATCGGCCCGCCGCCGCTGGTGGTCGCCGGCATCCCCATCGTCCAGGCCGGGACCAAGTTGCAGTACTTCTCGGTCATCGAGCTGATCCTGGACGAAGCGGGCCGGGTGAGCGGGTTCGCCGTGAACGAGGGCACGTTTCCCAGGCCGGGAGGGCCGCAGCCGATCTTCCACACGGTCCAGGGACGGCCGCCCGAATGGCGCGGCAAGGAGGTGGTTCCAGACGCGAAGGTGGCCGCGCTGATCTCGGGATACGACGAGCAGGTGCGCAGGCTGCGCGAGACCCGCATCGGGTCGAGCGAGGTGGACCTGCGCAAGGGGAGGGACGGCTCCCTGGGAAATCTAGTAACCGACGCGCTGCGCTCGGGCGCGGGCGGCGGGCTCCGGGCCGAGTTCGCCCTGCAGAACTCCGGCGGGCTGCGGGTCCCGGAAGTGCCCGCAGGCCCCATCACCTTCGGCCAGATCTTCGACCTGTACCCCTTCGACAACCTCCAGGTCGTGGTCCAGGTGCCCGCGGAGGCGATCCGGGACGCGCTGGAGACGGTGCTGCGCGCCGGCAAGCTGCCCCTGCAAGTATCGGGGCTGCGCTACACGATCGACTGGGACCGCTTCGCGCGGCTCGGCGCCGACCGCCGCGCCTGGCCTCCGGGGGCGCTCGTGACGGAGGTGACAGACGACGCCGGGAAGACGCTCTGCCGGACGCGGAGCTGCTCGCCTTCGGCCTGCGATGCTTCCTGCGCGCAGGGGAACTTCGCGGTCTCGGTCTCCGACTTCCTCGCCAACGGCGGCGACGGGCTTTCCGTGCTGAAGGACGCGCCCCGGCAGACGGGCTCGGTGCTCACGCGCGACCTGGTGATGAGCTACCTCAAGCTGCACGACCCGATCACCGCCGCGCTGGTCGACAGCGGGCGCCCGCGCGTCCGGGTGAACGGCACGCCGCTGCGCGCGCAGGCCGAGTGAATGGTCGCGAGCGTGCTCACCGACGCGCTGCGGGACCTGTGGGGACCGGGGCTCGTGTTCCTGGCCCTCTGCGGCTGGCTCGTCCGGCGGGCGCTTCGCGCGGCCCGCAACGAGAGCATCCTGGAGGAGCAGCGCCTGCGGGACGCGTTCGGCCAGGTCGGCATGGGCGACGACACGACCCCGACCGCGACCCCGACCTCGACCCCGACCTCGACCCCGACCTCGAC
>DASWGQ010000071.1:0-6219 GCA_036393595.1 Myxococcales bacterium | reverse complement strand
CCGTGGTCGACCACTACGACTCGGCTCTCAAGCTGGGCTTGTCTGCCCCGCAGAAGTCTGACCTGGTGGAATTCCTCAAGTCGCTCTGAGCGTTCCGCGGGCGGGGTGCGGCATCGTGGCGCGCCGCCCGGTCCAGGGCGGAGTACAATGGCCGGTCCGCGGAGGTCTCGAGTGGAATCGATCCAGGGGCTGCTCGATTTCGGCTGGTGGCTGCGCATCGTCGCGGTCGCGACCTACGCCGCCGCGTTCGTGGGGTACGCCGCCCGCCTCGCCGTCCAGAAGCTGAAGCTGGATCGCATCGCCACCGCGCTCGCCGCGCTGGCGGTCGCCACGCACACCGCCTACCTGGTGACGCGCTGGGTGGCCGCGGGGCGGATCGAGATCCTCGCGCGCCAGGCGACGGGCGACGTCGTCAGCTCCTACGACCGCTTCTGGTTCATGGTCTCGCACCCGCCCTACACGAACCTGTTCGACGCGCTGAACTTCGTCGCCTGGGCGATGATGGTCTGCTACCTGATCATCGAGCGCAAATGGGGCCTGCGCATCGTCGGGGTACTGGCGGTCGCGCTCGCCCTGGTGGCGATGGGCGAGGCCTCGCTCGTCACGGACAAGCAGATCGAGCCGCTCGTCCCGGCCCTGCAGAGCTACTGGATCCTCATCCACGTGGGGATGCTGTTCGTCAGCTACTCGCTGTTCACGCTGGGCGCCATCTGCGCGCTCCTGTACCTGGTGCGGACCGGCACGCCCAGCGCGGTGCTGGGCGCCGTGCAGGCCGCGGCCGCGGCGCTGCTGCTCGCCCTCGTCGGAGGCGGCAAGCTGCTCTTCGGCGCGAGCTTCCAGATGGCCCCCGGATGGGAGCACCAGATCGCAAGTCGCCTGCATCCCGGCAAGCTCCTCACGGTGACGACCGCGGTGCACGTGGTGCCGCCGGGCACCGACAAGGCGGTGAAGTTCCTCACGCCGGTCGGCGGCGTGGGCCCGTTCCTGCTCGCAGCCGTCCTGCTGCTCGCCGCCGGAGCAGTGGTGTACTTCCGCGCCCGCAAGGGACCCGAGGAGGGCGTGCACGCCCGCGGGTACAAGATCGTCGCCGCGGGGTTCGCCTTGCTCACTCTCGGGCTCGCCCTGCTCGTCTACCGCATCCTGAGCAGCCACGAGATCGTCCTGCCCGAGGCCTTACGCCTCGCCCCGGGCGAGCACGGTCCCTTCCGCCTGGGCCTCGCCTCGAACTACGCGCTCGGCCTCATCGCGCTGGTGTGGGGGACGACGCTGGGGTTCCTGCTCACCACGCCCCTGCGCGACCGCATCTCCGCGACGCTCCCGGATCCCCGCAAGCTGGAGGACATCACCTACCGGGTGATCATCGCCGGCTGGCCGCTCCTCACCGTCGGCATCGTGATGGGCGGCATGTGGGCCAACGAGGCCTGGGGCCGCTTCTGGGGCTGGGATCCGAAAGAAACCTGGGCCCTGATCACCTGGGTCGTCTACGCGGGCTACTTGCACACCCGCATCACGCTCGGCTGGGCGGGGAAGCGGCCGGCGGCGATCGCGGTGTTCGCTTTCGCGGTGGTGGTGTTCACCTTCATGGGCGTGAACCTCGGCCTCACCGGCGAGGGCCTGCACACGTACGGGTCGGGTTGACGCGCCCGATCTACCCGTCGCGCCGCTCAGAGCTGCCGATAGAGCTGCTCGCCCAGGCTGGCGAGCTCGGCGCCGGCCTTGAGCGGCCTCAACCAGCGCTCCGGGATGCGACCCTTGCCGTGCTTGGCCCCGAGCAACGCCCCCGCGACCGCGCCGTTCGTGTCGGTGTCGCCGCCGCGGGCCACCACGGACACCAGGCCTTCCTCGAAGCTGGGCCCGGCGGCGAGCGCGCTGAAGGCGATCTCGACGGTGCGCAGGACGTATCCGCGGTCGTCGCCGTCCACCGCGATGTCCGCCGGCCGCCGCGACGCCCCCCGCTCGACGGCGGCGCGCACCTCGTCGGAGACGGCGCCCGCCGCGTCGGCTGCCTGGGCGATCGCTTCCTCCGCGTCGCGGCCGCCCCGCACCAGGAGCGCGATCGCGGTGGCCACCGCGACGCAGCCGCCCACGCAGCGCGGGTCGTGGTGCGTGATGCGCGAGGCTCCCGCCGCGTCGTCGGCGAGGCCTTCCAGGGCTCGCACGTGCAACAGCCCGATGGGCGCGCAGCACATGACGCTGCCGTTGCCCGCCGCGCGCCTGCCCGAGTCCTCCCAGGCGAGCGCGGACGCCTGCTGGGGCGAATCGCCCGCGCGCAGGTTCTCCAGCGACGCCCGGGTGAGGAGGCCCACGTCCTTCGGCCCCCTCGAGAACCATTCCAGGTACCGACGGGCGGCGTCGTCCTGATCGAACCGCCGCCGCGCCACGATCGACCGGAGCAGCGCCAGCGTCAGGTCGATGTCGTCGGTCGGCTCGCCCGCGGCCCACCGGCCCCCGGCGGTGATCTCGCGCAGCGGCCCCACCTCCTCCGCGCGCTTCCCCTCGTGCGGAACGCCCAGCGACTCTCCCGCGGCGGCGCCGAGGAGCGCGCCCAGGAAGCGGTCCTTCTCCTGGAGCTGATCGAGCGTGACCGCGTTCGGGTGCTTCTTCAGGAGATTTGGATCGGGACGGATCGAGCTCATGGCGCCCCCCTTTACCGCGACAGGCGGGCGTGGCGCAGAGCCGACTCGACGAACTCGAGCCGGTCGTTCCCCCAGAAGCTGCGCTCGCCCACGAAGATGGTCGGAACCCCGAACACCCCCCGCGCCAGCGCGAGGTCGGTGTTCTTCCGGAGCTCGTCCTTGACTTCCTGCTCCGCGGCCATCGCGACCAGGCGCTTCCCCTCGAGCCCCGCGTCGCCCAGCACCCGCTCCACCACGGCAGGCGAGGAGATGTCCTCGCCTTCGCCCCAGTAGGCTTGGAACAGCGCCTGCATCGCGCGCTCGCCGTCCCCGTTCCGCGCGGCGGCGACCGCGGAACGCAGCGGCAGGATGGTGCTGACCGGGAAGGCCTTGGGGATCTGCATGGGGACACCGTACTTCTCCGCCCATCGCGCGGTGTCGTGCGCCATGTAGGAGAGCTGCTGCGGAGGCGGGATCTGGTGGCCGGTGGCCTTGCGCACTCCGCCCAGCGTGATGGGGTACAGGCGCGGCCTCGCCCCGGTGCGCTCGGAGATGCCGCGCAGCTGCGTCGAGGCGAGATAGCTGTACGGGCTGCCCAGGTCGTAGAAGAAATCGAAGCTCGCGGGGTCCATGGGAAGAAGCGAGCCTAATCCGCGGAGCGTCCGGGTTGCAATCCGCGTTGACCCCGGCGGTCCGTGGCGCGAACATCGCGAGAGATGCTGAAGATCTGTCCCCTGTGCCGCCGCACCTGGAGCGGCGGCCGCGACTGCCCGCGCTGCGGCGAGGGGCACCCGCTCATCGACGTGGCCGAGCCCTCCGGCCGCAAGGTGTTCCTGCGCGACAAGGAGCTCGCCTCGGCGATCCGCGGCTACTACGGCGCGCGCACCGGGATGCTGGTCGCCTTCTCGGGCATCCTCTCCGGCCTGGTGGTGGCCATCGCGCTGGCGCGCAAGGCGATGGTGGCGCCGGCCGGGCATGCGCCGGCATGGTGGATCGCGGCCGGGGTCTGCGCCGTGGTCCCCTTCGCGGTGGCGGTGCTCGCCGGCGACCGCATCGTGCGCCGCTTCTCGCGCGACTGCATCGGCCGGGCCCCGGGCCCGCAGGACATCCGGGTCGCCCCGCGAGACGACTCCCGCCGCGACCACCTCGCCTTCGGCCAGCGCGGCTGAGACCAAACGATTGCACCACGGAGAACACGGAGTGCACTGAGGCTCAACTTGGATCTGGTGCGTGAAACCGAAGCTGTCTCCGTGCTCTCCGTGAACTCCGTGGTGATCCTTCAGGCCGGATCGTCGGGGGATTGGGCGAGCTCGGCGGACAGGGCGGAGAGGATGCGCTCCGCCGCCGCGATGTCGTCCGGCAGGCGCAACAGGACGCGGCGGACGGCCTGCTCGACCGTGCCCGTGCGCAGCGTGTCCATCTTGCGGCCGCGCGGCGTGAGGCCGAACAGCGCGCGCCGCGCGTCCCTGGGATCCGCGCGGCGCAGCAGCATGCCGCGGGTTTCGAGCCGCCGCAGCACGCCCGTGAGCGTCGAGGGGTGGACGTGCAGCACCTCGGCGAGCGCGCCGGCGGAGATGCCGGGAAAACGTCCCACGATGCGCACCACCAGCCGCTGCGGGCCGGTGATGCCGAAGCGCGCCTCCATGCGCTTGGACATGGACTGCAGCCCGTGGTCCAGCGCCCAGAGCTGCTTCATGAATTCCAGGACGGGCCCGAGCTGATCCGCGCCCTCCGGCTTGGAAGCCTCCCCCATGGCAGGCGAGCGTCGCGCGAAACGCCTGCGCGAGGCAAGTCGAGGCAAGTCACCGAATGAGGGGCGCCAGGTCCTTGAACTCCGGCGTCCCCGCCACTCCGAGCAGGTCGAACAGCACCGTCTCGGTGCTGGTGAGCGTCGCCCCGGCCTTCTCGCACAGGTGCAGTCCCACCTGCCGGTTCTCCTCCGTGCGCGAGACGATCGCGTCCTGGGGGACGAAGACGGCGAATCCGCCGCGCAACAGGTCCCGCACCGTCTGGAAGACGCACACGTGCGCCTCCATCCCGGCGACGATCACCTGCTTGCGCCCGGTCTGCAGGATCTCCCGGGCGACCGGCTTGGAAGCGCCGCAGGAGAACTCGAGCTTCTCGACCGGGGCGGCCGCGAGCAGCTCGCGCAACTCGGGGACGGTGTCGCCCAGCCCCTTCTTGTATTGCTCGCTGGCCACCACCGGCAGGCCGAGGCGCCGCGCCGCCTTGAGCAGGACCCCCGCGTTCTTCGTCAGGCGGGCCATGCCCTCCTTCGGCATCGCCCGCGCGAGCTTGTCCTGCACGTCGATGAGCAAGAGCAGCGCGTCGCCGCGGTCGAGGGCGAGCGCTCGCGGGTCGGGAAGCTCAGATGGCATAGCCCTGCGCTCCGCTGGCCGCCGGCGCGTCCGGGTCCAGCACGACGTTGACGCAGGCCACGGTGCCGGAGGCGACGGCGCGCTCCAGCGCAGGGCGGATGCCGGCGGGGTCCACGACGTGCTCACCGTGGCCACCCAGCGCCTCGACCACCTTGTCGTAGCGGGTCGCGGCGAGCAGCGTCGCGGGGCTCTTCTCGGGACCGAAGAGCGCTACTTGAGGCAGCCGGATCTGGCCCCAGGCGGCATCGTTCCCCACCACGCAGACCATGGGCAGCTTGAAACGGAGCGCGGTCTCGAAATCCATCCCGTTGAATCCGAACGAGCCGTCGCCCTGGATGATGAACACCGGACGATCGGGGTGCAGCAGCTTGGCCGCGATGGCGAACGGCGCGCCCACGCCCAGGCATCCGAGCGGACCCGGATCGAGCCACCGGCCGGGCCGCCGCAGCTGGATGACCTTGGCCGCGATCGCCACCCAGTTCCCGCCGTCGGCGACGAACATGCTGTCGCCGGCCGCGCGCGCCACCTCGTCCAGCTCCTTGGCCAGGCGGAAATGATGGACGGGCTTCTGGTCGCTGCGCTCGAACAGCGACTGCCGCTCCGCCTTCGCGCGCTCGCGGCGGCGCAGCTCGCCCAGCCATCCGCCGCCCTTCCGCGCCTGCGGCAGCGCCGCTTCGAGCTGCGCGAGCACGCTGCGCGAGTCGCCGATGATGCCCACCTCGACGGCGCGGTTGCGGCCGATCTCGCTGGCGTCCGTATCGACCTGCACGATCTTCGCCGACTCGCCGAAACCCGCGCCGTAGCCGAGCCGGAAATCGAGCGGCGTACCCACCACCAGCACCACCTCGGCTTCCGCCAGCGCCTCCTTGCGCGTGTGCGAGAAGAAATGCGGATGGTCCGCCGGCAGCGCGCCGCGGCCCGCGCCGTTCAGGTAGACCGGGGCCCCCGCGCGCTCGGCGAAGGCGGCCAGCTCGCGCGCGGCGTCGTCCCAGAAGACCGAGCTGCCGGCGATGACGGCGACGCGCGAGCTGCCCTGGATCAGACGCGCCGCCTGCTCGACCAGCTGCGGGTCGCCCGGCTGCCGGGCGCGCGTCCGGTAGCCGGTCGGCAGCGGGCACTCCGCGTCGTCGACTCCGTTGGAGAGGACGTCCCAGGGCACCTCGAGGAACACCGGGCCGGGCCGGCCGGAGAGCATCACCCGGAAGGCGCGCGCCAGGTACGTGGGG
>DASWGQ010000070.1:0-10472 GCA_036393595.1 Myxococcales bacterium | reverse complement strand
CCACGTCCAGCGGCCCGCGCCCGGCGATCCGCAGCGCCTCGTCGGGCGAGCCCGCGAGCGAGATGTCTCGGCCTTCCTCCTCGAGCAGGCGCTTGAGCACGTCCAGGACCACCGGCTCGTCGTCGACGATGAGGATGCTCGGCATCGCGCGCTCCTCACTCCACCAGCCGGACGAGGCTCAGCGGCGAAAGGCCGTCGCCGACCGTGGCGTAGACGGACTGGTTGCCCGCGAACACGAGCGCCTTCGCGTCGAAGATGCGCGTGGCCGACAACCCGAGCCCGGGAGGGCCGACGCGTTCGAAGTCTCCGCGCGATGCCGGCGCGGCCAGCGCCGAACGGAAGACCCCGACTCCTCCCGCGTTGTCGAATCCGACGTACAAGTGCATCGGCGTGGCGGCGAGCATCGTGATCGCGGTGCTGCCCGGGTCATCGAACTGCGTCAGCTGGGCATCGCCGCTGCCGTTCGGCGCGACCAGCGACCAGTCGACCGGATCGCACACTCCGTCGGCGCCGGGCGCGCACGCCCACAGCTGCGGCCCGGCGCTGGTGTTGCGTGCCGCGTACAGGCGGCCGCCGTAGGGAACCACCACCGGAAATGCGTAGTCGGCCGGCGTCAGGCCGGCGGTCTTCTGCGTCGCCAAGGACGCCTTCGAGGCGTAGGCGGCCGCGGAAGGGGTGCACGAGAGCCAGCCGAGGTTGCTCGCGGTGACGTCCGCGCCATTGGCCCGCGCGCAACCGCCGCTGTTGAACACGTGCAGCCGTCCGCCGAAGCCGCGCGCCGCGTCGATCTGCGTGCCGGTCGCGATGCCCGGGATGTTGGAAGCGGCGAGGTCGAAGCCCGTCACGCCGAAGATGGCCTCCTCACCGGGCGGAGATGGCATCGTGTTCAGCGCGAGCAGCATGGGACCCTTGCCGACGAAGCCGAGGATGAGGAGGTCGCCGAACTCCGTCATCACCGTGGTGGTGCGCTGGCTGGCACCGAGCACGAATTTGAGAAGGACATAGGAAAAGGAGGCCGCCGGACCGCTGTCGGTGCTCGCGTAGACGTGTGAGATCTTTCCGACGCTGCGGGCGCCGCCAGCGACCAGCCAGGGGGCGCCCGCGATGGTGACCGAGCCAAAGAAGCCGCGGCCGTCCTCGTTGTCGGGGCCGCACTGCAACGTGTTGGCGGCGCACCCGGCGTACCCGAGCGAGGGGTACGGTCCCGTCGCCTGGTTCTGGTCGACGGAGTCCGCCGCGAAGGAGAACGAGACGGCCTGGCGTCCGGAGCCGTCGGGCTGGAACCGCGCCGCGCCGGCGCCGTCCTTCCGCGGGCCCACGTACACGCGTCCGGCGAAGCCGAACACCGACGCCGCCGCTGCGCCGTCGCCCAGCGGGTCGGAGGCAATGGCGAGCGTCTCGGTGACCGTCGTGCTCGCCGAGGCGCTCGCCGTGCGCGGCGCGTTGCTGCCGGATTCCGTACCCGCCACCGACGCGCCCAGCTGCACGGCGCCGGACGTGTTCGCCGTGCACGGCCAGGTGAACGCGACCGAGCCGGTCAGCGCCGCGAGGTCCGCGCTGGGAGGCGAGACCGTCCCGCAGGACACGCCTCCCATCACCGACAGGGCAGAAGGCGCCACCCCGATCACCGCCGCAGTGCCGGCGTTGCCTACCTGCAGCACGACGTTGAACGTGTCGCCACGGAGGATGGCGGGCGCCACGCTGAACGCGGCGGAAAGGTTCTGCACGGCCACCTGCGGGCTGGTCACGGAAGCCGCGGATACCGACGCGCCGGAGTTTTCGTCCGCGCCCGTTGCGCCGGCGCTGACCTGGAAGCTGCTGCCGAGCGGGGCGCTGGCGGTGAACGTCCAAGTGAACATCTGCGTGCCGCCGCCGCCGATGTCGAGGGAAGTGCCCGGCGCCGCCGCGCCTGCTGCACCGGAGGGCAAAACCGACGGCGGATCGGGTGTGGCGGCGACGTTCCGGGCCGCTGCCTGACCGTTGTTCGTCACCGCGAGCGAGGCGGTGAACGACTGCCCGGGCGCGACCGATCCCGGCAGCTGCACCCAGCTGACCGCGAGCTGCGCGGGCGTCTGCACGAGGACTGGATTCCAGGCCACCTGCAGCGCCACGGGCAGCCCGCTGATCGGATCCGAGGCCGCACCGCTCACCGCGGTAGTGACCAGACCAGGCGAGGCGGCCTGCACCGCGAAGTGGAACGTGCGCATCCCACCGGCCGGCACGTCCTGGGGGGCGGGCGTCGGACCGGTGGCTATCGCTCCTGGCCCCGAGACTCGCAGCGCGGCGAAGGTGAGGCCGACGGCGTCCACGTCGCCGGAGTTGGTGACGTCCACCGCCAAATCGAACGTCTGCCCGACGCTGACCGTCGTAGCCACCGGCGCGGGTTGCGCGGCGAGGGCGGGCGGGGACACGACCTGCACACTGGTCGACGCGACCGCCGTCAGCGTCCCGCCGGTGAAGCCGTCCTGGCCGGTCGCCTGGACCTTGAGCTGCGAGGACCCGCGCAACTCGGCGGAGATCTGGGCGACGTAGTGCACCGTCTGCCACGGCTGGAATTCCGGGGGCGCCCCGGGCACGGCCACGATCGCCAACCCCGGATCGCCGATCAACTGCATCGCGGGCGCCTCGACGGGTATCTCGCCGTCGTTTCCGACGAAGAAGTCCACTCCGAACTGCGTGCCCAGCTCCACGCGGGCGGGCGCGGTGATCGATGCGGTCAGCGTGGGCGGGCGCGCGCTCGACCCGCGGAACGCCGCCGCGACGGCGCCCTCGCCCGTCGGGCCCACGACGTGGAGATCGTATGGACCTCCAGAAAGACCGGCGGGCACGGTCGCGGTCAGCCGGTCGGGTGCCTCCCAGCGGACGTTCTTCAGCTCGGTGGCGTCGAGGAACGCGCGGAAGGTCGAGTCGACCTGCACGCCCCCGCCTCGTCCGACCTGCTGCACGGCGCGCGGCTCGAAGTGCTCGCCCAGGATGACCACCGGCACGTCCGCCGACGTGTACGCGGCGGAGGGCTGCACCGACGTAGGCCGCGGCGCGGATCCGGTGGACCCGCGCGAGCAGGCGGCGAGCAGCGCGCACAGCGCGATGGCCCTAGAGCAGCTCAAAGCGATACCCCAGGGTGAGCGCGAGCGCGCGCAGCGCGCCGCGCAGGTTGGGAAGCGCCGGGTCGGCGGACACGGACGCGCGTACCTCGGCGAAGGGGAGGAACGCGCCAAACTGCCTCTCCACGCCAGCGGCGAGGTACGCGCCGGGGACCACCGCGGTCCCCGTCTCCGCCGGCAGCCCGCCGAGCTGGGTGCGGGTCACGATGGTGGTGAGCTGCGGTCCGCCTCCGACCCAGGCGCGCGCGGAGGGCGCGAGCGCGAGGCGCCAGGCCACACCCACCGAAGCCACGATCCAGTCCGTGTGCGCCCGCGCGACGACGCCCTCCGCTGACGATCCGCCCGCGTTCTGCAGCGCGTAGGAGAGGTCGGCGGAGAAGGCCAGCTCCGGCCCCCAGCGGTTGGTCCGCAGCGCGGTTTCGAAGGCGACCACCGGCGAGGAGAGTCCCGAGAAGTTGGTCAACAGGCCCAGGCGCGGACTCAGGGCAAGGGGGCGGATTGCGGGCAGCAGATCGAATCTCGCGCGCGCCTGCGCGGCCCCGGCGCGAACCGCGATGGTCGAGAACGTCCGCTCGCGGGAGAGCGGCGCCAGGTATGTCGCGACGTACGCGCCGCCTTCCCGGCGGGCGGGAAGCGTGACGTTGCCCTCGTCGGCCAGCACTTCGGGCTGGGCGTCCGCGACCGGGTTCCCGAACCGGTCGGCGATTCGCACGCGCACCGCGTACGGCGTGACGCCGTCCGCGTGCAGCGCCCGCCGGGGCAGCTCGATCTCCGCCAGCTCCGGTTCGCCGGGCGAGAGCGGAAGCGCGATCTCCGCGGCGGGCCCGGGCCGTCCGGAAGGATGCGCGGCGAGCCGCAGCTCGGTGCGCCCGCCGAACGAGGTGGGCACCTCCACCCGCACCTCGGACCCGTTGCCACGCACCTCGCCGAGCGTGGTCTCGAACTGGAGCGGCTCCGCGCTCGGGTTCCCGGCGGCGTCGAGCGCGACGGCGCGCGCGGTGAACCCGCCCTCGCCCGCCACCAGCCGCTCGCGATCGGCGCGAAGTCGCAGCGAGGCGGCCGGCCCGGCCTCCAACTCGACGGCGGACTCGCCGGGCAGATCGGTCGCATCCGCCAGCGCGGCCGAGAGCCGGGCTCGGCCAGAGGGCCCGGGCGCGAACGTCCATGCCGCCTCGTACACCCCGGCCGCCCTGAGGCGTGGAGCCGAGATCTCGCCCCGGGTCGCGCGTAGCGAGAAGCGCGCGTCGCGCCGGGGCGCCCCGTCGGGAGCGACGGCGAAGAGAAGGACCCGCACGCTTTCCGCGCGGTCCGCGCGGACCTTCTCGCGGTCCAGCGCGACGTGCACCAGCCGCAGCGGCGGCACGTGCAGGTCGATCGACTGCAGCCCGTGCTTCGCGGCCGTCACGCCCGGCGGCACGTTCACCGGGACGACCGCGGTGCCGGTCTCGTCGGCGATCGCGGGAAAGCGGTCCTCGCCGATGCGCACCTCGATGCGCGCGCGGGGCCGCGTCTTGACGACGCCGTCGCCCTGTCCCCAGAGGGGCAGGGTGAACAGGGCCACCTCGCCGCCGGCCGTCGCGGAGATGAGCGCGAGCTGCGGGACGGAGTCGTCGGGCGGCAGGTAGTCGGCCTCCCAGCCGCCATCGCCCGCGGCGCGCAGGTTCTCGATCCGCCCGGTGCTCGCCGACAGCCGCGGCTCCGACGGCGCCTGGATGCGCAGTCGCGCCTTCGCCGTCTCGCCGAGCTGCACGCGCGGCGGGTCCGAGGCGATCGTCAGGCCGGCGAGGAGCAGCGCGATCATGGCGGCCGCTTCCTCCAGTGGATGGCGAAGTCGCGGATGCGCGCCGGCGGGTCCAGGCAGCGGACCTTCCGCGTCTCCTCGCGGCCGGCAGCGTCGCGGAGCGCGACGAGCACCTCGCGCCGCGTGCCCGTGCGGGCGACGGGCACGCGGAACCGCCCGTCCGGCAACAGCGCCGCGGCCACGCCGTCCACCGTGACCTCGGCCCCCGGGGGCGCGACTCCCTCGACCGTTGCGCACAGCCCGTCGGTGGCTGCAGCGGCGTTGGCGACCTTGAGCAGCACGCTCGCGGGGATGGGCTCGCTCGCCGATGGGGGGCGCCCCTGCACCGCGACCGCCTGCTGACCCTCGTGCACCTCGACGCTGCCGTCCTGCCCGCGCAGGGTGACCGCGCCGGCCTCCGTCGCGATCGCCACCGTGGTCCCGGTGCTCAGCACGCTGAAGCGCGCTCCGCGCGACTCGACCAGTCCGCCGGAGGTCTCGATGCGCAGCAGCCGCTGCGCGTCGGGCTCGTAGTCGGCTTTCACGCGGCCGCGGGCCAGCTGGAACCGGTGTATCTTGTCGGTGATCTCGCGGATGGTCAGCTGCGAGGACTCGGTGACGGTCAGGCGGGCCCGATCGCCGATGCGCAGGTCGGTACGCGCGCCCTTCCCGGTGCGCAGCGAGTCGTCCACGCGCAGGTGCTCGCCCGCGACCAGCGCCGCCCAGTCGCCTTGCGAGGTGCTGCGCTGCACCGGCCCGCTCACCGCGTCGACGATCGCCACGTCGACCGCCGCGGAGGCCACCTTGGGGATTCCGGCGCGCAGCTCGGGCGGGGCGCGATAGACGGCGCGGCTGAAGACCCACCCGGCTCCCGCGAGGACTGCGCAGAGCACGGCCGCGGACTCGAGGGCGAGCCGGCTGGTGCTCCGCCGCGCCACGCTACGGGACCTTCGCGATGCGCACCGCGAACTCGGTGCGTGCCCAGGGAAGGCGCTGCGCGTCGTCCGGCGGGACGAGCACCACGCCGCCGCCGCTGCGTTCCATGACCGTGCGGGCGACGTGCAGGCCCAGCCCCGATCCGCGCCCGTCCGGCTTGGTGGTGAAGCGCGGGGAAAAGACCCGGGGCAGGTCCTGCTCCGCGATCCCGGGTCCGTCGTCGGAGACGCGCACCTCGGGGCCGCGGTCGCCGCCCACGATGCGGACCTCGACGCGGCCGGTCTCCTCGACCGCATCGGACGCGTTGACCAGGAGATTTGTGACCGCGTGCAGCACTGCATTCGCCGTCCCGTGGCCGTACGTCGGCCCGCCGGGACGGAAGACGAATCGGGGGCCCAGCTTGCGCAGGCGGTACGCGACCAGGTCCACGGACCGCTGCACGACCGGCTCGACGGCGAACAGGGTCGGGGGCAGGCGCTGCGGCGTGAACAGGTCCTGCCAGGTCCGGAACAGCTCCTCCAGGCGCGCCACCTGCTGGGCGACCAGGCGGAACTCGTCCGACTGGCCGACCCCCGTCTTGCGCGCGAGCAGCTCGAGCCCCGCCTTGATCCCCATCAGCGGGTGGCGCATCTCGTGGATCAGCCCCGGGCCGAGGAGCTCCGCTTCCTTGTGCAGTTCGTCAGCCACGGTGCCTACACGAGGTGGGCCGCCGGCGCGGCGGCGGGCAGGAGGATGGTGAAGGTCGCGCCGCGTCCGGGCGCGCTGTCGACCAGCAGCTGCCCATGGTGCGCCTCGACGATGCTGTGCGAGATGGACAGCCCGAGCCCCACGCCGGCCGCGCCGTCCTTGGTGGTGAAGAACGGGTCGAAGATGCGCTCGCGCATCTCGGCGGGGATGCCCTTGCCGGAGTCGCTCACCGTCAGCTTGAGCGCGTCGCCCGCGACGTCGGTGAGCCCGATGCGCAGCTCGCCGCCCTCGGGCATGGCGGCGATGGCGTTCTGCACCAGGTGCGCGACGACCTGCTGGATCTGCACCGGGTCGCCCTGCGCCTCGCGCAGGCCGTCCTTCAGCTCCTGGCAGACCTCGATGCGCTTGTCGCGCAGCTCCTCGGCGTAGAGGTCGAGCGCGCTCTGCACCGGCTGCGAGAGCGGGAAGCGCCGGCCGCCGTAGGTGCGCTCCTGCTCGGCGAACTGGCGCAGGTCGCCGACGATCTTGCTCACCCGCCGGGCCTGCTCGAGCGCCTGCTTCAGCGTTTCCGCCTGCGGGGAGGACTCGCCCAGCTGCTTGCGCGCCAGGGAGATGAGCCCCGAGACGGCCGTCAGCGGGTTGTTCAGCTCGTGGGCGATGCCGGCGCCGAGCGAACCGATCGCGGCCAGGCGGCGCGTGCGCAGGATCTGGTCCTGCGCCATCTTCAGCTCGGCGGTGCGGTGGTCGACGCGCTGCTGCAGCTCGGCGTTCCAGGCGCGGATCTCCTCGTCGCGGCGCCGGATCTCGCGGGACATGCGGTTGAAGCCGTCGGCGAGCTGGCCCAGCTCGTCGCGCGAGTCGACCTGGACGGTCTGGTCGTAGCGCCCTTCCGCGAGGGCGCTCACGCCCTGGGAAAGCTCGCGCACCGGCTGCGAGAGGCCGCGCGAAAGCAGCGCTCCGAGCACCCCCGTGAGCAGCAGCGCGACCGCCGCCCAGAACAGGGTGTACTCGCGCACGCGCACCGCGCCGCTGAACGCCGTGCTGGCGGGCTGCGCCACGCCGACCGCCCAGCCCATGGCGCCCACCGGCGCCGCGGCGGCGAGCCACTCCGACCCGTCCGCCCGCCGCACCAGCCGCGCCAGCGGCGCGCGCGAGGCGACCGCGGCCGCCGCGAGCTGGCTCTCGTCCGGCGACAGCTCGGCGGGCCCCGCGAGCGCGGTGCCGCCCTGGCCGGCGAGGAAGGCCGTCCCGGGCAGCTGCGAGAGGCGCGCGCCGATCTCCTTGAGCGACAGCTCCGCGGCGAGCAGACGGACCCGGTCGAGCCGCACGGCGATGGGCAGCCGGGTGGTGCCGGTCGACCCGCGATACGGCACTCCCAGCGCGGTGCCCGTCTGCCCGGCGAGGCCCACCGGGGCGTATCGGAGCAGCGCCTGCAGATCGGCTTCGGAGAACGCGTCCGGCTTCTCGGCGTCCCGCTCGTACACCGGGGTCGAGAGCAGCTTGCCGTCGTTCCCCAGGAGCGCCACGGCGCCGACGGCGGGGAGCTGCCGGTAGGGGATGCGCAAGACGGCCGCCAGCTCGGCATTCGAGAGCTGGTCGAGCGGAAGCGCGCCCACCGACAGGCGCAGTCCGTCGATCCCGCTGGCCACGGTGCGCTCCACGTTGCGCGCCGCCTCCGCCGCGACCGAGAGCTGTGCGCGGCCCACGGTGCGCTCGACCTCGGCGCGGTGGAGGGAGAACGACAGCCACCCGAGCAGCGCCACCGGCAGAACGCCCGTCAAGGCGAGGAAGGCGAAGAGGCGGGTGCGGAACGACATCGCGGCCGATCTCCCAGGAGCGTGCCGACGGTGCACCCGTCTGCTTTTCGACTGTAGGGCAGCGCTCGCTGGGGCAGCAATGTCCGGAAACGGAGGCAAACGTGCGCCGGTGTGCGCGGCGCCGCTACCGGCTCTGCGCATGCCGCGCGAGCGCCAGGTGTTCCTCCAGCAGGCGCTCGATCCGTCCCATGTCCTCGCTCGGGCTCGCCTGCCGCGCGCGCCTCACCTCGTCGAGGATACGCTCGCCGGAGAGCAGCACCTCGCGCCCGGCGCCCTTGCTCGCCACCAGGCGCGAGAGGAGCTGCAGGCAGCGCCCGCGCAGGTCCTCGGTGGCCTGCCGAACGCGCGCTTCCAGCATCTGGATCGGCGCGCCCGGATCGGACTGGTCCTCAGGCGCAGGCGGCTCGCCCTGCTGGAAGACGCCCAGCCGGGCCATGGTGGCGGAGCGCTCGAGGTCGCTGCGCACCTGCTGGATCGCGTCCTCGATCCGCTGCGCGACCAGGTCCAGGTCCTCGAAGGGCTTTTGAAGATAATCGACCGCGCCCAGCCGGAGCGCCTCGATGACCGACTCGGTGGAAGCGTAGCCGGTCATCACGATGAACGCGCAGTGCGGCTGCGCCTCGCGCACGCGGCGGAGCATCTCGATGCCGTCCATCCCCGGCATGTTCTTGTCCGCCAGCACGCAGGCGATGCCGCCCTGCTCCAGCAGCTTGAGCGCCTCCTCCGCGCTGGAAGCGGTGCGCGTGCGCAGGCCCTTCTCGCTCAGCACCCGCGAGAAGAGCTGCAGCACGATCGGCTCGTCGTCCACCACCAGGACCGACGAGGGAATGTCAGCGGCTTCCGCCATCCACGCTCCGCGCCCAGAAAACTTCTCTTCACTCACTGTAGAACTGCACGTGGGTGACCCTCAAGGAACCGTGCGCCCACCTTCCGGAGAGAGGTGCGATGGGGTAGACGTGCCCGGCCATGCTGCGCGCCAACCAGGCGGTCCGGCTCGGGCTCCGGGCTGCGTCGCGGAACCCCGAGCTTTCCTTCGGGAAAGCGCTGCTGGACGCGCTCGGCAGCGCCCTGTCGATGCTGCCCTGGCTCCTCGCGGCGGTGCTCGTCGCCGCGGTCGCCGGGCACCTCGAGCCGCTGCTCGGGATCGCCGCGGCCGCCCTGGCCCTGGCGAAGATGAGATGGGCCCTCCTGGGCGGCGCGCTGGCGGCCGCGGCGATCTCCTGGACGCTGGGGATGGCCTTCTGGTCCGGCGCGTTGCCGGTGCTCGCCGCGGACGCGGAGCTGCAGCGCAGGCCACCGCCGGGGCACTTCTGGCCGCTGGCGATGCGGGGGTTCGCCCGCGTCGCCGCCGCCGGCGCGCTCGCCTACGGGCTGCTGCTCGTCTTCGGGCTGTCGCTGGGTGTGGCCGCTTTGTCCGGAGCGGTGACGATCCTGGCGCGCCCGACGCCGGCCACGTTCGCGCTGCTCGCGCTGACCGGGTGCTTCGGCATCGTCGGCGGGATCCTGCTCGAAGCCCTGGCGCGGCTGATGCTCGTGCGGGCGGCGGCGTTCGGGGACGGGCCCCTGGCGGCGTTCGCGCGCGCCTGCGACGTGGTCGGCCGCCGGCCGGGCGCGTTCGCCGCGGTGCAGCTCGCGTTCCTGCTGCTCCAGCTGGTGGTCGCGAGCGCCGCGGGGCTGTTCACCGGGATCCTCTGGGCCGGACTCGATCCAGCCCTCCTCTTGCTCGCGCTGCCGCCGCGGCTCGCGGCCGGGCTCGCCTTCGGCGCGGTGTTCGCCTGGCTGGAGGTGGCGCGGCAGGGCGCGCTGGCTGCGCTCGTCGCCGACGCGGAAGGCCTGATCGATCTTCCTCCCGAGCCCCCTCCGCTTCCTCCCGCGCCGGCCGTCCTGCGGCGGCCCGAGGTGGTCGAGGCGCTCCCGGTGATCGATGCGCTCCCCGCGCCTCCCGCCGGCGAGGAGAAGAAGTGAGCCGCGCGCCGCGGCGGCGCCTCACTTGAGGAAACGGCGCACGGAGAGCTTCTTCAGCCGGCCGCTGAGGAGCGTCCAGGTCACCGCGGCGCCGAAGAGCATGGCGGCGAGGGCGAGCCCCGCCAGGGCGGGGATCGGCCAGCGCGTCGTTCCGGTGGCGGGATCCGAGGCGCGCCCGACCAG
>DASWGQ010000069.1:0-2630 GCA_036393595.1 Myxococcales bacterium | reverse complement strand
TAGGCGCGGGCGTGCCGGTCGATCGGGAGCAGGCCGTCCATGGTGCCCGCCACGGTGATGAGCGGCCTGTGGATGCGGCCGCTCGTCGCGAACGCGGCCAGCTGCGCGCCGACGTCGCTCGCCGAGAGGCGCGCGATGTAGTTGTACGTGCCGGTGCCCGATCCATACGTGTCGTAGGCCGGGTCGTTGCGCTTCTGCCACTGACACTGCGTCACTTCCCAGAACTGGGCGCTGTACAGCCCCCACAGCGAGGTGGTGCCGTTCACGATGTCGGGCGGATAGCCCGCCCCGCGGACGTTCTTCGCCGCGGTGCTGTCGGGGTTGAACGCCGGGGTGCCCTTGGCGTAGTCGGGGAAGTTGAGGATGGCCGGCGGCAGATCGGTGAGCAGATTCGGAGCGCCCGCGTCGACGTAGGTGCCCTCCCAGTCCACGCCGCCGTCGAACAGCCCGGGGAACAGCTCGACGGCGCGGCGCACCTGGTAGCCGCCGTTCGAGGTCCCGACCGCGTAGGTGCGGCGGGCTTCGCGGCCGTAGCGCGTCTCGACGCCGCGGCGCCCGAGCAGCGCGGCCTGGGCCATGAAGCTCGCCCAGCGCGTGAACTGCTGGCCCGGGTCGTTGTCGAAGAAGTGCACGAACACAGGCGAGTCGGGGTTCAGGCGGCAACCGAGAGGATCGGCCGCGGTCGTGAGCCGCAGGTTGAGCACGCCCTTGTTCTGGGAGGCGTATGCGTAGCCCTTCTGCACGACGTAATCGCTCCAGGCGAAATCGCCGTTGAACTCGCTGCGGGTCCCGGAGGCGCCCGCGACGACGAGCCTTCCGTTCCAGTCGTCGGGAAGCCGCAGCAGGAACCGCCCCTGACCGGCCGGATCGCTGGCGATCCGCGCCTGCAGCTGCACGCCCGGGACCGCCTTCGTGATGAGCGTCCTGTTCGGCGGATTGGGGGAGATGACGCCGCGGTCGGTCTGGGGCGTGAACGCGAAGGGCGGCAAACCCGGAATGGAATTGTTGGCGGGCGTCGTCGCCGGGTTGTTCGTCGTCAGGTCGGTGCTCTGGACGCAGGTCGCGTCGGCGAGCCGGTCGCCCAAAGCGGCCAGCAGGCGCGTGCACGGGTCTTTCGAGTCGGCGAACGCGGCGGCGGACGACAGCACGGCAACGCAGCACGCAACTTGGATGCGCATTGGAGGTTCCTCTAGTCGGGAGGTCGGAGGGACGGCGCCACTATGCCCCGCGAGCGAGGCTGTTGCCAAGCGCGGCGCGCGATCGCCTTGCTGAGCAATAGGAACGTCGCTAGTGACGGCGCCGGGGTTTCCAGCTGCCGAGCCGCCGGGGCGCGTGAGCGCCGCTCCGTTCCGTCGAGCCGGCGTGGCCCGCCGGCGCGTTCCCGCCGTGCCGCGAAGGAGCGTGCCCTCCCTGCCGCGCCGGCGCGTGTCCCCCGTGCCGGGCCGGAGCATGCGCTGCATGCCGGCCGGCGCGGTGCGCGGGACGCCTCGGCTCGCCGCCGCGCTCGTGCAGGGCCGACGCGCGGCGCATCACCTCGCTGCGGAACGCCTCGTGCTCGCGCGGGACCGCCGCCCGCTCCACCGCTTTGCGGGTGAACTTCTCGATCCCGCGGAGCAGATCGTGCTCCTCCGGCGAGGCGAAGCTGGAAGCGCGGCCGCTGGCCTCGGCGCGCGCGGTGCGTCCGATGCGGTGGACGTAGTCCTCGGGCACGTGCGGCAGATCGAAGTTGATCACGTGGCCGATGTCGGCGACGTCGATGCCGCGCGCCGCGATGTCGGTGGCGACCAGGACGCGGTACTTCCCGGAGCGGAAGCCCTCGAGCGCGTGGCGCCTTTGCGCCTGCGAGCGGTCGGCGTGGATGACCGCCACCTGGTGGCCACCCCGCGCGAGCGCCTTCGCCACCCGATCCGCGCGCCGCTTGGTGCGGGTGAACACCAGGGTGGACAGCTCGTCCTGCTGGAGCAGCGCGAGCAGCAGAGCCACCTTCTCCTCCTCGCCGACGAGGAACACCTGCTGCTCGGCGCGCTCCGAGGTGGTCCCGCTGCGGGCCACCTCGACCCGGACCGGGTGCTGCAGGTGCTCGCGCGCGAACTCCTGGACCTCTCCAGCCATGGTGGCCGAGAAGAGCAGCGACTGCCTCTTCTTGGGCACGTGCTGGAGGATGCGGCGAAGCTGGGGCAAGAAGCCCATGTCCAGCATGCGGTCGGCTTCGTCGAGCACCAGGATCTCGATCTGGTCGAGCCGCGCCGTCCGTTGATCGAGGTGGTCGTTGAGCCGCCCCGGCGTGGCGACGATCACCTCGACCCCGCGCTGGAAGGCCTGGATCTGCGGGTTCATCCCGACGCCGCCGATCACCACCGCGCTCCGCACGTGGCGTCCGTGCCCGAACCGCTCCAGCTCCGCGCCGATCTGCAGGGCGAGCTCGCGCGTGGGCGCGAGGATCAGCGCCCGCGTCCCGTGCTTGCCCTCGAGCCGCTCGAGGATCGGCAGCGCGAACGCCAGCGTCTTCCCCGTGCCGGTGGCCGCGCTACCGATCACGTCCTTGCCCTGCAGCGCCGGCGGGATGGCCTGCGCCTGGACGGGCGTGGGGGCCTCGAATCCGGCCCGCTCCAGCGCGCCGAGTGCCTTTT
>DASWGQ010000068.1:0-4621 GCA_036393595.1 Myxococcales bacterium | reverse complement strand
GCCCCGGCTCGGACGTCAGCGCCGAGATCGTCGCTGATGGATCGCGCGCAGGGACGTTGGTGCTAACCGCAGCGCAGCCAGGAGTCGCCGATGGTCGGGCCGGACTCGGCGCAACAGGCTGCGCTCGGGCGAAAGCGTTGGATGGCGCGCAACATCTGCGTTCGCCGCCGCAGCGATTGCGTCCGGTGAAATGGGGACCGTTGCTATTAATCGCGGTCTGCGCGACGCGGACGGACCCGCATGGACGCGCGGAAGCCGCATCGCGGCGCCCACGCGTTGAACCTCCCGCGCGCGGCTGTGGCTCACACCGACAGGTCGCGGGATGAGCGGCCGAGGAGGTAGACCATGAGGACCCTTATGGTGGCATCGTTGTTTGTCGTGGCGCTGATCGGCGCTGGCGCCGTCCTGGCGCAGCCGTTACGCGGCGCAAAGGCCGGCGCTTGCGGCGGACGCTCGTTCGATCCCGGAAAGATCGAAAGCATCTCGGGACGGATCAGGGAAGTGGGCCCCGGAGGGATGGGCCGTCGCGCGCGAGGCGTGCACGCCTGGGTCGAGACGTCGTCCGGACGGGTGGAGGTGATGCTAGGGCCGGCCGACTACGTGAAGGCGCAGCCGCTGCACCTCACGGCCGGGGACAGCGTGGAAGTCCGCGGCTGGCGCGTGCAGATGAGGCGCGGCGAGCTCTTCGTCGCTGCCGACGTACGGCGCGGCAGTGACCTGTTCCGCCTGCGGGACGAGAGCGGAATCCCGGTCTGGGCGCCGGCGTCAGGCGGTGGCTTCGGCGGCCCTGATGACCCATGCCCCTGCGGCGGCTGCGGGCGCTGACGCTCGCGCTCAGCGATGAGCGCCGATCGTCTCGCTTTCAGGCGATCATCGAGGAGCCCCACTTGCAATGCGAGCATCATTCACTCGGGGTGGGGCTCCCTTCGGGAGAGCGGCACTGATCGCCGGAGATGCTTGACGCGCGGAACAGCTCCGTCGGGCGGTCGACGTTTCGTCCAGATTCGGTCGCCTCATCTCGAGCGCCGGACGGCGATTGCTGCGATGCTGCGAATGTCCATTGGGAGCGGTGGCCTTCGGCTCCATGGGCGGACGCGCACGAGTCCACAGCGGACACCGAATCTCCCATGCATGCCCAGGCAACCCGGAGTTGCATCGCGCTGCACGCGCTCCGAGGCCCTTTGGGCGACGCGAAATCCAGGTCGTTGTTACCCGGTTGTTACCAGCATCTTATACACTGAATGTAGTGCCTACAATTTGCAGCAATTTCGCGATATTGGCGGGCGCTACTGGATTCGAACCAGTGGCCTTCGGCTTCGGAGACCGACGCTCTATCCATCTGAGCTAAGCGCCCGTGTAGGAAGGCGGGGGAGTACACCACGGGCGGGGTCGGCGCAAGCCGCAACCGTCGACTTGTCCCGGGGCGGGACGCAGCGCGTTACGGCGGGACGCCTACCGTTCTGCAAAGACGCTGAGTCCGTTGCTCAGCGAAGCGGATGCGCTCGCCGCGACCGGACGCCTGGCCATCGGGAAGCTCGCCGACGTGAAGACGATCCTCCTCGTCGATGACGAGTATTCGATCGTCGAGGTGCTCGCTCACCTCCTCGAAGAGGAGGGCTATACCGTGGTGACCGCTTCGAATGGGCAGGACGCGCTGGATCGCGCCACCGAGGCGAAACCGGGCCTCGTCATCACCGACCTGATGATGCCGCTCATGAGCGGGGCGGATCTGATTCGCGCCCTGAAGAAAGACCCTGCGCTCCGGCGCGTGCCCGTCATCCTGATCAGCTCCGCCCCGCTGGCGGGACCTCGGAAGCTGGGCTGGGCGGAGCTCATCACCAAGCCTTTCGACTTCGAGGAGCTCTTGCAAGCAGTCCGCCGCGTGTTCCCCCAGGGCGGCGAGTAGCTCAGGACACACCCTCCAGGGCCGCCGCGGCGCAGAAGAGCCCCACGCCGAGCGCGGGAACCTCGCAGACCGAGCCGGGCCAGAGCAGTCCGGCGGCGCAGAAGGCACACCCGGCCAGCGGCGCGACCAGGCGCGGCCACCGCGCGCTCCGGTCCACGTAGAGGAGCGCGGACCACAAGGCGAGCACGGCCGCCGCCGCGACGCCGTACGGCGCTCCGAGAGGCGCGGTGAAGAGCATGAAGGCAGCCGCGAGCTGTGGCGTGGGCCCGCCGAGCTGGCCCAGCAACAGCGCGGCGAACATCAGCGCCACGGCCTCGAACGTCCAGCTCCACGAGGGCGCCGCGGCGAGGGCCAGCACCACGAAGCAGGCGACCAGGAGAAGGAAGCGCGCGCGCTGCAGCGAGGCGCGGAGGTGGAGGCAGAGGTACGCGGCCGCGAGCACCAGCCCCATCACCGCGAATCCGCGATACCCGGCGAGGCGGGCGAACGGCAACTCGGCGGGCGGGAAGAGGAAGTGCATGGCGAGCGCGCCGGCGAGCCCCGCGCCGAGCGCGATCTGCGCCGGCAGCAGCGGGCCGCGGCGGCGCAGCGCCGCGTCTGCGAGACCCAGGGCGAGCGCCGGCGCCAGCGCCACGGGGCTGCACGGATCGCGCAACAGATGCAGCGCCGCAGCCAGCCACACCGCCGCCAGCGCGACCAGGAACGAGCTCATTCCGGCGTCTGCCCCAGCTTCACGATGGCGCGGAACTCCGCCTCCTCGACCG
The DNA here is from genome assembly GCA_036393595.1 of Myxococcales bacterium. Classification (GTDB taxonomy): domain Bacteria; phylum Myxococcota; class Myxococcia; order Myxococcales; family 40CM-4-68-19; genus VBKO01. The sequence continues at coordinate 1,951 of DASWGQ010000068.1, read as the reverse complement.
GCTGCACCGAGAGCCGGTTGCCGCGCCGCAGAAGGCCCATGCCGGCCAGCGGCGGCGTGCGCTTGATGCGCTCGAGGCTCACCGGGTGGGGCAGCTTCTCCACCGCGCGCACCTCCACCTGGAACCAGCGCGGGTCCTCGGGGCGCGACTCGGGATCGTAGTGATCGTCGCCCCGCTCGAACTGCGTCGGGTCGGGATGGCCCTCGCGCACCACCTCGGCTGTCCCCACCACGGCGGTGGGCTCCGAGCTGGAATGGTAGATGAGGACCCCGTCGCCCTTCTTCATCTGGTCGCGGAGGAAGTTCCGCGCCTGGTAGTTGCGCACGCCGCCCCAGCCGGTCGTCTTGCGCGGCGCGCGCAGCAGGTCGTCGAAGGAGAAGACCCTTGGCTCGGTCTTGAGCAGCCAGTACCGTCGCGGCACGCGCGCAGTCTACACGCGCACGAGCCCGGGCAGCACGGGGCCGGAGTAGCCGGGGAACAAGGCCGGGACGTCGGTCGCACCGAGCTGCGCGCGCGCCGCCGCGGCCAGGACGGCGCGCAGGTCGGTGGTGACGGCGAGATCGCGTCCTTCGAAGAGCTGGTCGTCGGAAAGGCCCGGCCAGCGGCCGTGGAGCTTGCCGCCCGCGACGGCACCACCGAGCACGAAGGCGACGCTGCCGTGCCCGTGGTCGGTGCCCAGCGTCCCATTCTGGCGCGCGGTGCGGCCGAACTCGGTCGCGGCGACCAGCACCACGTCCTCCAGGCGCGCTCCCAGATCCGCGTGGAAGGCGGCGAGTGCCTTGCCCAGGTCGGCCAGGTTGCGCGCCAGCACGCCCTGCTGCTGCACGTGCGTGTCCCAGCCGCCCACCTCGGCGAATCCGACCCGCAGGCCCACGTCCGACTGGATCAGGGCCGCGAGCAGGCGCAGCGACTGGCCGACCGGCGCGGCCGGGTAGCCGCCCTCTCCAGGCCGGAAGGTGCGGCCGGCGAGCTTGCGCTCGAGCAGCTCCACCGCCGCGAGCGCTTCCTTCCCCGACGCCGCGACCGGACCGTCCGGCGCCAGGTCGTAGAGCGCCTCGAAGGTCTGCCTGGCCAGCGTCCGTCCCTGCTCGCCCCCCGGCGTGCCCGCCATGGGCCGCAGCCGCAGCTGATCGAGGCTCGCGAATGCGAGCGCGGCCGGATCTCCTTGCAGGCTGCGCGGGAGCCGCTGCGCCACGGCGATCGCCTCCAGCGCGGAGCGGTCGCCCGGCGCCTGCGCCACGGCGCGCGCCATCCAGCCGTCGCGCGTCCCCTTCACGCCCGGAGTGCCCAACTCGAGGAAGTCCTGCGCGTCGAAGTGCGAGCGGGTCGCGTCGGGCGAGCCGACCGCGTGCACGAAGGCGAGCGTGCCCTCATGCCACAGCGGCAGCAGCGGCTCCAAGGAAGGATGGAGCCCGAATCCCGGCACTCCCAGGTCCAGCAGCGCACCCGGGCCCGCGTCCGACTTGCGCTCCCCTCCGGGCGCGGGCAGCGCCAGGGTCGGACGGAGCTCGGCAAACCGCGGCTCCCCGTGCGGGCTGACGACGTTCAGCCCGTCCATCGCGCCGCGCAGGAAGAGGAACGCCAGCACCTTGCGCCGGCCGGGCCCCTTGTCCGCCGCGGCGAGCGCGCGGCGGACGAATCCGGGCAGCAGGCCGCCGCCGAGCATCGCGCCCACCACCGCGCCACCCTTCAGCAGGGCGCGCCGCGAGATCGCGGGGCCAGAGCGTAGCGCCGTCATCTCCTCTGCAACTCCGGCGAGCCGAGCAGCAATCCCAGCGCCCGCGAGGCGACCACGTGCGGCCGCGGGGGCGCGCCGCGCAGCTGCGCCAGCACGTAATGGCGGGTCCGGTCGGAGAGCGCCGGCAGGCCGAGCTGGGCGGCAGCACGGTCGAGCACCTCCTCCGGACCCACAGCGTCGCGCGCGAGCGGCACGAGGTCGACCCGCACGCCT
>DASWGQ010000067.1:0-7069 GCA_036393595.1 Myxococcales bacterium | reverse complement strand
GCCTGGATGAGCTTCGTGTTGCGCGGCCCCATCCGCAGCAGGTGCTTCTCGACCGGGCCCTGCTTCTCCAGCTTCTCGTCGGCGAAGAGGTACAAGGCGCCCTTCCCGGGCGACAGCTCGACCGGCCCCTCCACGACGGGCGCGGCGACGAGGCGCTGCAGGGCCTGCGCGGCGGTGGTGTCGACGCTGCGGTTCGGGTACCCGAGCGCGTGGTATGCGCTCTGCAGCAGCGGGTGCAGGTCGCGGACCAATGCCGCGAACCCCTTCGCGTCGATCGAGGCAACCACGTCCGCGAACGTGTCATAGCGAGCGTAGCTGCGCGGATCGATGAACGTCTTGCTGCGCTTCTGCTGGGCCAGGAAGCCCTTCGCCGGCCCGAGGAACCCGAGCTGCTTGCGGGGGCTGACGCCCTCCGACAGGTTGTCCGTCACCACCACCCAGCGCTCCAGCAGGCCGGGCTGCTTGAGCCACTCGGCCAGCTCGGGCCGCGGCGAGAGCTTCGCGCCCTCCGCGCGGATGCGCGCGTCGGTCTCCTCGGCGGTGGGCAGCTTCGCGTCGGCCGGAGCGGCCGGCGCCTGCTGCGCGACCGGCTCCGGAGCAGGAGCCGGAGGAGGTGCGCGGCGCACCCACAGGTACGCTCCGACGGCGACGACCGCGGCGGCGACGATGGCCGCGACGCCAACCCAGGTGCCGGACTTCTTCTGCTGAGTCTCAAGCATGGGGCGCCTCCGGGGGTCCGCTTTCCTGGAACAGCCCCCTTGTTCTCATCACTCCCGGCCGCGGGGGCAAGCGGATGTCCGCCCACTCGGTTTGAGCCCAAACGATCTGCGCATCCGACCTTCGGGCGCGCCCCCGGCTTCAGGCCTCCACCACTAGCCCCTCGTGCAGGCGGAGCCGGCGCGGCATCCGCTCCGCCAGGCGCGGGTTGTGCGTCACCACGATGGCGGCGATGCCGAGCCGCCGGTTCAGATCGAGCAGCAGCTGGTGGATGCCCTCGCCGGTCGCCTCGTCGAGGTTGCCGGTCGGCTCGTCCGCGAGCAGCAGGCGAGGCTTGAGCACCAGCGCGCGGGCGAGCGCGACCCGCTGCTGCTCCCCGCCGGACAGCTCCCCGGGCCGGTGGTCCAGCCGGTGACCCAGGCCGACGAGCTCGAGCACCTCGCGCGCGACCTGCTCGGCCTCGGCGCGCGGCAGCCGGCTGATCACGCCCGGCATGGCCGCGTTCTGCAGGGCGGTGAACTCCGGCAGGAGATAGTGGAACTGGAAGACGAACCCGACGTTCCGGTTGCGGAACCGCGCCAGCGGCTCCTCGCCCATCTCGAAGGCGTCCTGCCCGTCGAAGAGCACGTTCCCGGCGGTGGGCGGATCGAGGGTGCCCACCACGTGCAGGAAGGTGCTCTTCCCCACCCCGCTGGGACCGACCAGCGAAGCCAGCTCCCCGGCGCGCAGCGAGAACGAGGCGCCGCGCAGGACGTGGATCTCCTTCTCGCCCAGCCAGTACGACTTGTGCAGGCCGCGTCCCTCGAGGAGCGGCGCCTCGGCGCGCGCCGCTGGGGAAGGCTCGACCGGCAGGGCCTCCATCACTCCTCCCGCAGCCCGTCCACCGGCGAGAGCCGGCTCGCCTTGGTGGCCGGGTAGAGCGTGGCCAGGTAGCTGAGCGCCACCGCGATGGCGGCCACCATGAGGAACTGCCCGCCGTCGACGTTCACCGGAAGGTTGCTGATGTAATACACGTCGGGATCGAGCTGCAGGCCGAAGCGCTCGATGAAGGAGCACGAAGCCAGGCCGAGCAGGAGGCCCATGGCGGTGCCGATGCCGCCGATGGCGATCCCCTCCAGCACGAAGATCTTCATCACGCTCGAGTCGCGCGCGCCCATCGACTTGAGGATGGAGATCTCCTTGGTCTTCTCCAGCACCAGCATGATGAGCGTGGAGAGGATGTTGAAGCAGGCCACCAGCACGATGAAGGTGAGGATGATGGCCATCGCCAGCTTCTCCAGCTTGAGGGCGGAGAAGAGGTTGCGGTTCAGCTCGGCCCAGTCCTTCACCCGGTACGGGAACCCGCCCAGGGCGGTCACCAGGCGGCGCCCCTCGGCGCGCGCGGCGTCGACGTCGCGGAACTTCAGCTCCAGGCCGGTGATGTTGTCGCCCATGCGGAAGAACTTCTGCGCGTCGGGGATGCCGATGTAGGCGAACTTGGAGTCGTACTCGTACATCCCAGAGTAGAGGATGCAGGCGACGCGGAACGAGCGCGAGCGCGGAATGGGGCCGGTGGGGCCCATGTCGCCGAGCGGCGTGATGACCTGCACGACGTCGCCGACCCAGGCGCGCAGCGAGTGCGACATCTCCTTTCCGATGCAGATGCCGGGCATCTCGCGCAGCGCCTCGGGCGAGACGCCCTTGGCCAGCTCGTCCGGGTGCGACTGCTTCCGCTCGTAGGTGTCCTGCAGGTACTGCTCGCCGTCGCCGAGGAGCTGCGCCGAGGGATGCGGCTTGGCCGCGGTGAGCGGGATGCTGCGCGGCTCGGAGACCCAGGACAGCTCGCCGGCGATCACCTGCCGGGGCAGCTCGTTCACGCTGCCGGCGGTGGCGGGGTCGATCCCCTTCAGCTCCGCGCCGGTGGGCGTCTGCCCCTGCGAGAGGATCACCTCGTTGAGGATGAAGGGGCTCGCGCCCGCGATGCCGGGCACGGACAGCACCTTGGGCATCACGGCCTTCCACTCGCTGAAGTCGGACGAGTACTTGAGCAGCAGCGCGTGGGCGTTGGTGCCCAGGATCTTCTTCTTGAGGTCGGCCTCGAAGCCGCTCATCACCGACAGCACCACCGTCAGCGCCCAGACGCCGACCGCGACGCCGGCGATGGAGATGGCGGTCATCACCGCCGTGGCCGGCCGCTTGCGCCGCTGCCCCGGCGCGAGATGGGCGAGCTGTGCGCGCGCCTGCACCCAGCGGCCGACGAGCAGCAGCGCCGCCACCACGGCGGCGGCCGAGACGGCGAGCGCGAGAGCGTCCGTCCGCATCGCCGCGATCACGTTCGGTGGGCCTACGAGCCCCGCGCGCCCGCGGGCCACCTGGTCCCAGGCCCGCGTCCACACGCCCGCCGCGAAGAGCAGGCCGGGCGGCACCAGCCCGAGCGCGACCAGGAGCGCCACGGTGCGCCGGTTGAGGCGCAGGTGCGTGCGCGCGATGCCGGCCTCGAAGGCGAAGCGCAAGTCGGGGCTGGAGGAGGCCCCCAGGAGCACCCCGAAGGAGGCGCCCCACAGCCCGAGCAGCCAGGCGCCGGCGCCGGTGAAGGCGGCCCAGAGGAACAGCTCGCGCGTATCGGCGAAGAACTTGTCGTACGAGAACGACGGCGGCTTCATCCGGTGCAGCACCAGGAACGCCACCACCGCCAGGGCCAGCGCCGCCGCGCCCAGCTCGCGCCAGGCGAACCCGCGCGCGAGGAAGCTGACCAGGAACCCGGCGAAGAGGAAGGCCAGCGCCTCGGCGCCGAAGGAGAGCCCGATCACGGCGTCGGGCGAGAGCACCGTGCGCGCCGAGAGCAGGTGGCGGATCGCGAGCTGGGCCGCGAACGCTGCGACGAACAGCCACAGCGCGACCAGGGAGCCGCGCACCCGGAACCGCTTCATGCGCCCTCGCCCTGCTCTGGCTTGAGCAGCGGGAACAGCACCACGTCGCGGATGCTGGGCGAGTCGGTGAACAGCATTGCCAGCCGGTCGATCCCGATGCCCTCGCCGGCGGTGGGCGGCATCCCGTGCTCCAGGGCCCGCACGTAGTCGTGATCGTACGGCATCGCTTCCTGGTCGCCCCGGCGCGCCGCCTCCACCTGGGCGCGGAAGCGGGCCTCCTGATCGCGCGGGTCGTTCAGCTCGCTGAAGGCGTTGGCGATCTCCATCCCTCCGGCGAACGCCTCGAAGCGGTCCACCAGCCGCGGCTCCGAGTCGCGCTTGCGCGCGAGCGGCGAGACCTCGATGGGATGGTCGACCACGAACACGGGACGGTCCTCCGGGAGCTTCGGCTCCATCAACGCCTCGAACGCCCAGGCGATCTGCTCACCCGTAGACGCCGTGCGGGCGAGCTTGTTCAGGTCCTCCCGGTCGGTGAACCTGGCCGCCCACTGCTCGCGGGAGAGGCGCGCGAGCCCGTCGAGCTGCTCGGTCGCGGAAGAGCGCCCCACGCCCCAGGCCCTGGCCACCTCGCCCACCATCGAGACCCGCGGCCACGGCGGGCGAAAATCGATCTCCACCCCCTGATAAGGGACGATCACGTTGCCCGTCACCTCCAGCGCCAGGCGCGCGACCAGCTCCTCGGTGAGCTTCATCAGGTCTTCGTAGGTGGCGTACGCCTGGTAGAACTCGACCATGGTGAATTCGGGGTTGTGCTTGCGATCGATCCCCTCGTTCCGGAAGATCCGGCCCACCTCGTAGACCCGCTCCAGGCCGCCCACGATCAGCCGCTTGAGGTGCAGCTCGGTCGCGATGCGCAGCTTGAGGGTCAGGTCGAGCGCATTGTGGTGCGTCTCGAACGGGCGCGCCGCCGCCCCGCCCGCCTGCTCCGGCGTGTGCAACACCGGGGTCTCCACCTCGACGAAGCAGCGCTCGTCGAGGAACCGGCGCAGGCCGCTGATGAGCTTCGCGCGCCGCCGGAACGCCTCGCGTACCGGGGGGTTCACCGTCAGGTCCACGTACCGCTGCCGGTAGCGCGTCTCCACGTCCGAGAGGCCGTGCCATTTCTCCGGCAGGGGCCGCAGCGCCTTGGTGAGGAGCCGGAAGCCGCCCTGGTCCGCCTCGATGGACAGCTCGCCGGTCTTGGTGCGCATCGCGCGGCCGCGCACCCAGGCGATGTCCCCCAGGTCGAGCAGCTTGAGCGCCTCGTAGGCCTCCTCGCCGACCTTGTCCTTCTTGATGAACGCCTGCAGGTCGCCGGTGCGGTCGCGCAAGGAGAGGAAGGTGACCTTGCCCATGGTGCGGATGGCCATCACCCGCCCGGCGATCGAATAGGGCGGCGTGTACTCCTTCTCGAGCGCCTCGGCGCTGTCGGCGCCGTGGACTTCCCGCACGTGCTCGGTCGTCGTGCCGACCTGGACGTCGTTGCCGTACGGGTGCTGCCCGCGCGCGCGCAAATCGCGCGCTTTCTCCTCGCGCAACCGGACCTGATCCTCGATCGAGCTGGTGGCGCCGGGTGTCGGCTTCTCGGACATCGAAGAGGTGGTTCTATCGCTCAAGCCGCGGCGGTGTCACGGGGTTCCGCCCGGCGGAAGGCGGCCTGCACCGAGGCCCAGAACGCGGCCGGCACGAGGGCGACCAGGCCGCAGGCGGCCATCAGCGCGCGGGGATCCACGCCCCCGATCGAGGAGGTGGCCGACCAGCCAGGTGCCTGCATCGGGGCGCGCAGGGATAAGCGAATCGGCGGCGGTTCTCAAGAGTACGTTCCCCTCCCACCCTGCGAAACTCTGGCCGCCTGGTGGGCAGCACCGGTATCCTGCTCCCCGTGCTGATGCGCACCCGCAAGACGCTCGTGCGAGCCGCGCTGCTCGCCGTGGGCGTGATCTGCCTCGCCGCGGGTCTGTTCTTCCTGACGCTCCCCTCGGCGGAGGCCCTGCGGATCGAGAACCCGCGCGCCACCGCGCTCATGGACGCGCGATCGAGGGAGGCGATGGATCACCACCGCCTTCCCCGTCGGGTGCACACCTGGGTCCCGATGGCGCGCATCTCGCCCTGGCTCCGCCGCGCGGTGGTGAACAGCGAGGACGCCCGCTTCTACGAGCACGACGGCTTCGACATGACCGAGACCGAGGCGGCGCTGGAGGAGGCCGCGGAGCGCGGGCGGCTCGGCCGGGGCGCTTCGACCATCACCCAGCAGCTGGCGAAGAACCTCTGGCTGGGCGACGAGCGCACCCTCTGGAGGAAGCTGCGCGAGTACTTCCTCGCCCGGCGGCTGGAGGATCTGGGGAAGCGCCGCGTGCTGGAGCTGTACCTGAACGTGGCCGAGTGGGGAGATGGAATCTACGGCGCGGAGGCCGCGGCCCGGGCGTGGTTCAACAAGCCGGCGGTGGAGCTGTCCCCGGAGCAATCGTCGGTGCTCGCGGCGATGCTCCCCGCTCCGCGCCGCCGCAATCCGCTGCGTCCCAATCTGCGCCTGCGCAAGCGCGCTTTCGAGATCCTCGAGCTGTACGGGCTGTACCACCAGCTGGGACCGGAGCAGCTGCAAGAGTCCCGCGTCCGGCTCGCGGATCTGCTCGGCTCGGCGGCCATGGCCGCCTCGGAGTAAGCGCGGACTTGATCCGCGCCCACGGCGGGCGCCGCCCTGCGCGACGCCCACGTCTACCGGCTCTGATCAGGCCTGCAGCGCCTGTCGGTCCTGTGCGGACAGCTCGGTCCACTTCTTTCCCACAAGCGGCGACAGCCTCGCCTTCCACTCGCCGCCCAGGTCGACCAGCGAGGCGACGATGGAGTCGCGGAAATAGGTCTGCACGCTGGGATCCACGAAGGTCACCCGCACCCCGCTCGTGCCGATGGTGATCTCCAGGTCGCAGTCGTCGCACTCGCTGCACTCCAGCGTGCCCGACTCGCGGACCTGCCCGATGTGCGGCCACTCGTGGTCGAGGTCCTTGTCCAAGGAGTCCTTCCAGAGGTGCACCTCGAGCCCGGTGCGCTCCTCGATCTGGTGCTTCAGATCGATCAGCGAGGGCGTCTTCCCGGAGAACGTCACGTCGTAGTGGATGATGGCCACGTCTTAGACCTCCGCCTCGGGGGAGCTGCCCGGCCGATCCTTGCGCCGCACGCCGAGCAGGTAGGGTTGGATGAACTGATCGAGATCTCCGTCGAGCACCGCATCGGGGTTCCCGCTCTCCACGCCGGTGCGCACGTCCTTCACCATGCGGTAGGGAGCGAGCACGTAGTTGCGGATCTGCGACCCGAAGGAGATGTCGGCCTTGGATGCCTCCACCTTGTCGCGCTCCGCCTGCTGCTTGCGCAGCTCCAGCTCGTAGAGCCGCGAGCGGAGCACCTTCCAGGCCATGTCGCGGTTCTTGTGCTGGCTGCGCTCGTTCTGCATCGACACCACGATACCC
>DASWGQ010000066.1:0-2007 GCA_036393595.1 Myxococcales bacterium | reverse complement strand
GCGACCCCCTGGCCTGCCGGGCGCTGCACTACGACGCGGTCTACAACGGCCACGAGCTGGGCTCCGGCTCGATTCGCATCACGGACCCCGCCGTGCAACGCCGCGTGTTCGGGCACCTGGGCCTGACCCCGGAAGAGGCGGAGGCGCGGTTCGGCTTCCTCCTCGCGGCGCTCGCCGCCGGCGCGCCGCCGCACGGCGGCTTCGCGATCGGCTTCGATCGGGTGGCGATGCTGCTCACCGGCGCGGCCTCGCTGCGTGACGTGATCGCCTTCCCGAAGACGACCGCCGCCCGCGCCCTGTTCGAGGGCGCTCCGGCCCCCGCCGCTCCGGCGGACCTGGCCACGCTGCACATCGAGGTGAAGCGATGAGCGACGAAGTCACCCACCGCGTCTCGGCGGAAGGCGTCGATCCTCTCGCGCTCGCAGGGGTCAACGACGGCAACCTGATCGAGCTCGCCAAGCGCCTCGGCGTGCGGGTGTCCCTGCGCGGCGACACGCTCACCCTGCAGGGGGCCGTGGCGGCCGTGGAGCGCGCCGCGCAGGTGGCGGAGGCGCTGGTCGACCTGGCCCGCATGGGGGACCAGCTGGACGTGACGGACGTGGAGCGGGTCGTCGGTGAAGGAACGCGGGGTACGCTGGGGGCGCCCGCGGTCGGCGAGTACAGAATCATCCTGCCCGGGCTGCGGCGCGTGATCCAGGCGAAGACGCCCGGCCAGCGGGAGTACCTCCAGGCGATCGCCCAGCACGACATCGTGGTCGGGATCGGGCCCGCCGGCACGGGCAAGACCTACCTGGCGGTCGCAGCCGCCGTCGACGCCCTGTCCCGCAAGCGGGTGCGCCGGATCGTGCTCGCGCGGCCCGCGGTCGAAGCGGGCGAAAGCCTGGGCTTCCTGCCGGGCGACCTGCAGGAGAAGGTGGACCCCTACCTGCGGCCGCTGTACGACGCGCTCGAGGACATGATGCCGCGCGACCGCGTCCAGAAGGCGATCGACAGCCGCACCATCGAGATCGCGCCGCTCGCCTACATGCGGGGCCGGACGCTGGGCGACGCGTTCGTGATTCTGGACGAGGCGCAGAACGCGACCGGGATGCAGATGAAGATGTTCCTCACGCGGCTCGGTGTGAACTCCCGCGCGGTGATCACCGGCGACAAGACGCAGATCGACCTGAGCAACCGGGAGGACTCGGGGCTGCTGCAGATCGAGCGCATCCTCCCGGGCATCGAAGGGGTGGCCTTCTGCTACCTCACCGAGACGGACGTCGTGCGCCACCGCCTGGTGCGCGACATCATCCGCGCCTACGCCGAGGACGCGCAGGGCTGAGATGAACCTTCCGACGAAGGATCAGGTGCGCTATCACGGCGAGCGCTGGGCGTGGGTGCTCGGACTCGCCCTGCTCGCCTACCTCGCGTTCCCCTCGAGCGCCGGCGAAGCGGCACCGCTGCTCGAGACCGGCAAGTTCGCCGACCGCGACCTCATCGCGCCGTTCACGTTCGCGGTCAGCAAGTCGGACGAGGAGCTGGCCCGCGAGGCCGAAGAGTTGGCGGCCACGGTCAAGCCGATCTACGAGTTTCAGCCCCGGGGGCTCGACAGCGCGCGCGGGGCGGTGCACACGTTCTTCGCGAACGTGGACGCCGCGGCGGACAAGGGCCCGCAGGCGATCATCCAGGCGGCGCGGGAGCAGGGCGTGACGCTCACGCTGGGCGAGGCCGCGTACCTGTCGAAGGGCGGCAAGCGGCGCAACCTCGAGAAGGCCCTCGACGAGCTGCTGGAGCGCACGCTGGCGCTGGGCGCCACCGGCCCGGGCGTGCTGCAGGTGGAGCAGGCCCAGGAGTTGATCATCCGCCGCCGGTCCGGCGAGACGTCGGTGCCGCGCGACCAGGTGATGTCCTACGCCCTGTACCTGACGCGCGCGCGCACCGTGCATCCGGACAAGGGATCGAGCGTCGGTGACGCCGTGTACCTGAAGCTGGCCGGCCATTTCTTCCGGCCCACGCTCGTGCCGAACG
>DASWGQ010000065.1:0-10003 GCA_036393595.1 Myxococcales bacterium | reverse complement strand
CTGGAAGCGCGCAGCCTGGCCCTGCCCGAAGGGGCCACGCACGGCGAGCGCCTCAAGGCCGCGCTCGCCCAACTCCCGCACGCCGAGGACGACACTTTCGCCGTGGCGCTGCCCGGCGCGCAGGTCGCGAGCCACCTGGTGTCGCTGCCGTTCACCGACGCGCGGCGCATCGAGCAGGTGCTGCCCGGCGAGGTGGAGGGCGCCATCCCCTTCGACCTGGAGGAGGTGGTGTGGGACCACGCCGTGCTCTCCCAGGCGAACGGCCGCACCGAGGTGCTGGTCGGAGTGGTGAAGAAGTCCGCGCTGCAGCAGGCGCTGGCGTTGTTCGCGGAGGCGGGCATCGATCCCCTCCTGGTGACCTTCGCGCCGCTGGCGCTCGCGACACCGTCCGAGCGCGGCATGGTCGCGCCTGACGGCGCGGCCGACGGGGGCGCGGCGACCGAGGCCGTGCTCGAGGCCGGGCCGGAGCGCGCCGACTTCTGCCTGCTCGACGCCGGGCGCCCGATCCTGGCGCGCTCGCTCTCCAGCGCCGGCGCACCGGTGTGGGAGTCCGCCCGGACCGATCCGCACGCGCTGGAGCGGCTGCTCGCGCCCCTCGCGCGCGACCTGAAGATGTCGCTCCGCATGCGCGGCAAGGCCGGCCCCGTGTCCCGCCTGCTGGTGGCCGGCGACCTCGCCGCGCTGCCCGGCGCGGCCGAGCGGCTCTCGGCCGACCTCGGCATCCGGGTCGAGCCGATCGCGCTCGCCGGGGAGGCTGCAAAGGTCGCTGAGGGGGCCGGGGCCGACTACGCGCTCGCGCTGGGCCTCGCGCTGCGCGCCCAGCAGCCGCGCGGAAGGCTCAACTTCCGCAAGGGCGAGTTCGCTTTCACCCGCGACCTCTCGCAGGTCCGCGGCCACCTCGCCCGGCTGGCGATCGCCGCCTCCGTGCTGCTCGCCCTCGCGGTGGGCCTCGGCGCGGCGCGCATCGCCTCGCTCTCCCGGCAGGGCCGCGACTACGACGACGCTCTCTGCGCCGCTACCCGCAAGATCCTCGGCACCTGCATCACCGACTACCGCCAGGCGGTGGCGGCGCTGTCCGGCGGCCGCTCCAAGGCGGCGGGCATCCCTCGCGTCTCCGCCGCCGACGTCCTGGCGGAGCTCGTCGCGCACCTCCCCGACGACGCCATGCCCACCCTGGACGACGTGGACCTGACGACCACCGCCATCCGCCTGCGCGGGACCGCCGAGAGCTTCGGCAAGGTGGACCAGATCCTCACCGCGCTGAAGAAGGACCGCTGCTTCGGCGAAATCAAGCAGCCGCGGACCGAGAAGCAGCGCGGCACGGAGAAGGTGCAGTTCTCCATCGACTTCGCCTACACCTGCTCGGGCGAACAGCCGGGGGGCGCGTGATGGAACGCCTCCGCGCGCTGCTCGCCGATGCCCTGCAATACGTGCAGACCGCCTCGCCGCGCGAGCGGCGGCTGCTCCTCTTCGCGGGCGCCGGCGTGCTGGCCTTCGTGCTGCTCGTGCTGTGGGCCGGGTTCGGCAGGTCGATCGCACGCCACGAGGACTCCCTGGCGGAGAAGCGCGTAAGCTTCGAGAAGGCGCAGCGGCTCGCCGCCGGCTACGGCCAGCAGGAGCAGGAGCGGCAGCTGCTCGAGGCGCGCCTGCGCCAGAGCCCACCTGCGCTGATGGGATTCGTCGACGGCCTCGCCCGCCAGGAGGGGGTGGAGATCGGCAGCATGGCCGATCGCGGCGTGGTCGGCGGCGGGCAGAACGGGCGGCCGCGCGAGAGCAGCGTCGAGGTCTCGCTCGGCAAGGTCCCGCTCGACAAGCTCATGCGCCTCTTGCAGTCCATCGAGCGCAGCCCCGGGGTGGTCCGCGTGCGCAGGCTGCGGCTGCGCAAGTCGCAGGAGAGCAAGGACACCCTCGACGTGAGCCTGACGGTGAGCGCATGGCAGTCGGCCTGACGCTCGCGGAGCTCGGAACGAAGGCCCGCCTGGAGAAGCTCCGCCGCGGGATCGTCCCCGCGGCCGCGGTGCTCGCGTTCTTCGTCTTCCTGCTGCTCACCTTTCCGTACGACATGGTCGCGCGGCGCATCGAGGTCGAGGCGCGGCGCGCCGGCGCCGACCTCACCATCGGCTCCATCGGCGGGCGCGGGCTCTTCGGCGTGCGCGCGCGCGACGTGCGGCTGAGGCTGGCCGGCGCGCCGGGCGACCCGATGCCCGAGCTGCGCTTCGATCGTGTCGACGTGAGCCCCGACCTCTTCGCGCTGCTCCTGCGGCGGACCAGCTTCGGCTTCGCCCTGCAAGCCTACGGCGGCACCGCGAAGGGGCACGCGGCGCTCTCCAGCGATCCCAAGCTGCCCGGCTTGCAGTCGCTGCGGCTCGATGCCCCCGACCTCGACGTCCGCGCCCTGCCGCTCAAGGACCTGGCCGGCGTCGACGGCGCCGGGCGCGCCTCGCTGAAGATCGACGTGTCCTCGCTCCAGCCCACGGACGCCGCGACCGGCACGCTGTCCTTGACCGGGCGGCAGCTGGGCGTGACGGGCGGCAACGTGCGCGGGTTCCCGCTACCCCGCACCTCGCTGGGCGACGTGGACGCGTCGGTGATCATCGACAAAGGGGTGGCGCGGCTCGACAAGGCGCAGGCGCGCGGAGGCGATCTGGAGGCCGAGGCGGACGGCACCGTCCGGCTCCGGCCGCTGCTCTCGCTCTCGCAGGCCGATCTGCACGTCCGCTTCCGGCCCGCCGACCGGTGGCTCAACGACAACGGCCTCATCAAGAGCGCGCTGGGCCTGGTGCAAAACGCCCGCCAGCCCGACGGCAACTACGTGTTCAGCTTCACCGGCCCGCTCTCCCGCCTCAACTCCCGCCCCGGCCGCTAGAGCGCCAGAACAATTGCACCACGGAGCACACGGAGTTCACGGAGAAGGGGTCGTTTCAAACCGATTCTCCGTGCGCTCCGTGCCCTCCGTGGTGTGATTGTTTCGTCCATCCCGTCAGCGAGCGTCGAGGTCGGCGGCGATGGAGTCGGCGGTGGCGGCGGGATCGGGGGAGTCGCGGAGGGGGCGGCCGATCACGAGGTGGGAGGCGCCGGCCTCCACGGCGGCGCGGGGAGTGCCGGTGCGGCGCTGATCGCCGGCCGCGGTGCCGGCGGGGCGGATGCCGGGGACGACGAGCAGCGGGGCCGGTCCGAGCTCGCGGCGGAGCTGGGCCACTTCCTCCGGCGAGCAGACCAGCCCGTCGGCGCCCGCCTTCACGGCGACGCGCGCGAGCCGCAGCGCCGTCTCCGCCGGCGGGCCACCGAAGCCGAGCGCGCGCAGATCGTCGGGGCCGAGGCTGGTCAGCACGGTGACCGCGAGCAGCTTCGGCGCGGCCACGCCGGCGGACGCCGCTCCAGCCGAGAGGCCGCGGCGCGCCGCGGCGATCATCTCCGCCCCACCGCTCGCGTGCACGGTGACGAGCGCGGCTCCCAGCGCACCCGCTCCACGCGCGGCCGCCTCGACCGTCTGCGGGATGTCGTGCAGCTTCAGGTCCAGGAAGATCGGCAGGCCGAAGGGCCGGACCGCCTCGAGCGCCGCGCGGCCGTGCGCGACGAACAGCTCGAGCCCCACCTTGTAGATCCCGACGTGCCCGGCGAGGCGCGCGGCCAGCGCCGCCGCGGCGGCGGGATCCGGCACGTCCAGCGCCGCGACGATGCGGTCGCGTCCCCTCACCGCGAGAGGCGCCCTCCGCCCGCCTCCACCGCCTCGCGCGCGCGCGCCACAACCTCGCCCAGCGGGACCATCTCCACCTGGGCGGCGCCACGCGGCTTCCATTCCACCTTGCCGTCGGCCAGGCCCTTCTTGCCGACGGCGATGCGCAGCGGCAGCCCGATCAGGTCGGCGTCCTTGAACTTCACCCCGGCGCGCTCGTCGCGGTCGTCGAGCAGGACTTCCACGCCCGCGGCGGTCAGGTCCCGGTACAGCTTCTCGCCCGCCTCGCGGACGTGTGGGTCCTGCATCTGCAGCGGCAGCAGCGCAACGTGCAGCGGAGCGACGCTCATCGGCCACCGGATCCCGTCCGCGTCGTGGTGCAGCTCGACCGCGGCGGCCAGGATGCGCTCCACGCCGATGCCGTAGCTGCCCATCACCAGGGGGACTTCCTTGCCGGCCTCGTCGAGCACGCGGGCGCCCATCGTCTCCGAGTAGCGGGTGCCGAGCTTGAAGATGTGCCCCACCTCCAGCGCCTTGCCCACCGCGAGCGGCTTGCCGCAGCGCGGGCACCCCTCGCCGGCGCTCACCGTGCGCAGGTCGGCGGAGGTCGCGTGCGACAGGTCCCGCGCGACGCTCACGTTGCGCACGTGGAAGCCGTCCTTGTTCGCCCCGGTGACCAGCCCGGAGAGCCCGGCGAGGCGGCGGTCCAGGTAGACACGCGCCCGGCCCAGGCCGATGCCGCCCAGGGACCCCGGCCGGGCGCCCAGCCACTTCTGGATCTCCTCCGGGTGCGCCGGCCGCAGCACCTGGGCGCCCGTCGCGGTCTGCAGCTTCGCCTCGTTGAGCTGGTCGTCCCCGCGCACGATGGCCACCACCGGCTTGTCGTCCGCGGCGTACACCAGCGTCTTGAGCTGCTGGTCGGCGGCGACGCCGTAGGGCTTGCGCGCCAGGTCCTCGATGGTGGTCACCCCGGGGGTGGCGAACTCCTCCAGCGCCGGCGTTGCGCCCGCCGCCGCGTACCGGTCCGAGGTCTCCACGCGCGACTCGGCCTTCTCCGTGTTGGCCGCGTACCCGCAAGACTCGCAGGAGGCGATCAGATCCTCGCCCGCGTCGGTCGGCACCATGAACTCGGTCGAGCCGGAGCCCCCCATCGCGCCGGGGTGCGCGTCGACCTGGATGACCCGCAGCCCGCACCGCCCGAAGATCTTCACGTACGCCTGCCGGTGGTCCTCGAACGACTTGTCGAGGCCCTCGCCGTCGACGTCGAACGAGTACGAGTCCTTCATGGTGAACTGGCGCACGCGCAAAAGGCCGCTCTTGGGCCGCGGCTCGTCGCGGAACTTGGTCTGGATCTGGTACCAGGTCTGCGGGAGCTGCCGGTAGCTGCGCAGCTCGGCGCGGGCGAGCACGGTGAAGACCTCCTCGTGCGTCATGGCGAGGCAGAGGTCCGCGCCCTTGCGGTCCTTGAGGCGGAACATGCTCTCGCCCATCACCGTCCAGCGCCCGCTCTCCTCCCAGATCTCGCGCGGGTTCAGCGCCGGCAGGTAGAACTCCTGCCCGCCGATTCTGTCCATCTCCTCGCGGATGATGCCGGTGATCTTGAGCAGGCTCCGCTGCGCGAGCGGCAGGATGCTGTAGATGCCCGCCGCCAGCTGCCGGATGAACCCGGCGCGCACCAGCAGCTGGTGGCTCGCCACCGAAGCATCGGCCGGCGTCTCCTTGAGGGTCGGGACGAACGAGCGCGAGGTGCGCATGGCCGGACCGTATCTCATGACCGCCGCGCCATGGAAAAGCGTAGGGCCGCCCTATCGGCGGCCACTATCCCTTCCGCTTGAGCTCGCGGTCGACCGCGTCCTTGAACTGCTCGTACGGCACGGCGCCGTTGACGAACACGCCGTTGACGAAGAATGCCGGCGTCCCGCTGACGCCCGCCTCCTGGCCGGCCTTCCCGTCCGCCTCGACCAGCGCGCGCTTCTCGCCGCCGTCCAGGCACTTGTCGAACCGCGCGCTGTCGAGCCCCAGCTCCTTCGCGTAGCCCTTCAGGTCCTCCACGGCGAGCTTCTGCTGGTTGGTGAACATGCGGTCATGCAGCTTCCAGAACTTGTCGCCGTCCTGGTCGGCCGCGCAGGCGCCCGCCTCGGCCGCCTTCTGCGCGAAGGGGTGGAAGTCGAGCGGGAAGTGGCGGAAGACGAGGCGCAACTTGCCGTCGTACTCCTTCATCAGCCGCTCCACCACCGGGTACTCGCGCCCGCAGTACGGGCACTGGAAGTCGGAGAACTCCACGATGGTGACCGGCGCGCTCGCAGGCCCGCGCGAAGGCCCGGTGGCGGCCACCTCGACGCGGGGCAGGTTCGGCTGCGCCAGCGTGAGCTGCACGCCGTGCTTCGCCTTCAAGTCCTCCACCACCTTGGCGAGCCGGTCGCGGCCCTTCTGCTGCTTGAGGTAGGTGGCGATCCGGTCCTTGATCTGGTCGTAGTTCTGGCCGCCCATCTGCGCCTTGTTCTGCTCGTAGAACTTCTTCATCTCCTCGTCGGTCGGGGCGGGGACCATGCCGAGCAGGTCCTTGGCGAACCACTGCTCCAGCGTCTGCCCCTTGGCCTTGGCCTCGTCCTCGAGGAGCCGCTTGGTCACGTACTGCTCCACGGCGTTGCGGCGGACGTCGTACAGCTCGGTCAGCGCCTTGACCTCGGCCTGGACCAGCTTGCCGCCCTGCTCCTTTTCGACCTCTCCGTAGGTGACCGGCTTCCCGTCCACCACCGCGACCTGATCGGCGGCGCGCAGCGAAAGCGGGCTCTGCGACGCCTGCGAGCCCGTCTTGCAGGCGCCGAGCGCCAGCACCAATGCCATGCACGCGAACAAACCCTTGCTCTTCATGTAGCTCTCCAGAAAGGCAAAACGCGCACCCTAGGGCGCGCCTCCTCACACGTCAACCGCCGGCGATGTGGGAGACTTCCACCCTGGAAATACGGTCGCGACTAATTTGCCTCGGCGAGCGCAAGCGCGCGGAATTGCGAGGCGTCGCCCGAGACCAGCGCGGCGGCCGCGTCGATGTCGAGCGGCGGCGAGAAGAGAAAACCCTGCACGAAGCCGCAGCCGAGCCGGTGCAGGGCGGCCGCCTGGGCGGCCGTCTCGACGCCTTCGGCGACCACCTCCACGCCCAGGTTGCGCCCGAGCAGCAAGATCGTCTCCACGATGCGGCGGTTCTTCTCGTCCGAGCCCATGGTCCGGACGAAGCTCGAGTCGATCTTGAGCAGGTCGATGGGCAGCCGGTGCAGGTAGCTGAGCGAGCTGTACCCCGTGCCGAAGTCGTCGATGCACAGCTGCAGCCCGAGCTGCCGCAGGCGCGTCAGGCACCGCGTCGCGGCGGCCGCGTTCTCGACCAGCACGCTCTCGGTGATCTCCAGCCGCAGCGACCGGGCATCCAGCCCGGTGGCCCGCAGCGTGTCGTCGATCTGCTCCACCAGGTCGGGCTGCAGGACCTGCCGGCCGGAGATGTTCACCGACAGCGTCAGCGCCTTCTCGCGCGGGAAGTTGGCCTGCAGGCGGCGCATCTGCGTGCACGCCTCCTGCATCACCCAGCGCCCCAAGGAGCCGATCACGCCCGTCTCCTCCGCCAGCGGGATGAACTCCGAAGGCGCGACGGTCCCGCGCTGGCGGTGCTGCCAGCGCGCCAGCGCCTCGAATCCGACGATGCGCCCGCTCCCCAGCGCGACGATGGGCTGGTACTGCACCCGCAGCTCGCCGCGCTCGATGGCCCGGCGCAGGTCGTTCTCCAGCTGCAGCACCGCCACCGCCCGGTCGTGCATGGTGACGTCGAACACCGCGTGCTTGGCGATCCCCAGGCCCTTGGCGCGGTACATCGCGGTGTCCGCGTCGCGCAGCATGTCCTCGGGGCGGGCCGAGTCGGGCACGCCGCCCAGCGCGATGCCGATCGAGGCCGAGGTGAAAACCTCCTGCCCGTCGATGTCGAACGGCATCGACAGCTCGCGCTGCACCCGCTCCGCCACCCGGGCCGCGTCGGCGGCGTTCTCCACGCCCTCCACCAGGACGGCGAACTCGTCGCCGCCCAGCCGCGCCACCGTGTCCCCCGCGCGCCGCGTCCGCTCCAGCCGCCGCGAGATCTGGATGAGCAGCTGATCGCCGGCGCGGTGCCCGAGCGAGTCGTTCACCACCTTGAAGCGGTCCAGGTCGAGGAAGAGCACCGCGAACCCTCCGCGCCCGCGGCCCTTGGCCCGCTCGAGGGCCATCCCCAGCCGCTCCATGAACAGCGCGCGGTTCGGCAGGCCGGTCAGCGCGTCGTAGAACGCCGCATGCCACAGCTTCTCCTCGGCGCGCAGGCGCTCGGTGACCTCGATGGAGACCACCAGGCGCGCCCTGCGGCCCGACAGCTCGATGGCGTGGGACGTGACCTCGACGTCCATCAACTCGCCGTTCGCCTTGCGGTGCCGCCAGACGTTGGAGGTGGCCAGCGCTCCCTCCGCCAGCTGCTGCAGCCGGTCGTTCAACCCGGGGATGTCCTCGGGCGGCCGGATGTCGAGGATGGTCATGCGCAGGAACTCGTCGCGCGAGTACCCGTACCGCTTCACCGCGGCGTCGTTGACGGCGAGGAAGCGCAGCGTCTCCGAGTCGAACACCCACATCGCCTGGGGGCTGGCATCGAAGAGGAGCCGGTAGCGCTCTTCGCTGGTGCGCAGGGCCTCGAGCACGCGGATGCGGTCGGACACGTCGCGGATGGAGGTCCACAGCGCGCGCCGGCCCCGGTACTCGACCGGTCCCGCGGTCACGTCCACGACGATCTCGGAGCCGTCCTTGCGGGCGTGGCGCGACTCGTACGCGCCGCCCAGCCCCTGCTCCGCCTCGCGCAGGCGCGCGCGGTCCCCGCCCGGGTCGCGCCAGAGCCGTTCCACCGGCGCCCCGACCAGCTCGGCGCGCGGGAACCCGTACAGCTCGCACGCGTGGTGGTTCGCGTCGACCACCACCTCGTCCCTCGGATCGACGATGAGGATGGCGTCGCGGGCGTTCTCGAACAGCGCCCGGTACTCGCGCTCGCTGCGGCGCAGCTCGTCGTCCGCCGGCTTGCGCTGGAGGATCCGACCCAGCTCGGCGCAAGCGAGCGAGACGGCGTCGACCGTCCCCGGCTCGGGCCGCCCCTCGCCGTCGGAGAAGAACTCGAGCAGCGCGAAGAGGCTCGTGCCCAGGAAGACGGGGAAGGCCACCGCCGCGCGCGTCCCGGCCGCCGCATGCCCGTTCTCGGCCGCGTCCGGGATCGCGGTCCACAGCGGGCTCCCGTGGGCCAGCACGCGCGCCATCAGCGAGACGTCGGGCGAGTCGCGGCGGGCCTGCGCCAGCGCGCGGTAGCTGGGCAGGCGTTCCGGGTCCATCAGGTGCCAGAAGGTCCGGTGGGCGAGATCGCCGGCGTCCGCGGAGAACTGGAGCCGGCCGGCCTGCCAGCCGGTGTGCACGCAGATGCGCGAGAGCGCCGCCCGCAGCGCGTCCTCGACCGTCGGCGCCTCGTCGGCCGCCTCGGTGATGGACTGCAAGAGCTCCACGCGGGAGGCAGGCGCCTGCTCCGCTGCCGCACCCGGCAGCCGACCGGTCGTTGGCTCGCCCACACTGGAGCAGTAGCGGATGGGCGGACGACCCGTAAAGGAGCCGTGATCCCCACCCTGTGGGCGATCAGGCGACCTGCTCCTCCAATGTGAGGACGGGGAGGAGCGAGTTCTGCAGCGCCTGCAGCTCGTCGGCCGCGCGCGGCTGCACCACCTCGCACGCGCCGGGCTCGGCCAGCGCCTTGCGGACCAGCTGCTGGTTCAGGCTGTGGCCGGATTTCACCGCGACGAAGTGCCCGATCACCGGCATCCCCAGGAGCGCCAGGTCGCCGACCGCGTCGAGGATCTTGTGGCGGACGAACTCGTCGGGGAAGCGCAGCCCCTCGGGGTTGAGGATGTGGAAGTCGTCCACCACCACGGCGTTTTCCAGCGATCCGCCCCGGGCCAGGCCGGCGCGGTGCAGCCTCTCCACGTCGCGCTTGAAGCCGAAGGTGCGCGCGCGCGCGATCTCCTTCTGGAACGAGCGCCCGTCCAGCTCGATCGCGCAGGTCTGATCGCTGATCAGCGGGTGCTGGAAGTCGATCGTGTACGTCATGCGGAAGTGGCGCGCCGGCAGCAGCTTCGCCAGCTTGTCACCTTCGGAGACGACCACCGGCCGGCGCACCTGCAGGAAGCGGCGCGGTGCGCGCAGCTCGTGGATCCCGGCGCGCTGGATGGGCTGCACGAAGGGCGCGCTCGATCCGTCGGCGATGGGGACCTCGGGGCCTTCCACCTCGAT
>DASWGQ010000064.1:0-5264 GCA_036393595.1 Myxococcales bacterium | reverse complement strand
ATGGCAGTGAAGAAGCACACCGACCGATCGTATGACGCCGAGCTGGAGGAGCTGCGCTCGAAGCTGCTCACCCTCGGCGGCAAGGTGGAGGCGGAGATCGCCCAGAGCATGCGCGCGCTGAGCGAGCGCGACTCGAAGCTGGCCGAGCTGGTGGTCGGGTCGGACCGCGAGGTGAACCTGCTCGAGCTGGAGGTGGACGAGAGCTGCCGCCGGCTGCTGGCGCTGCGCCAGCCGGCCGCCAGCGACCTGCGGTTCATCACCACCGCGCTGAAGATCGTGGTCGACCTGGAGCGCATCGGCGACCTGGCGGTCAACATCGCCGAGCGGTCAATCGACCTTAACCAGTCCCCTCCGCTTCGCCCCGTGCACGATCTGACCCGGCTGGCGCAGCTCTGCCAGTCGCAGTTGCGCAAGGCGCTCGACGCCTTCGTCGACGCGGACCCGGAGAAGGCGCAGGCCGTCATCAAGGACGACGACCTGCTCGACGCGCTCTACCACAACCTCTTCAACGAGCTATTGGCCCTGATGATGGAAGACCCGCGCAACATCCGCCGCGCGAACAGCCTCCTCTTCGTCGCCAAGCACCTCGAGCGGCTGGGCGATCACGCCACCAACGTGGCGGAGATGGTCGTCTACATGGTCCGCGGCACCGACGTGCGCCACCCGCACAGCCGGGAGACCACCGGCCAGCCGTAGCTGTGTCAACCAGTTTGCGCCAGTAGTTCAGGGCAAGGCCGCTCAGAGCTGGGCGCTGGTGAGCCAGTGCTTGTTCTGCTCGGTGCCGTCGAACTGTTGCGTCGTCTTGAACTTCTCCCACTTGCCGCCCTGCGCGGCGGGCTTGGTGCGCTCGAGCAGGGCGCGCCGCTGGTCCTCGGGCATCGGCTTGAAGTTGATGGCGAGGTAGAGCGCCTGCTCGAGGACGCCCTCGCTGTCGCAGCCGGTGACGGTGACGTTCACGCCGGGGACGCTCATCGCGTAGCGCAGGCACTCCTCGGCCGTGGCCGCGCCGCTCTGCAAGATGAGGCCCGACCCCATCGGCTTCATCCCCAGGACGGCCACGCCGTCCTTCAGCGCGACCGGCATCACGTCGCGCTCGAAGCTGCGGTAGTGCGCGTCCAGCACGTTGATCGGCATCTGCACCGTGTCGAAGGAGAAGCGCTGCGCGCGCGCCACGTCGAGCATGTGGCGGTGGATGTCCGGGTCCTTGTGCCCGGTGAACCCGATGAAGCGCAGCTTGCCGGCCTTCTGCGCGGCGACCAGCGCCTCGATGGTCCCGCCGGTTGCGAAGCACTTCTCCGGATCGTCGGGGCGGATGACCTCGTGGATCTGCACCAGGTCGATCACGTCCGTCTGCAGCCGTTCCAGCGACTGCTCCAGCTGCTCGCCGGCGGACTTCGCGGTGCGCCCGTCGAGCTTGGTCATGACGAACGCCTTGGAGCGGTAGCCGTCGCGCAGCGCCTTGCCCATGCGCCGCTCGCTCTCGCCGCCGTTGTAGTCCCAGCAGTTGTCGAGGAAGTTCATCCCGTGGTCGAGCGCCCTCTGCACCATCCGGATGGCCTCCTGCTCCGGCGGGAGGCCGAGGTGGTAGCCGCCGAGCCCCACGATGGATACGTCGGCGCCCGTCCGGCCCAGCCTGCGCATGGGCACACGTGCACCGACCGGGATCTTGTACTTGCCCTTGGGGACGCTCCCCAGGGGCGCGCCGCCCGCCTGCTTCGCCGCTTGCACCGCTCGAGCCATGAGTGCACCTCCCGCTACCGCCTGCAGGAACTTCCTCCTCGAGGCCATGGGAACCTCCTGCGTCAGAGGCTGCGCATGCTGCGGCAATGCGGCACCCCACGCAACGGCCGGCTGGCGTACGCTGCGACCCGCATGGCCCGCGAGGACGCCGCCGCGCAGCAGGGCATCGGCAGCTCCGGGCTGCGCCTGCAGGCGATCGTCTTCTTCCTGGTCGCCGCGTCCTTCACCGCCGTGTACATCACGCAGCCGGTCCTGCCCGTCCTTCAGGTCGAGTTCGGCGTCAGCGAGACCACCGCGTCCCTGACCGTCTCCGCCGTCATCCTGGGCATCGCGCTCGCAAACCTTCCCTTCGGCGTGCTCGCCGACCGGTACCCGATCCGCCCCATCCTGCTGGGCGGCGCCACCGTCGTGAGCGCCGCGAGCCTGCTCTGCGCGGCCACCAAGGGGATCTGGCTGCTCATCGCCGCGCGGTTCGTGCAGGGGCTCTTCATCCCCTCGCTCACCACCTGCCTCGCGGCCTACCTGGCGCGCAGCCTGCCGCTCGCGCGCCTCAACGTGGTGATGGGCTCGTACGTGTCGGCCACCATCGCGGGCGGCCTGGGCGGGCGGCTCCTGGGCGGCTGGATCCATCCACCGCTGCATTGGCGGTACGCTTTCGTCACCTCGGCGGGGCTGCTCATCGCCGCCGCCGCTGCGGCTGCCCGCGCGCTGCCGCGCGAGCCGGCCGGGCGGCCCGCCGAGGAGCGCGGCACCGGATTCGTCCACCTGCTGTCGCGTCCCGAAGTCCTGCGCGTCCTCGTGGTGGCGTTCAGCGCCTTCTTCGTCTTCTCGGCGACGTTCAACTACCTGCCCTTCTACGTCTCGCGGCCGCCGATCAACGCGCCCTTGAACGTGGTGACGCTCCTCTACCTCGCCTACGTGGTCGGGATGGTCGCCGGTCCGCTCGCGGGCAACCTCAGCAACCGGCTGGGGAGCGGGGCGACGATGGCGATCGGCTCCACCGTCCTGGCGGCCGCGATCGCCTGTACGCTGGTGCCCTCGCTCGCGGTGATCGCGCCCAGCCTTCCCGCGATCTGCGCCGGCTTCTTCGGCGTCCACGCGGCGGCGCTGGGCACGCTCAACCGCAGGCTCACCGGGAGCCGCGGCCGGGCAAACTCGCTCTACGTGCTCTTCTACTATCTCGGAGGCGCGGCGGGGATCAGCGCGACCGGGTGGGCGTACTCGCACCGCGGCTGGCACGGCGTGGTGGGGCTGGCGATCGCGGTCCTCCTGGTGCCGCTGGGGGTCGGCCTCTACGAGCTCAGGCGCCCCGCTTGACAGCCGCCGCCGTATTCGGCGGCGCTGCGCTTTTCACAGCGCGGACCTTATGCCATGCGTTCAGGGTGCTCGCCGTCGGCCGACGGGATTGGCTCTTCGGCGCCGGGTTGCTGGTCGCGGTCGTCCTCGTCTACCAGCCGGCGTGGAACGGAGGCTTCCTCTGGGACGACGCCGCCCACCTGACGCGCCCCGAGTTGAGGTCCTGGGGCGGGCTGTGGCGCATCTGGTTCGACCCGGGAGCGACGCAGCAGCACTACCCCCTGGTGCACAGCGCCTTCTGGGTGCAGCACCGCCTCTGGGGAGAGGGCCCGGTGGGCTATCACCTGGTGAACATCGTGCTCCACGCCGCCGTGGCGCTGCTGGCGGCCTCGACGCTGCGCCGGCTCTCCGTCCCTGGCGCCTGGCTCGCGGCGGCGATCTTCGCGCTGCATCCGGTACACGTCGAGTCGGTCGCCTGGATCTCCGAGCTGAAGAACACGCTGTCAGCCGCGCTCTACCTGGGCGCGGCGCTCGCCTGGCTCCGGTTCGAGGAGAAGCGCGAGCTCGGGCCGTACGCACTGGCGCTGGGCCTGTTCGTGCTCGCGCTGTGCAGCAAGACGGTGACCGCGACCTTGCCCGCGGCGCTGCTTCTCGCCGGGTGGTGGCGGCGGGGCGGGCTGTCGTGGCGGGAGGACGTGCGGCCCCTGCTGCCGTTCTTCGTTCTCGGCGCGGCAGCCGGACTGTTCACCGCGTGGGTCGAGCGCCGGCTGGTCGGCGCGGAAGGCGCGCCGTTCGAGCTGTCGGTCCTGGAGCGGGCGCTCATCGCCGGCCGGGCGAGCTGGTTCTACCTGGGGAAGCTGGTCTGGCCCGCGAACCTGACCTTCATCTATCCCCGGTGGCACGTCGATCGGGCCGTCTGGTGGCAGTACCTGTACCCGGCCGCCGCGCTCCTCGCGCTCGCCACGCTCTGGGCGGTGCGGAAGCGGTGGCGCGGGCCGTTGTCCGGAGCGCTGTTCTTCGTC
Organism: Myxococcales bacterium; assembly: GCA_036393595.1. GTDB lineage: Bacteria > Myxococcota > Myxococcia > Myxococcales > 40CM-4-68-19 > VBKO01. The sequence goes on along the minus strand of DASWGQ010000064.1, from coordinate 1,206 downwards.
GGCACGCTGGTGCCCGCGCTCGGCTTCGTCAACGTGTATCCGTTCCTCTTCTCGTTCGTGGCGGACCATTTCCAGTACCTCGCCAGCCTGGGCGCGATCGCGCTCGCCGCGGCCCTTGCTACCCGGCTCGCCGAGCGGGGTCGCTCGTTGAACCGGCTGGCGGGCCATGCGCTGTGCACCGCCGCCGTCGTGGCGCTGGCGGTCCTCACCTGGAAGCAGGCCCACCTCTATGCCGACGCCGAGACGCTCTACCGCGCGACGATCCGGGCCAACCCCGGGTGCTGGATGGCCTACAACAACCTGGGCGGCGCGCTGATCGCGCGGGGGCGGACCGGCGAGGCCCGGGCCCTCATCGAACGGGCGCTCGAGCTCCGACCGGACTACCCGGAGGCGCACAACAACCTCGGCCTGGTGCTCGCCGGCGAGGGCCGCGCCGCCGAAGCGATCGCGCACTACCGCGCGGCGCTGCGGCTCGACCCCGCGTACGCCGAGGCGCACAACAACCTCGGCTTCGTCCTCGCAAGCCGAGGAGAGGTCGACGCGGCCATCGCCCACTACCGCACGGCCCTGGAGAACGGATTCGAGGCCGCCGGGGTCCACTACAACCTCGCCATGGCCCTCCTCGGCCGCGGACAGTCCCGGGCGGCGGCCGCCCATCTGCAACGGACCCTCGAGCTGCAGCCTGACCACGTCCAGGCGCACAACAACCTGGGGATCCTGCTCGCCCGCGGCGGGCGGCTCGAGGAAGCGATCGCGCAGTTTCGCGAGGCGCTGCGGCTCGAGCCCGGATCGGCGGAGGTGCGAAGAAATCTGGATATCGCGCTGGCTGGCCGCCGCGCCGGCCGCTCGCCTTAGTCAGATACTCTCTCTCGCGCGCGCACGCGGGAGAGGAACGCACCTGCGCGTCGCGCGAGGAAGCGCGCGGCACTCGCCGCCAGGAGGAGCCCCGCGACCCAACGCGCCCCCGTCGCGAGCGCGGCCGCGTCCAAGCGCGGCCACTCCGTCTTCCACAGGATCTCGCCCCGGTCGATCATCCAGTGCCAGCCGGTATGGGCGACGAGGGCGGAGAGGATGATCACGCCGAGCTGGCCGGCGACCACGTACCGGCGAAAGAGCGCCAGGACGGGAAGCATTGCTGCGAGCACGGCAATCTGGCCGATCTCGATGCCGATGTTGAACGAGAAGAGCGAAACGAGCAGGTGGGTG
>DASWGQ010000063.1:0-5753 GCA_036393595.1 Myxococcales bacterium | reverse complement strand
GCGAGCGCCCGCGGCGAGCCTGCCTTGCGCGCCGCCTCCGCCACCTTCTGCAGCCTGTCCATGCGCCGGGCGCCCAGGACCAGGGGATGCCCGAGCTTCGCGAAGGCGAGCGCGGCCGCCTCGCCGAACCCCGCGGACGCGCCGCTGATGACCACCGTCCCTTGCGGCATGATCAGATCTCCAGCACGTCCAGCGAAAGCGGCAGCTCGCGGCTCCCCTCCGCGCTGGAGCGATAGCACGTCTCGATGATCTGCACGCAGGCCACCGCCTCGCGCAGCTCGCGGCCGACGAAGTCCCCCGACTGCATCGCCGCCTTGAACTGGTCGAAGAGCGAGTCGAACCACTGCGTGTGCGAGGCGTCCATCCAGTGCGAGGCGATGGTCCCCTTCTCGACCCGCGGCTTGCCCGACGAGACGCCGGTGGTCAGCTCCCAGTCGTCGTCGTCGATCACCAGCGCGCCGTCGGTGCCCTGCAGCGAATACACCACCTTGCGCACGCCCGCCGTCCAGGTGAGGAAGCAGTGCGCGTAGCCGGTGGGGAAGGTGAGCACCGCGTTCAGGTTGTCCTCGGTGTCCCACTGGCGGTCGAGCGTGAGCGCCTTCGCCGTCACGTGGGTGGGCAAGGACCCAAGCCAGGCGAAGGTCAGGTAGAAGCTGTGGCTGCCGTGGTCCATGGCGATGCCGCCGCCCGAGGTCTTGCGGTCGCGGCGCCAGTCGGTGCGCCACTCCGCGACGCCCTTGGCGTGCGTCGTGCGGAAGGTGTTCAGCGTCACCGCGCGGACCTTGCCGAGGCGGCCGGAGCGGATCACCTCGAGCGCGAACTTCACCACCGGGGCGTGCTTGTAGTTGTGCGCGGGGAAGACGACCCGCCGGTGCGCGCGCGCGGCCTCGATCAGCTGGAGGGCCTGCGCGGTCGTGGTGGTGAGCGGCTTCTCGCAGAGCACGTGCGCGCCGCGCCGCAGCGCCGCGAGCGCGATCTCAGCGTGCGCGTCGGGCGGCGTGCAGACGTCCACGAAGTCGAGGCCGGTCTCCTTCTCCAACAGCTCCTGCCAGGTCGAGTACAGGCGGGCTTCCGGCGCGACCGCGCGCGCCGCCTCGAGCCGGGCCGGGGACACATCCGCGACGGCGGCGATCTCCACGTCCTTGCGCGCAAGGTAGGCGGGGTGGTGCCCCTTGCCCGCGATGAACCCGAACCCGACCATGGCGCCCTTCAGCATCCGTCCTCCGCGGCGCGTGCTTATCGCAGGAATTCGACCGGCGCGGAAGGAAAACGCTCACCCGGAATGGCGTGCGAAGTGGCAGGTGGGTAAAAGGAGGCGGTCAAGGAGCGTCGATGACCCAAGGACTGCAAGTTGCCCTCGCGCTGCTCCGGATCGCGGCCGGCATCAGCCTGCTCGGGCCGGGCCTCAACAAGCTGGGCTGGTTCGCGCATCCGGCGCTGGAGCCCATCCTGGCCAACTGGGCGCAGCACGCTCCCAACGGGATGGTCGTCCGCTACCTGCACCTCATCACGCCCCACCACGCGGGCCTGGCGCGCATCGTGGCGGTGGGAGAGCTGGGGGTGGGCACCCTGCTCGTCCTGGGGTTCTTCACGCCCATCGCCGCGCTCGTCGCCGTGGTGATGGTCACGCAGTACCACTTCGCCAGCGGCGCGATGTTCCAGGCGAGCTACCTGATGGGTCAGAACGGGCTCGTGTACCTGCTCATCTTCCCGGTGCTCATCGCGGGCCGGGCGGGAGTGGCGCTGGGTCTGGACGGGATCCTGGGTCGCTCGATGAGGAGCGCTCCGCGACCCCCGTAGCGGCGTTCTTGCCCTGCGCGGTCTTCGCCTTCGCCTTGCGGCGGCGCTTGGCGGTCTGCTTGCCGGTCTTGTGGGCCGACTTGGACGCGGTCCCCGCGGCGGAGGCCGGGGCCGAGGCCAACGCGGCGGCGGAGGTCGGCGTCGAGGTCGTGTTCGAGGTCGTGTTCGAGCTCGCGTTCGAGCTCGCGTTCGAGGTCGACGCCGGTGTGCCCGGATGCTCCGCCGCGCCCGCTTGCGCCTTGGCGCGCTCGAGCCGGCGGAGCGCGTCCGCCGCCTCCCGCGAGCCGCACCGGCGCCTTTCGGCCGCCGTCTTGGAGAGGAGCGCCTGGGCACGCTCGGTGCCCGCCACCACCAGGACGCGCACCGCGTTGAGGACCGCGGGGCAGGGCGCCGCCTTGTCGGACAGCTCGGCGCTCGCCAGCGCCAGGCGGTCCTCGTCGCGCGCCTGGCCCATCAGCTCCAGCGCTTCGAGCGCCTCGCGCCGAGGGCGTCCGTGCTGCGAGCGCACGATGCCCCGCAACGCCTCGGCGGCGGGCGCTCCCACCCTCTCACCCAGGATGCGCACCAGCGCCGGCCGCCATTGCAGCGGGAACGCCTCGGACTCCAGGTCGTCCACCAGCGCGCGCACCACCTCGGGGTCGGCGACGGTGGCGTCCGCGTCGAGCGCGGCGGCGAAGTCGGCGAAGGCCATGCCCAGCTGCCCCAGGGCGTGCTCGGCCTTGCCGCGCAGGACCTGCACCTGCGCGCTGCGGGAGCGGGGGCTGTCGGACAGCTTGTCCAGCTCTGCCAGGGCGGCGAGCGGCGCCTTGCCCACCAGCATCTGCTCGGCGCGCAGGACCGGATCGTTCTCGCGGCGCACGCGGACTCGCCAGCTCGCCGCTCCCAGGAAGGCGCAGACGGCGAGGGCGGCGAGCACCGGCCAGCGCCGCGCGACGAACGCCGCCGCGCGGGTGGCGAGCGGGAGCTTGGGGTCGCGCAGCTTGCCCAGCCGCTGCAGCGCGCGCCCGTCGTAGGGAAGCTCGCGCGGGCCCACCATGCGGGCGCGGTGCAGGCGCGTCTCGCCCGCCCGCAGCTCGCGCACCGGGAACGGCTCGGTGGGCACCTCGCTCTTGTTCATCGCCAGGTAGACCGATTCAGTCAGCACCACCTCGCCCGCGTCGGCGAAGGCGGAGGCGCGGAGCGCGAGCTGCACCGGGTCGCCGGTCACGTCGTCGGCGTCCAGCCGCACCTCGCCCAGGCTGATGGCGATGCGCACCTCGATGCGCTCCTGCGGCCCGCGCCGGGAGTTCCAGGAAGCGAGCCGGTCCTGCATCGCCATGCCGCACAGCACGCAGTCGGTCGGCGAGCGGAAGGTGACGAGCAGCGCGTCGCCGATCGACTTGACCTTGCGCCCGCCGAACCCGCGGATGACCGGCAGCAGCAGCGCGTCGTGGAAGGCGAGCATGCGCGCGTTCTCCTCGCGCGTCTGCTGCGAGGTGCGGGCGGTGAAGCCCTTCATGTCGCTGAGCAGGATGGCGAGGTTCTGCGTCCGTTGCGCCGGGCGGAGCAGCTCGACGACGTTCTTCACGGCGCACCCCGGATCTGCTCGAGCGCGTCGTGCGCCGCAACCCGCGCGTTGCACCCCAGCACGTGGGCGAGAAGGCCGTCCTGCGGCTCTTTGCGGGTCTCGGCCTCGATCGACTCGAGGACCTTCACCGCGTCCTGGTCGCCCAGCCGGCCCAGCGCGCGCGCCGCGCCGACCCGCGCCTCGCAGGGGCCGGACTGCGCCATCGTCAGGAGGTGCTCGAAGGCGCGCCGCTCGCCGGCCCGGGCCGCGGACTCGAAGCTGCGCGCCGCGCCCTCGTATTCCTTGCGCTCCTCCTGCAGCCGGCCTTCGTAGTAGGTGCGGCGCGGTCCGGCGCGCATGCCCTGCACCTCGCGCGAGACGGAGGACAGGTCCCGGCGCGCCAGCGCGCGGTCCACGGCGGCGGGGGCGAGCAGGGCGGCCGCCACCGCCAGCATCGCGCAGACGCCCGCGATGGCGAGGATCCGGGCCTGCTCGGTGATCCACGGGAACGCCTCGGCGATGTGTCCCGCCGCCGATTCCGCGGCCGCGCGCAGGTGGCCGCGCACCTCGGACGAGGTCAGCCGGGTCAGGTCCACCTGGGCCAGCTTGCCGGCGCGCTGCAGCGCCTTGCCGGCGTAGGGCCGCAGCGAGAGGTCGCTCCCCGGCTTGACGCGGAAGACGCGCACCGGCTCGGGCACTCCCTTCAGCTCCTGGTAGCCGCCGTCGTCCGCCTCGATCTCGTTGCGGTTCATCGAGAGCCAGATGGACTCGGTGAACAGCACCTCGCCGGCGTCGGCCAGCCCCAGGACCCGCGCGGCGATGTTCACCGGCTCGCCGAAGACGTCGCCCTTCTCGAGCCGCACCTCGCCGACGTTCACGCCGACCCGCACCTTGATGCGGTCCCACTCGGGGACGCCCTTGTTCCACTCCCAGATCCGGTCCTGCACCGCCGAGGCGCACAAGACGGCGTCGGTGGGCGACTCGAAGGTGACGAGCAGCGTGCCTCCGATGCTCTTCACCCGCCGACCGCGGTACGCGCGGAACACCGGCAACACCAGCGCCTCGTGGAGCCGCAGCATCCGCTGGCTCTGTTCGTACGTCTGCCGGCTGAGCCGGTCGGCGTAGCCGACGATGTCGGTGAACACGATGGCGAGGTTCGAGGTCCGCATGGTGGCAGCCTGAGAGCTAGGACTCCCCAGACTACTCGGCCAGGGTGAAGGTAAAGAAGTGTTCTACGGGGGTTGATGTAGGGGCAAGGGTTACCCTGGAGTCCGGGGCCCGGCAGCCGCCGCGGTGGGTGCAAATGTCCAGTCGGGATGCCGACCTTGCGCGTAGCTCATGTTCCATTCACTCTTGAACAGCGCGATAGGGTTCTTGTCCCGGTCCTCGACGCAAAGCGCATCGACCTCCAGCTCGAATGCTTGCGGGTCGAATCCCGGACCCGAGATCCAGCGCGCCACCTGGTAGGGAAGACGGTCCAGGGCGATTTCCGCGCCGTACTCGTGCTCGAGCCGGTACTGCAGCACTTCCAGTTGCAGCGCGCCGACCGCGCCCAGGATGGGATCCTTCATCCCCAGGCCGCGTTGCGAGAAGATCTGGATCGCCCCCTCCTGGCTGAGCTGCGACAGGCCCTTTTCCAGCTGCTTGCGCTTGAGCGCGTCCTTGCTGCGGACCCGCGCGAAGATCTCCGGCGAGAAGCGGGGCAGCTCGGCGAACTCGAAGGGCGCCCCTTCGCAGAGGGTGTCGCCGATGCGCAGCGCGCCGGTATCGAACAGGCCGATCACGTCGCCCGGCCAGGCCTCCTCGATCACCTGGCGCTCCGCTCCGAAGAGCTGGTGCGGCATGGAGAGGCGCAAGGTGCGGCCCTCGCGCACGTGGCGCACCTCCATGCCCCTCTGGAAGCGGCCGCTGCAGACGCGCAGGAAGGCCAGCCGGTCGCGGTGCGCGGGATCCATGTTCGCCTGGATCTTGAAGACGAACCCGCTGAAGCGGGGGTCGTCCGGCTCGATCGCCGCTCCCTCCACGGTGTGGCGCGCGGCCGGCGGCGGAGCGAGCTTCACGAAGGCGGCGAGGAACTCGTCCACGCCCACCTCGGTCCAGGCCGAGCCGAAAAAGGCGGGCGACTGCTCGCCGCGCAGCACGCGCGCGTGGTCGAGCGCGTCGCCGGCGTGCGCGACCAGCTCGATCTCGCCGGCGACGTGGGCGCGCAGCTTCGGGTCCACCGCCGGCAGCTCGGGGACGATGCGCCGGACGGCGGCCCCCAGGTCTTCGAAGAGGGTCGCCACCCCCGAGAAGTCCGCGCCTTGCCCCACCGGCCAGGTGACCGGCACGGTGCGAATGCCGAGCACTTCCTCCACTTCGTGCAGCAGGTCGATCGGCTCGCGCCCGGGGCGATCGAGCTTGTTCA
>DASWGQ010000062.1:0-8069 GCA_036393595.1 Myxococcales bacterium | reverse complement strand
GGAGCCGCTCGACGACGTCCTCGGGCGAGTGGCCGTCGACCTCGAAGCAGATGATGCCCGCCGAGATTTCCGATGACATCGGCGTATGGACCGTGACGCGCGGGATCCGCGCGAGCCCGCGCTTGCATTGCTCGTTGAGCTCGTGGATGCGCCGGGCCACGCGGGCCTTGCCGATGGCTTGGTGGAACCGGAACGCCTCGGGCAGCGCCCACCGGTGCTCGAACGAGTGGAAGCCGCCGGGAGTCATCCAGGCCGCGGCGGGCATCTCGGGCTCGTGACGCCACATCTGGTCGAACGTCGGGATGGTCGGGCCGGAGACCGACCATCCCGACGCGTTTGCGCACAACAGGCCGGTCCCGCGCGGCCCGAAGATCCACTTGTGGCAACCGGCCGCGAACATGTCGCAGCCGAGCGAGCCCATCGTCTCGTTCTCGACTCCGAAGCCGTGCACGCCGTCCACGCAGAGGATGGCGCGGTCCTGCTCGGCGCGCCCGCGGTTCGCCGCCGCCACCGCCTGCGCGAAGCGCGCGATGGGCGTCCGCACGCCCGTCCCGGAGTGCACCCAGGTGACCGCCACCACCCGCGTGGCGGGGCGGACCTCGCGCGCGAGGGCCTCCGCCATCTGGTCCGGGTCCGCCGTGGCAGGCTTCTCGTACAGCGAGATGCGGCGGGCGGAGGCGCCGGTACGCGCCGCGGCGTGGTCCAGCGAGCGCATGGTGGCCGCGGGATGGTCGTGTTTCGTGCTGAGGATCTCCTGCCCCGGCCTCAGCTTGAGGCCGCCGTAGAAGAGCCCCAGTCCCATCGTGGTGCTGTCGGTCATCGCCAGGTCGTCTGGCCGGCAACCCATGTACGCCGCCGCGGCCGAGCGCGTCGACGCCTCGCAACGGCCGACGTTCTCCTCGATGTAGAGGGCGGGGTTCTCGTCGAGCCCGCGCCGGTGCGCCTCGATGGCCGCGCGCACCGGAGCGGGATGCGACGCCATCAGGAACTGCGCCATGTGGATCCAGGAATAGTCCAAGGGAAACTGCCGCCGGACCTGCTCCCAGTCGCCGAGGTCGGCGGCCGCGCGGGCCGGAGCCGCGGCGGCGCCTTCGTGGGCGCGGCACGCAGGCAGAAGCGGTGCGGCGCTCGCCGCGGCCGCTCCCGCGAGAAAGGCACGTCGTCTCATGGGATCCCCCTTTCGAGCCTCACCTCATTCGGGGTCCAGCTGGCCGCGCGGGCTCCCGGTACGGTACGGCGCCAGCCGCCAGGCCACCTCGGGCGTGATCAGGCCGCCCGCGCCCAGGGCGGCGACGGCGGCGCGCGAGAGCCGCTCTCCCGTGAGCAGCGGAGGCAGGAGCAGATCGAGCGCGGTGGCCTTGGCGAACAGCCCGCAGGACGGCGCGCCCACGATGGGCACCGCGCCGGCATACGCGAGCCACAGGAGCGTCCCGGGCTGCGCGGGGATGCCGTGCTTCTCCATCTTCGCGCCGGTGCGCTCGAGCGCGAGCAGGGCGGGGTCGAGGGGGTCCATCGGATTTCCGCCCGCCACCAGCACCAACTCCGCGCCGGAGCGGAGCGCGCCCCGGAGCGCGTCGGCTACGGCGTCAGTGGTCATGGGCATCCGCTCCACCACCGAGACCTCCGAGCCGAAGAAGGCGAGCTTCTCCTCCAGCGCGCGCCGCGCCCGCGACAGCACGCGCTCCTCGACGGTGTCCTCGACCAGGACGGCGGCGCGCACCGGGAGGAAGCGCCGGACGCGCAGCAGGCCGCCCGTGGCGATGCCTTCCGCCGCGGCCAGGCGCTCCTGCCTGGTCACGAAGGGCACGATCTTCGCGCCGCCGATGCGCTCGCCTTCGCGCGCGACCGACCCGGGCGGCCGCACGTACACCGCGAGGTCGTCGATCTCGTTCACCCGGGCGAGCAGGACCGGGTCGTAGTCGAGGACGCCCCGGTGCCGCGCGACGAGCGGGAAGGCGCCGGCCGACGGCGGCTCCACGTCGACGCCGTCCCCGGCGAGGGCGGCCGCGAGCCGCCGGCCCGCTTCCTCCTCGTGCACGTCGCCCGTCTCGAGCCCGATGACGTGCAGCTCGGTCCAGGGCAGCTCGGACAGCCGCTGCAGCTCCTCGGCCCCGAGCACGCGGCCCTTCTCGAGAACGACGCGGCCGTCGGCCCCGAGCACGTTCTGGGCCAGCACGGCGCCGGACGGAGGGAGCTGGCCCTTCTCGATGCGCACGGGCCTCATGGCGCTCGCTCCACGAGGGCGGTCCCGGGCCGCCCGCTGCGCAAGGCGACGATCTGCGCAAGCACGCTGAGCGCGATCTCGGCCGCGGTCTGCGCGCCGATGTCCAGTCCGACCGGCACCTGGACGCGCGCGAGCTGCTCGGGCGCGACGCCCTGCTCGCGCAGCATCTCCAGCACGCCGCGTCCGCGCTTGCGGCTGCCGAGCATGCCGACGTAGCCAGCCTCGCTCGCCAGCACGGCGCGAAGCACCGGCACCTCCACCTCCTGGTCGTGGATGGTGAGCACCACCGCGGTGGAGGGAACCAGGGGGAGCGCCGCCACGATCTCCGAGGCGATGCCGACGCGAAGCTCGTCGGCGTCCGGGAATCGCTCGCGGGTGGCGAATCGCGGCCGCGGATCCACCACCGTGGTGCGGAAGCCGAGCGCGCGCGCCAGCGAGACGAGCGGCATGGACATGTGACCAGCGCCGACCGCGACGAGGTGTGGCCGGGGCGCGTGCACCTCGAAGAACGCGTCCGTCCCTTCGCCCGCGAGCTCCTGTCTCACGGGAAGACCGGCGGGAAAGAGCTGCAAGGCCAGGCGGACCGCGGCCCGGTCGCGTTCCGCGTCGCCGAGGGATCCATCGGCGGTCCCGTCTTGCCTGACCAGCAGGGCACGGGTGGGATCGCGCAGCGGCCTGACCAGGCAGGCCGGGCGACCGCGCTCCAGGTCGGCGGCGATCCGGCGGTAGCTGTCGACGAGCGGCGCCGGCCGCGGGGTCAATTCCAGCGCTTCCACCAGGACCTGCACCGTGCCGCCGCAGGCGAGGCCCATCTCCCAGGCGTCCTCGTCCCCGATGGGGATCTTCAACAGGCGCGGCTCTCCTGTCGCGAGCACGCGCTCCGACTCGGCGATCACCTTCGCGTCGATGTACCCGCCGATGGATCCCAGCGCGCGCCCGCCCTCGCCGACCCACATCTTGGCGCCGTCTTTCTTGGGCGTCGTTCCGCGCGTGGCCACCACCGTGGCCATGGCCACCCGCCGCTCGCTCTTCCCGAGCGCGTCGAGCTGCCGATGCACCTCTTCCATCGCTCCTCCAGCCACATCTTACCGCCCAAAAGAGTTTCAGAGGAGCGCGGAAGGAACGGGAGCGCGGGAGTTTCTTTTCACTCTCGATCGTGCGCATGCGCCCGTTCGGGGCCGTGCGAACCGATCCTCCCGCGCTCCCGACCCTCCCGCGCTCCCTTGAAACGCTTGTAGTCCCGGATCGCGGCTAGGCGAGGAGGTGTTTTTCGAGGGCGCGGAGGCTGGCGAGGTCGTGGGCGGAGGCGAAGACGCCCACGTGGGGGAGGGCGGCCTCCATGCCGCGGGTGAGCGGCTGGTAGCCGGGGCTGCCCAGCAGCGGATTGAGCCAGACGAGGCGGCGGCAGCGCGACTTCAGCGCTTCGAGCTGGCCGGCCAGCTCGGCCGGATCTCCGGTGTCCCAGCCGTCGCTCAAGATGACGACCACGGTGCGGCGGTCGACGAGCCGGCCCCATTCGGCGTTGAAGGTGGCGAGGCACGCGCCGATGCGCGTCCCGCCCGACCAGTCGTGCACGCGCTCCGAGAGGCCCCGCAAGGCGCTCGAGAAGGGCCGCTCGCGGAGCGAGTCGGTGATGCGCAGCAGCGAGGTCGAGAAGGCGAAGCTCTCCACCCGCGCGACCGAGCCGTGCAGCGCGTAGAGGAACTGCAGGAGCAGGCGGCTGTAGAGGTCCATCGACCCGGACACGTCGCAGAGCGCCACGATGCGGATCTTGCGCGGCTTGCGGCGGCGGAAGCGCAGATCGACCGGCTCAGCCCCGGTGGAGAGCGAGCGCCGCACCGTCCGGCGCAGATCGACGCGGGCCCCACGCCGCGCGGGCGCCCAGCGCCGCCCGGGTCGCGCGGCCAGCCGGCGGGCCAGGCGCGCGGCGATGCGCTCGATCTCATCGAGGTCGCCGTCGGCGAAGGAGGCGAAGTCCTTGCGGACGAGTGCGCTGTGGTCGCTGGCGCCCGGGACTTCTTCCGTCTCGTCGCCCGTGTCCTCCTCACCCTGCTGGAGCCACCGCGTGAGCGACGGGTGCGCGGGGCCGCGGGGCTCCCGGGGCCGGCGCCGTGACGCCGACGCTCCCTCCCTCCGCTGCCCGTCTCCGTCCGCGGGCGCGAAGGCGCTCCAGAACAGCTCGTCGAAGATGGGGAAGTCCTCCGGGCGCGAGGCGAGCACGCAGCGCAGCGCCAGGTACGAGTGGTCGCGCGAGCGCACCGCTCCTGCCTGCAGGGCGCGGACTGCATCGGTTGCGTGGCTGGTGGTGACCGGGAGCCCGCGCCCGCGAAGCGCCCGGCAGAGCCAGACGACGCGCGCGACGAGGTCCTTGGTCACGCGGCGCTTCCCACCGCCAGCCGGCCAGCCTCGATCTCCATGCGCACCTTGCGCAGGTCGGCTTCGTCTTTCACCAGGCAGCCCAGCGTCTCCTCCAGCAGCTGCGGGTGCAGGCGCGCGGCGTGGAGCGCGACCAGCGCATCGGCCCAATCCAGCGTCTCGGACACGCCGGGCACCTTGGCCAGCTTCGTGCGTCGCAGCTGCTGCACGAGCCCCACGATCTGCGCCGCCAGCTCGTCGCTCGCGCCGGGGACCTTGCGGCGCACGATGGCCAGCTCCTTCTCGAACGGCGGGTAGTCGATCCAGAGGTACAGGCAGCGGCGCCGCAGCGCGTCCGACAGGTCGCGCGAACGGTTGGAGGTGAGGATGACGTGCGGCCGATCCGGCGCGCGGATGGTGCCCAGCTCCGGGACGGTGACCTGGAAGTCGGAGAGGACTTCCAGCAGGAAGGCCTCGAACTCCTCGTCGCTGCGATCGATCTCGTCGACCAGCAGCACCGGCGCGCGCCCCTGATGGGCGATGGCCTGCAGGAGGGGGCGCTTGAGCAGGAACGGCTCGCCGAAGATCTGCGCCTCCGCCTCGGCGGCCGATCGGCCGTCGCGCTCTTGCAGGCGGATGTGGAGGAGCTGCTTGGAGTAGTTCCACTCGTACAGCGCGGTCGAGGCGTCGAGGCCTTCGTAGCACTGGAGCCGGATCAGCTCGGTGCCGAGCATCCGCGCGAGCACCTTCGCGATCTCGGTCTTGCCCACCCCAGCGTGCCCCTCGACCAGGAGCGGCTTCTTCAGCGTCAGCGAGAGCCACAGCGAGGTGGCGATGGCCGGGTCGGCCACGTAGGCCTCGCGCTCGAGGCGCTCGAGCAGCTCGGGGATGGCGCTGTCCACAGACCTTCGACTGAACCACGCGCGCGCTCGGGGCGTCAAATCGGACCAACCGGGCTATCCTGCCTCGGTGACCCGCGCGCGCACGGTGGCCCGCATCGCTCCGCACACCGCGCTGGCGCGCAGCGCGGCCGCGCTCGCGATCGGCGCAGCCGCCGGGCTCACGCTCTCGCTGCGCTACTCGAGCCCGGTCGCGGTCCTCGGCGGATGGAACGCAGGCGGGCTCACGCTGCTCGGGCTCGCCTGGCTGATCATCGCGACGGCCGACGCCGAGACGACCGGCCGTCGCGCGGCCGCCGACGACCCGGGCCGCACCGCGGTGACCGTGTTGGTGCTCCTCGCCTCGCTCGCGGGCTTCGTGGCCGTCACCGTGCTCGTCCGCAGCCCCGAGACCATTGCGCCCAGGGAGGAGGCGGAGCTCGTTGTCCTGTGCCTCCTGACGGTGGCCGTGTCCTGGACGCTGACGCACACCGCGTTCACGCTGCGCTACGCCCACCTGTACTATCGGGAAGAGGGCGGCCGTGGCGGAGGCGCCGAGTTCCCCGGCGGCGCGCCGCCCAGCTATCTCGATTTCGCATACATGGCGTTCACCGTCGGGATGTGCTTCCAGGTCTCCGACACGCCGGTCTCGAACCCGCACATCCGGCACACCGTCCTGGCGCATTCAGTGTTGTCCTTCCTCTACAGCACAGCCTTCCTCGCGTTCGTGCTCAACCTGGTCGCCGGGATGGCGGGCTGAGGAGTATCCTCCCGCGGCTCCCTCGACCAACGGCGGTGGTCCATGGAAACCAGGTACCTGCTCGGCGAGAAGCAGATCCCCACGCATTGGTACAACATCATCCCGGACATGCCCGGGCCGCTGGCGCCGGTGATCCATCCGCGCACGCTGCGGCCGGTCACGCCGCAGGACATGCTGCCCCTCTTCCCGCCGGCGTTGCTCGAGCAGGAGATGTCCTCGGAGCGGTGGATCCGCATCCCCGACGAGGTGCGCGAGGTGTACCGGTTGTGGCGCCCCACGCCGCTGCACCGGGCGCGCAGGCTGGAAGAGGCGCTGCGGACGCCGGCGCACATCTACTACAAGTACGAAGGAGTCTCGCCCGCCGGATCGCACAAGCCGAACACGGCCGTGCCGCAGGCCTTCTACAACAAGGCCGCGGGCACCGTGCGCATCGCCACCGAGACCGGCGCGGGCCAGTGGGGCTCCTCGATGGCGATGGCCTGCACCATGTTCGGCCTGAAGTGCACCGTCTACATGGTGAGGGTCTCGTACGCGCAGAAGCCGTACCGGAAGAGCATGATGCAGCTCTGGGGCGCGGAGGTGATCGCCTCGCCGTCGGACCGCACCGGATCCGGGCGCTCCATCCTCGCCAAGGACGCGCGCACCCCGGGCAGCCTGGGCATCGCCATCTCCGAGGCGGTCGAAGACGCCGCGACGCACGACGACACCAAGTACGCGCTCGGCAGCGTGCTGAACCACGTGCTCCTGCACCAGACGGTGATCGGGCAGGAGGCCAAGGAGCAGATGAAGCTCGCCGGCGAATACCCCGACGTGGTGATCGGCTGCCACGGCGGCGGGTCGAACTTCGCCGGGCTCGCCTTCCCGTTCCTCGCCGACAAGGCGGCCGGGAAGGACGTCCGGGTCGTCGCGGTCGAGCCGTCCAGCTGCCCGTCGCTCACCAAGGGCGTCTACGCGTTCGACTTCGGCGACACGGCGCAGGTGGCGCCGATCGCGAAGATGTACACGCTCGGGCACGACTTCGTGCCGCCGGGTATCCACGCCGGCGGATTGCGCTACCACGGCGCCGCGCCGCTGGTCTCGCAGCTCGTGCACGCGAAGCTGGTCGAGGCGCGCGCCGCTCCGCAGCTCGCCTGCTTCGAGGCCGCGGTGCAGTTCGCGCGCACCGAGGGAATCATCCCCGCGCCCGAGTCCTCCCACGCCATCCGAGGGGCCATCGACGAGGCGCTGCGGGCCAAGGAAGAGGGCCGGGAGCGCGTGGTCCTCTTCAACCTGTCCGGCCACGGCCACGTCGACATGGCGGCCTACGACGAGTACTTCGCGGGCAAGCTGGAAGACTTCGAGTACCCGAGCGAGAGGGTGCAGGAGTCGCTCCGGCACCTCCCGCAGGTCGCGCTCTGAATCGAGTCTTCGCGCGCACATCTGCGTCTTGCCCGGCGCGATCCTGCCGAGCACTCCTCAAGAAGGCGGACTCCGTATTCGGCGCTTCGCTTCCTCATCCAAGAGTTTGATCGCGTCGGGAATGTGACGCGAAGACGATACGTCCGCGTCATTCACAGGAGCCTGTCGCGCCTTCCGACCCGTGGCGAATCGATCCTTCTGCACCTGCTCGATGAGCAACTCGAGCGCCTTCTCGACGATCGTCGCCAGGTCTCCGTCCGGGATGCGGTGGCGGAGCAGATCCTGGGCCTGGCGGAACTTGTCATGACACGCGCGACTCGCGGTGAACTGGAACTTGAACGTCTCCTCGGAGAGCGGAGCAACCACGGCCCGGGGTTCATCGCGTCGCGGCGGCGGGGCGGGTGGCGGTGCGAAGGCGAGAGCAGGCGATGACTCGGGCGGCGCCACCGGGGCG
>DASWGQ010000061.1:0-2365 GCA_036393595.1 Myxococcales bacterium | reverse complement strand
CGATGGAGTTGACGAGCAGCTCCACCACCCGCTTGCCGCGCAACGGCTCGGGGACCTCTCCCGCCAGCATGCGCTGGGCGAGGCCCTCGACGATGGCCGTCTTGCCGACGCCGGGCTCGCCGATCAGCACCGGGTTGTTCTTCTTGCGGCGGGAGAGGATCTCGATGACGGTCTCGATCTCCTGCGCGCGGCCGATCACCGGGTCCAGCTTGCCCTGCTTCGCCAGCGCGGTGAGGTCGCGGCTGTACTTGTCGAGGTTGGGCGTCTCGCTCTTTCCCTCGACCCGGCCTTCCTCGGCGCCCTTGCCGACCACGCGCACCGTCTGCTGGCGGAGCGCCTCGGGCGTGAGGCCGTACCGGGACAGGAGATTCCTGGCCAGGCTGTCCTCCTCCTCGGCCAGGCCGATGAGCAGGTGCTCGGGGCCGAGGTAGCTGTGCCCGAGATCGCGCGAGGCGTTGAAGGCCGAGAGCAGCGCGGCCTTGACCCTGGGCGACACGCCGATGCCGCCCTGGGGGCCGTCGCCCTTGCGCTCCCGCTTCGGGCTGACCTCGCGCACCTGGCTCTTCAGCTCCTCCGGCGACAGCTTGAACCGGTTGAGGATCGCCTGCACCACGTCGTTGTCGGCGAGCGCGAAGAGCAGGTGCTCCGAATCGACCTCGCGCGAGCCCCACTCGGCCGCCGTGCGCGCGGCCTGCTGGAGGATCTCCTCCGCCTGGCCGCTCATGTACTCGGTGAGGTCGACGGACTCCCGGCCGCGGGCAGCGCCGCGGGGCCTTCCGCCGCCGCGCCGTGGCCTCGGTGTGCCGCCGACCGGACCGCCGATCTCCTCGCGGTCCCTGCCCTGCCCCTTTTCGCCGAAGAAGCTGCCGAGCAGGTCGTCGCCGGGCCCGCCGCTGAACCCGCCGAAGAGCGATTCGAACGGCGAGGCCTGCCGCGCGCGGAGCTGCTCGTAGTGCTCCCGGCACACGTTCAGCGTCCGGCGCTGTCCGTTCTCGATCACCGTCACGCGGATGGTCGCGGGCCTGCGGTGGTCGATGTCACAGAGCCTGCCCTGTACCTCGTCCCTATCTGCCATGGGTCCGGACCACCTTTCCTATGCGGGCCGGGCGACAGGGCCGGCCGGGGTTTGGGTCTCCTGCTGGCGCGCCGCCCAGGAGCGCAGGCGCAGGGCGAGCCCGACCAGCAGCGCTCCGAAGACGACGGAGTAGGCGCCGATCCAGATGGCGATGGCGATCGCTCCGATGAGGGGAGAGATGAAGAGCAGGACGCCGAAGGCGATCGACAGGATCCCCGCGAGCGCCAGCAGCCACTCCCCCTGGATCACTTCGCGGAGCTTGATGGCCGCGACCACCTCGGCCACGCCGGTGACCAGCGACCACGCGGCGACCAGGAGGACCAGCGCGAGCGCCGTCACCCCCGGGAAGAAGAGGGTCAGGATGCCGACCGCGAGGCTCACGATGCCCTCGAAGACCAGCGCTCCCCAGCGCTGACCGGTGCGGCCCGCGCGCACGGCGGCGACCAGGTTCAGGATGCCGTCGACCAGCGCGTACGCTCCGAAGATCGCCACCAGCGCGATGATGGCGGTGGGAGGCCAGAACAGCGCGATCACCCCGAAGATGATTGCGGCGGCGCCGCGCAAGGCGAGCGCCCACCAGTGGCGGGCCAGGTTCATCGCCATGGTCTTCTCCTCCGTAGGGGCCGCCGCAATGGCGACGGCCCCGGGGGTGC
This sequence comes from Myxococcales bacterium, assembly GCA_036393595.1. Classification (GTDB taxonomy): domain Bacteria; phylum Myxococcota; class Myxococcia; order Myxococcales; family 40CM-4-68-19; genus VBKO01. Next base: position 637 of record DASWGQ010000061.1, on the reverse strand, counting down.
TAGTGAACGGGTCCGGTTTGACCCGGCTGCTGCTGCTGCTGCTGCTGCCCGCCGGCCGACGCGCCCGAGCTGCCCTGGATCTCGACCCGGCGGCCTCTGCTCGCTTCCTCCGCCAGGGGGATCGTGACTTCGAGAACGCCGTTCTCGAACCTCGCCTGCGGGTTCTCCGCGTCCACGCCATCCGGCAGCGCGATCACGCGGGAGAAGCGCCCGTAGGTGCGCTCCGACCGGTAGAAGTCCTGGTCCTCGATCTCCACCTCGGATCGGCGCTCACCCTCGATCGTCAGGGTGTCGTCGGTCACCTCGATGCGGACGTCGTCGGGCGACATGCCGGGAAGGTCGGCGCGCACGACGAGTTGCCCGTCGCGCTCGAACATCTCGATCGCTGGCGCCCATACCACCGCAGGCACACCGCGCCCGACGTCCGACCGGCGGGTGGTGCCGAACGTACGGCCGGTGCCGAGCTCGTCGAGCATGAGATCCATGTCCTCCATCATGCGGCGAACGAGCGAGAACGGGCTCAGGCCCAAGGACGCGACGTTCGGTGCCCCCGAGCGCCTCTGCAGCGCGCGCGCTCCACGGCCTCCCTGCTGCTCGCTCGCTTCCCTCTGCCGTTCCCTCGAGCCCTGGTTGGATT
>DASWGQ010000060.1:0-4532 GCA_036393595.1 Myxococcales bacterium | reverse complement strand
GTCAGGCCCTGGGCCTCGGCGAAGAGGGCAGCAGCGTACCCGTTTCCCGGGTCGAGGGGGAACACCGAAAAGCGATCCGCCGCATCGGGCAACCCCGTCGCCCAGAGGAGGCGCGCGCCGGCAGGTCCGACCTCGATCTCGTACGAGCGCGTGGAGCGCGAGAGCCCCTCGCCCGTCACCTTGAGGAACGCCTCCTTGCAGGTCCAGAGCCGGAAGAAGGCCTGCTCGCGCTCGGCCGGGGGCAGCGCGAACAGCCTCTGCTGCTCGCCCGCGGCGAAGAAGCGCCGCGCGATGTCGTCGGTGCGCCGCTTCTTGAGATGCTCGACGTCCGCGCCTACCTCGACGCGCGCCAGCGCGATCAGGGCGCGGCCGCCGGAGTGCGACAGGTTGAAGCGCAGCTCGCCCGCGAGCGGGGCGCAGGCGGGATCCAGCTCGGGCTTCCCGTGCGGCCGGTATCGGAGCGCCACCGCTCCCGGTGCGACGTCCAGCGCGCGCCCCAGCACCTCGCGGAGCGTGCCGCGCGCGGCGGACCACCGGTCGCGCCACTCGTCGGTGGCGAACGAGGCGGCCCGCTGCCGCTCGCGCGGCGTGAAGCCGGCCGTCAGCTGGCGCAGGCGGTCGGGCGTGACCGCCAGGTCGGCGAAAACGGCGACCACCTCGCCGGGCCTCGGCATCGGGTCCGTGGGCGGCGCTGGCCAGGACTGCATGGAGGGGGATGGTAGCCCGAACGGTGGCCCGATAGGCGGCGATCGAGCTCCCGCTTGCACGCCTGGATGCCACACCTTGGCGACCGTGCTGGGCGAGCCGCATCTCTTCCCCATCCGGGGATCGCTCTTGCGCTGGAACTACTTCAACCGCAAGCCCTTCCGCATCCAGCATTCGCTCGGCGGGCACCCGCTTTTCGAGCTGCCGCGCCTCTTGCAGCTCGCGCGCGCCCTGCCCGAGCGGTTCGTCGAATACAACGCCGGCGCGCTGCCCGTCGGCGTGCGCCCCGAGGAGACGCCGCGCACCGGCCTGTCCGCCGAGGAGACCATCCGGCGCATCCAGGCGTGCGGCTCGTGGATGGTGCTCAAGCGCGTCGAGCAGGATCCCGAATACGGGGCGGTCCTGCTCGATCGCACCAAGCAGCTCGCCTTCGGGGCCGCGGCCAGCCTGAAACGGCTGTGGGCTCCTGTGGTGTCCGGGAACACCTGGTCGCCCACATCGGGTAGCTCGTGTAGGGGTTCAAGTGCCTAGCCTCTCCCCGAGCGCCCTCGCTAGTACTGATCCCATGCTGGAGACCAAGATCGCTTGGTTCTCGAAGATCGACACCCGGGACGACGCGCTCGAGGTGGTGAAGGTCGCCTCGTACGCCTTCTTCTTCCTCGCCGCCTTGCAACTCGTGCTGTACCTGGTGCTGAAGAGCGCCGGCGCGTTCCTCGACGCCGCGATCATGGTGGCCGGCGCGGTGGCGGTGCTCCGGCTCCACAGCCGCGCCGCCGCGGCCGTCCTCTTCGCGATCTCCTGCGCCGAGGCGCTGGTGACCCTCGCGAACATGCTGGGCGCCCACCTGGGCGTCGGACGGAACGTGATCCTCGCCGGCCTCATGGTCTGGGTGGCGGTCCGCGCCATCCAGGCGACCTGGGCGCTCGAGCGCATGCCCGACGAGGACGAAGACGACGAGGAGCTCCGCTCCGTCGCCCCGCGCCACTGAGAAGCACTGCCCCCGGGGGGTCGAAGCAGGTTCACTCCTCGAAGTGTCGCTCCGGGGGCAGCTCCCCGTGCGCGAGTACCCGGAGCAGCTTGAGAGTGCCCACCCCGTCGCTCTCCGCCACGGCCAGGACGTGCCCCGCCGGATCGACCAGGCGGACGCGGCGGCCGCGCGGATACGGCGGCGCCCGCAGCCGCGACAGGTCCGCCGGCCCCGGGGTGTGCCCGTGCGCCACGCGGCGCGAGAGCTGCGGGTCGAGGCGCAGCTCGGCAAGCCCCTCCAAGGCGCGGTCCAGCGGCTTGAGGTACCGCGCCAGCTCGTCCCGGCCCTGCTTCGCCGCGGCCATCAGCTCGTCCAGCCCGACGGACTCGTCGATGCCGAAGGACGCCACCCGCACGCGGCGCAACTCCCGCAGGTGCGCCCCGAGGCCGAGCCGCGCGCCGAGGTCGTGCGCCAGCGTGCGCAGGTACGTGCCCTTCGAGCAGCGGACGAAGATGCCGCAGTCGGGCGGCTGGTAGGAGGTCAGCCGCGCCTCGTCGACGTTGACCGTGCGCGGCTCCCGCTCCACCTCCTTGCCCGCGCGCGCCAGCTCGTAGAGCCGCTTTCCCTCGATCTTGCGGGCCGAGTACATGGGTGGGGTCTGCTCGATGAGCCCGACGAACGAGCGCAGGGCCTCGCGGACCCGATCCTCGGTCAGCCCTTCCACCGGCCGCGTCTCCAGCACCCGGCCGGCCGCGTCCTGCGTATCGGTGACCTGCCCGAAGCGGACGGTGGCCTCGTACTCCTTCTCGCCGTCGGCGATGAACCCGGCCACCTTGGTCGCCTCGCCCACGCAGATGGGGAGGACGCCCGTCGCCGTGGGATCCAGCGTGCCGGTGTGGCCCACGCGCTTCACCTTGAACAAGCCCTTGACGCGCCGGACCACGTCGAACGAGGTCGGCCCGCTCGGCTTGTTCACCACCACCACGCCGCTCAGGTCAGGCATCCAAAGGCTCCAGCGCCTGCGCGACCTCCGCCGCGATGCGCGCGCGCACCGCGGCCTCGTCGCCCTCGATCGCGCACCCCGCCGCGTTCCGGTGCCCGCCGCCGCCGAACCGCTGCGCGATGGCGGACACGTCCACGTTGCCGCGCGAGCGGAAGCTGACCCGCCAGGCGCGCGACCCGTCCTCCGGCTCGCGGAAGGCGGCCGCCACCTCGACGCCGTCGATCGAGCGCGCGTAGTTGATGAACCCGTCGGTCAGGTCGAGGTGCGTCCCGGTGCGGGCCACCATCTCGCGCGTGATGGTGATGGTGGCGAGCTTGCCGCCCGGCGCCACTTCGAGAGTGTTCAGCACCTCGGCGAGCAGCTTCATCCGCGCGAGCGGCTGCTGCTCGTAGACGCGGACGGTCATCTCCCACGGATCGACGCCGCGCTCGAGCAGCTGGGCGGCGATGCGCAGGCACTCCGGGTCGGTGGACGAGTACCGGAAGCAACCCGTGTCGGCCAGGATGCTCGCGTAGATGCACTCCGCCGCGTCGCGGCTCAGCGGGTGCCCGAGCCCCTCGATGATCTTGTAGGCCAGGATGCCCACCGAGGCCGCCGCCGGATCGACGTAGTTCAGATCGCCGAACGGCTCGGTGGTGATGTGGTGGTCGAGGTTGAGCAGGACGCCGCGGCGGGGAGGCGGCGGCACGTCCGGTCCCAGCCGGTCGGCGCTGCCCGCGTCGGTCGCCACGGTGACGTCGTAGGCCGCATCGGCGGGGATCGACCTGGCGACGCGGTCCGCCCCGGCGAGGAAGCGGAAGTTGTAGGGCAGCTCGTCCGGATTGTAGACGGTGACCTCGCGGCCCATCTCGCGCAACGCGCAGCCCAGCGCCAGCGCGCTGCCCAGCGCGTCCCCGTCCGGGCCGCGGTGCATGGTGAGCAGGACGCTCCTGGCGCCGCGCAGCGCCTCGACCGCGCGAGGCAGGTTCTCGGCCGGCTTCCACTCTCGCGCGTTCTTGACGCCCCGGTTCTTCGCCTTCACCGAAACCCCCCGCGCGCGCCGAGGCGCACTCTACTCGTCTTCCGGGGCGGACGCGGGGTCCTGCCGCCGCGCGTCCTCGTCGTGCACCTCGCGCAGGAGCCGCTCGATGCGGTCGCCGCGGTCGATCGCCTCGTCGTAGGTGAAGTGGAGATCGGGGACCACCCGCAACCCGAGCGCCCCGCCCACCTCCCTGCGCAGCCAACCCCGCGCGGCCTCGATGCCGCGCTCGGTCTCGTTGCGCACGGCCGGCTCGCCGTGGACGGTCCAGTAGACGCGCGCCTCGCGCAGGTCGGGCGACATCTTCACCCCGGTGATGGTGACCAGCCCGACGCGAGGGTCCTTGAGGCCGCGCGTGAAGAGCTCCGCCAGCTTCTGCTGGAGCAGATGGCCGACTCTGTCGGGCCGGCTGTGGGTGGCCATCAGGATTCGTCCTCCCGGACGGGGAGGTCCTCCTCGCGGAGGTACTCGCGCAGCGCCTCCTCCTCCTCCCGGCGGGCGGCCTTCTCGTCGGCCGGGTCCGGGTCGAGCCGCGGCTTGTCGAGCAGGTCGCCGTGCAGCGTCGAGTACGTCTCGATCTCCATCTCGCGCGAGACCAGGTCCGCCACGCCCAGCATCTCGATGTCGCGCACCACCTTGTCGAGCACCTCGTTCACGAAGCTGCGGTCGTTGGCGACCGCCGTCACCCCCAGGACGGCGCGCTGCCAGACGTCGTTGTCGGCCACCTCGGCGATGCTGACGTTGTAGCGGGCGCGCACGCGGTCGGTGATCTTGCGGACGACGTGACGCTTCTCCTTGAGCGAGCGCGCCCCGGGCACCACCAGCGTCAGTCTGAGCAC
>DASWGQ010000059.1:0-3251 GCA_036393595.1 Myxococcales bacterium | reverse complement strand
GCCGGGGAGGTAGTCCTCGAACGGGCGGAGCGCCGGGCTGCCGGCAATGGAGAGCGAAGAACGGGCCGGATCGGCGCGCACCTCGCGGAGCCGCACGCCTTGCAGCCATCCCTGTCTATCGCCCGCGGGGCGCAACCCGAGGGCCTCGAACTGCGCGGCCACGTACCGCTCCGCGATGGAGTGCCCGCGCTCTCCCGAGCGGCGCCCCTCGAGCAGATCGTCGGCGAGGAATCGCACGTGGGCAGCGATCGCCTCCGGCCGGATCGCGGACAGCCCGGGCGCGGCCTTCCGGCCCAGCTCCGCCGGCGAGAGGGCGAGGAGCCCCGCGAGGACGGCGAGCATGGGCGCACGCTACCAGATCCGAGCCCGAGGACCCTCAGGTGCCGAACAGCCGTTTCACCCAGCCGGGGCGTTTGCCCTTGTCGTCCTCGTCGAGGCGGGGCGGCTCCTCGCCGGCCTCGCCCGACAGGCGCCGCCGGACCGCGTCGGGAGTGTCCTGCGTGCTGAAGGTGGCGGTGACGGTGCGCGCGGTGCCGCGCTCCTCCGCGGTGACGGTGAGGATCGACTCCGCCGAGATGGAGAAGATGATGTCGAACACCACGTTGCCCTTCGTCCCCGGCGGCAGGTCGGGCACCAGCAGCGTGCCGAGATACTCGTTCTCCTGGGCGCGCTCCCCCTCTCCCTGGAAGATGGGGATCTCGAGCGTCTTCTGACCGTCCTCGCTGGTCCAGATCGAGTACGTCTTCTTGTGGGGCAGCGAGGTGTTGCGCTCCACCACCTTCTTGAAGCGGCCGCCCGGCAGCCCGACCCCGATGCTCATCGGCAGCACGTCGACGAGCACGATGCCGCCGATCTCGCCGCTCTGGATGGAGTCGGCGAGCAGCGCCGCGCCGAGCGCCACCGCCTCGTCGGGGTGCACCGCCCGGGAGGCCTCGCGACCGAAGAAGGCGCGGATCTTCTCGCGCACGAGCGGCATGCGGCTCTGGCCGCCGACGAGCAGCAGCTCGCCCATGTCCGAGATCTTCAGGCCGCAGTTGGTCAGCACGTCGTCGCAGACGCGGAGGGTGCGGTCGATGAGCCCCGCGGTCAGCTTCTCCAGCTCGGCGCGCGTCAACGTGGTGTCGATGTCGCAGGGCTTGTCGTCCACCAGCGTGACGAAGGGCACGTTCACCGGGGCGGTGAGGCGCTCGGAGAGCGAGATCTTCGCCCGCTCGGCCGCGTCGGCGATGCGCTGGTACGCGACCCGGTCGCCCTGGAACTCGACGCCGTGCTTCTGCTTGAAGCGCGCCAGGAGCTCGTTGACCACTGCCTTGTCGAAATCGACGCCGCCCAGGAAGGTGTCGCCGCCCGTGGAGATCACTTCGTAGACGTTCCCGTGCAGCTCGAGCACCGAGGTGTCGAAGGTGCCGCCGCCCAGGTCGTAGACGAGCACGCGCTGCTCGAGCTTGCGCCCGTGCGCGAAGGCGATCGCGGCGGCGGTGGGCTCGTTGACGATCCGTTCCACGTCGAACCCGGCGAGCGCGCCCGCCGCGCGCACCGCCTGGCGCTGGTTGTCGTTGTAATACGCCGGGACCGTGATCACGGCGCGCCCGACCTCGCAACCGAGCCACTGCTGGGCGATGTCCTTCACCTCGCCCAGCACCAGCGAGGAGATCTTCTGCAGCGAGTAGATCTGTCCGGCCAGCTTCACCGCCGCCTCGCCGCGGGTCCCGGCGGTGACCTCGTAGGCGAACCGGCCCAGCAGGTCCTTGACCACCGGAGAGTTGAACTGCCGACCCACCAGCCGCTTGGCCCCGTACACCGTGTTCTTCGGGTTGATCAGCATCTGCCCGCGCGCCGGATGGCCGACGAGCAGCTTGCCCTTCTCGCTGACCGCCACGACCGAAGGGATGGTGTTGTAGCCCTCGCGCGAGGGGATGATGAACGCCTTTCCGTCCTTCACCACCGCCGCGCACGAGTTGGTCGTGCCCAGGTCGATGCCGATGATCGGACCCTTGCGGGGACCGGCGGGACGGGCCGGCACGACGTCTTCCACGATCTCCGGGGCGGCGGCCGCGGAGGCTTGCGCGGGCTGGCCCGGTGCGAGCGTCGGCCGCGGCAGCGGCGGCGGGGCAGGGCGGCGCGAGGGCGGCGGGCGGCTGCGCGTGCGCGCCGGCGGCGTGGGCGGCGGTTGCTCCATCACCGGCGCGGGCTGCGTCTCCTCCGGCGCGGGCTGCGCCTCCTCGAGCGCGGGCGGCTCCGCGGCGGGGACCGGGTACGCTTCGAGCGTGGCCTGCGGCTCCACAGCCGCTGGGGGCTCGTGAGCGAGCGGCAGTTCCTGCTCGGGAGCCGATACGACCGCGGGTTCCGGCGCCGCCGGCGGATCCAGCTCGAATGCAGGCGGCGCGTCTCCCGCGGGCAGATCGGACAGCGCGGGCTCGGGAGGAAGCGGGGTCACCGGAATGGCGCGGGTGACGAGCTGCACGGCGCCCAGTCGCTTCGGCGCCGGTGCGGGGGGACTCGGGGCGCGGGCGGGCGGTGGCGGCGGGGGGGTGGTAGGCGCGGGGCCGGGCGGACGTCGCGGCGGGGCGGCGGTGGGCGCGGGCGGGCGCGGCGGAGCGGTTCGGCCAGGCTGCGCCGGCGCGGGCTCCTCCATGACGCGATCGACAGCGGCCGCCGCAGCCTCGAAGGCCGCGAACGCATCGACGAGATCGGACCCGTCGTCCGGCTGCTGCGCGGCGGTGCCGGCGGCGCCAGCTTGCGCCTCCGATCCCGGCGCCTTCGGGGTGTCCGGCGCGCGCGGCGCCTCGCCCGCGGAGTCCTTGAGGGGCGGCGGCGGCGCGCCGCCCATCCAGGCGACGAGCTCGCGACCCGCGTCGTCCGCGGCCAGTAGCGAGAGCGTCATGCCGGGCTCCGCGCCGCCGTGCACGCGCTCGACCACGCACGTGGCCCGGAAGCAGCGCGTCCCGCCGGCGAGGCGGGCGTCCAGGACCAGCACGGTGTCGAGCGGCTTCGGCTCGTCGGTCCGAAGCTGGAACCGGCGCGAGCGCAGCTCGGGATGCCGGGCCCGGACCTCGTCCAGGGTCGCGCAGGGCAGCTCCAGCTGCAGCAGGGACGCCCGCTTGCGGCCGGGCCCCCCGGGCCGCCGGGAACCGCCCTCGCTCATGGACGGATTCTGCCCGCCGCGGGCAGCGCGTACCAAGAAACCGGCGCCGGCACTTCGCCCCACATTTCGGCACCAGCGTGCGTTACGCTCCCGGCATGGACGCGCG
>DASWGQ010000058.1:0-2094 GCA_036393595.1 Myxococcales bacterium | reverse complement strand
CCGACCGGGACGATGGCGAACCAGATCGCCGTCGGCTCCCTGGTGTCGCACGGCGACGAGATCGTCTGCGAGCGCGGCAGCCATATCGTGAACTACGAAGGCGCGGCGGCGCCCGCGCTGTGGGGAGCGCAGCCGCTGGTGATCGACGGGCCGCGCGGCATCTTCGACGCGGAGGCGTTGCGCGCGGTGCTGCGCCGCTCCACCGACGTGCACGCGCCGCTGCAGAAGGCCGTTGCGCTGGAGAACACGCACAACCGCGGGGGCGGCTCGGTCTGGCCGATCGCGACGGTGCGCGCCGTGGCGCAGGTGGCGCACGAGGCCGGCCTGGCCGTGCACCTGGACGGCGCGAGGCTCTGGAACGCGCACGTCGCCTCGGGCGTGAAGCTCTCCGAGTACGCGGCCTGCGCGGACACCGTGAGCGTCGCGCTGAGCAAGGGGCTGGGCGCCCCGGCGGGCTCGCTGGTGGCCGCTGCGCGGGCGCGGCTGCCCGTGCTGCAGCGGCTGCGGAAGCGGCTCGGCGGCGGAATGCGCCAGGTGGGCATCCTCGCCGCGGCCGGGCTCTACGCGCTCGACCACCACCTCCAGCGCCTCGACGAGGACCACCGCTGCGCCAAGGCGATCGCCGAAGGCGTGCAGGGGATCCCGGGCTTGCGCTGCGCGATGCCGGAGACGAACCTGCTCTTCGTGGACGTGGACCTGCGGATGGGCGCGCCGGCGTTCGCTGCCGCGTGCAAGGCGGAAGGCGTGCTCTGCAACGCGGAGGGCGGGAAGAGCCGCGTTCGCCTCGTCACCCACCTCGACGTACCTCTGGCGCGTGCGGGCGAGGCAATCGTGCGCCTGAAACGGGCCGCCGCGCGCTGATCGGCTACACTCGCCCGGATGTCCGAGGCGCTCGCCGAGCACCCCGCTCCGCCGCCGCCGCGCTTCGTCGCGGACCTCGACACGCTCATCCGCGCCCGCTACCCGCTCATTTACCTCTTGACCTGGGAGGAGCAGCGGCTCGACGGCATCCTGCAGGACCTGGCGGCGCAGCACGGCAAGGTGCTGTTCGGGTGGTCGGTGACGCGCGGCCTGCGCCGCATCGGCGGAGCGCGAGCGGTCCCGCACCTCGACCCGCAGAAGAGCCCGGTGGAGATGCTCGCCACCCTGGGCAAGCTGGGCGAGCCGTCGCTGGTGGTGCTCAAGGACTTCCACCCGTTCTTGAGCGAGCCACAAGTCATACGCGCGCTGCGCGAGCTGGCGCAGGATCTCAAGTCCACCTACACCACGGTGATCCTGCTCTCCCCCGTCCTGCAGATCCCGGTCGAGCTGGAGAAGGAAGTCTCGGTCCTCGACGTCCCGCTGCCCGGCTTCCGCGACCTGTACCAACTGCTGCGCGAGATCGTCACCGTGGTGCGTCAGGGAAACCAGGCCAAGATCGATCTCTCCCGCGAGCAGGCCGAGCAGCTGATCAAGGCGGCGCAGGGGCTGACCCTCTCCGAGGCGGAGAACGCTTTCGCCAAGGCCATCGCCACCGACGGCACGCTGAGCGGGAACGACATCCGGCTGGTCCTCGACGAGAAGCGGCAGGTGATCCGCAAGAGCGGCCTGCTCGAGTTCGTCAGCGTGGACGAGGACCTCGGCAACGTCGGCGGCGTCGACGCGCTCAAGCAGTGGCTGGGAAACCGCGCGGCGGCCTTCGGCGAGCCGGCGCGCAAGTTCGGGCTGCCTGCGCCCAAGGGTCTCCTGCTGCTCGGCGTGCAGGGGTGCGGGAAGAGCCTCACCGCCAAGGCCATCGCCAACCAGTGGGCGCTGCCGCTCTTGCGCCTCGACATGGGGCGGATCTTCTCCAACTTCATCGGCAGCTCCGAGGAGAACCTGCGCAAGGCGATCCGGGTGGCGGAGAGCGTGGCGCCTGCCGTCCTGTGGGTCGACGAGATCGAGAAGGGCCTCTCCGGGACCGCCTCGTCGGGGCAGGTGGACGGCGGGGTCACCGCGCGCGTGTTCGGCGCGATGCTGACCTGGCTGCAGGAGAAGACGGCGCCGGTGTTCGTGGTGGCGACCGCCAACAAGATCGAGGCGCTCCCGCCGGAGCTGCTCCGCAAGGGACGGTTC
>DASWGQ010000057.1:0-4318 GCA_036393595.1 Myxococcales bacterium | reverse complement strand
CGACCCGCGCGAGGCCCTGCGGGAGGTGCTCAAGGCGAGCGGCTCGATGGGCGTCCTCCGCCGCGGCAAGCTGGTGGTGGTGCGCGCTCCGGAACCGGGCAGCGCGGGCATGCTGGTCGAGCACACCCGCCGGCGCGAGCGCCGCCTGAAAGGCACGCGCGCGGCCCGCGGGCACGACATGGTCCACGTCTTCCAAGGCGACCTGGTGGTGCCCGCCGGAACGGTGTTGCAGGGAGACGTGGTCAACGTGGGCGGCTCGATCGAGCTGGAGCCCAACAGCGTGGTCCAGGGCGACGCGGTCAGCATCCTCGGCAGCACCGTGATCGACCAGGGCGCGGTGGTGCTGGGCGACACGGCGGCGATCCTGGGCGAGGTGGAAGTGCAGCGCGGCGGCCAGGTGATGGGCGAGCACGTGCAGATCGGCCTGGGGAAGCTGTTCCGCTCCTCGCGCCGGCACTCCATCCTCTCCTCGCTGGGGCCGTTCGGCTTCTTCCCCACCCTGGCGCTGTTCGCGGTGGTCTACCTGATCGGCCTGCTCGCGCTGCGGCTGTGGCCCGAGCGCGTCCGCCAGGTGGGGCACGCGATGTTCGAGCAGCCGCTGAAGAGCTTCCTGGTCGGGTTCCTCTGCTGGCTCCTGCTGCTCCCGCTCGGCCTGCTGCTGCTCATCTCGGTGATCGGCATCCCGCTGGTGCCGCTCCTCCCGGTGATGATCTTCCTCGCCATCACCCTCGGCGTCTCCTCGCTGGCGCTGCGGCTGGGCGAGGCGCTTCCGGCCGGCCCCGGGCAGCGCTTCGTGCCTCCCGCCGCCCTGGGGATGGGCATCGTCGTCCTGCTGCTCCTCGCCTTCGTGCCCTGGCTGGGGGTGCCATTGCTCGCCCTGCTGCAGTTCTTCGCGCTGGGCGCGGCGGTCAGCTCGCGCCTGGGCCGGACGCTGCCGCCGCACGTCCCGTAGACGCGCTCGAGTCGAGTCAGGCGCCGGGAAGCACCTCGACCAACTCGGCGATGAGGGTCAGCTCGCCCTCTTCCAGACCGCGGAGCACGATGGGGCGGTATCCCCGTACGTCCGTGTCGGGTTCGAGCCTCACTTCCACCGTCGGTCCCTCTTCGGCTCCCGCGTGCTGCTTGCGGCCTCGGTACACCTTCACCGTGTACCGCCCACCGTGGTCCGGATCGTGAATCTGCCTGTGCTGCGCCAGGAGCACGCGCCCGTTCCGGCTTCCCACCACCGGGTGGCGAAACAAGCAGTACGCTCCGCTCGGAATCCGGCGCCGCATGGAATCGCCGACGACTTGCGCGACGAAGAGTCCCTTGCCCGGCCGGGTCCGTCCGAGCGGGAGGACCCAGTCTTCCGGCTCGACTTCCTGCTGTCCCCCGAAACGGCCGGCGGCCGCTTTGAGCGAATAGAGCGGGACGGCGTTGCGGAAGGGACGCACCTTCTCGGAGGCAAGGCGTCGGAAAGGCTGCTTCTGCCGCTGGGACCCGGGCTCCTCGAAGAATGAGCGGATGGAGACCCGGTAGGCCAGCGACAGGGCGACTAGCGTGGCGAGCGTGACGTTGGCCGCTCCACCTTCCAGGCGCTGCAGGTGATTGGCGTGCAGGCCGATCTGCTCGGCGGCCCGTTCCTGGGTCAGCGCCCGCTCTTCGCGCAGCGCCTTCAGGCGTGCCCCGAGACGCCGCTGCTCCTCGCGAAGCGCCCGCATGACCGCCGGTCGCTCCTTCAGCTCGGACCTTCCGTGCGCGTGCGGGGAGCCGAGGGCGCGGGGCACCCGTCCTCGGCTACCCTGTAGAGCTCTTGAGTTGTACCACTCATGAGTTGTGGATTACAATTCCGGCCAGGATGGCGCCACATCCGCCCTTGCTGCTCCTCGTCGACGACGAGCCTGGCGTGCTGCACGCCTTGCGCCGGCTGCTCGCGGAGCGCTTCTCGATCGCCACCGCCTCGTCTGCGGAGGAAGCGGCGCGTCTGGCTCCCCTGAGCGAATTCGCCGCGGTCCTCACCGACTACGATTTGCCGGGCCGGAATGGCGCCTGGCTCCTCGTGCAGCTCGCCACGCGACCGGGCCTGCGCAAGGTGCTCACTTCGGGTCGCGACGTCCCGGGGATCGAGGCGCTCAGTTCCGCCGGAGTGGTCGACCGATTCCTCAAGAAGCCGGCCACGCGCGAAGAGCTGCTCCAGGCGCTGGAAGGGTAGCCGCCGGCGACAGTCGCCCTGGGGCTGCTCTTGAAGACGTTTCACGGCGGCGGCCAGCCATTCGCGTACACTGGCGGCATGGCGCGATCGAAGCACCTCGCGTGGTGCTGTGGGGCCCTGCTGGCGGCGTGCACGCAGAAGCCGGCCTCCAGCGGCGCGGCCCCGCCCTCTCCTCCGGCGCAGCCCACCGCGCCGGCGGCCGCGCAGCAGCGCAGCGACGCGAGCTGCGCGGCGCCCCTGGAGCTGCCGGGGAGCAGGGCCCAGATCCGGCCGGCGGCCGGCATCCTGCGCATCGGCGTCTTCGCCGGTCTCAAGGACGCCGACGACGAGAACGTGGCGCACCTGCGCAAGCTGGCGGCGGAGGTCGTGAAGCGCGGCGCGGACGTCCTGGTCGCCGACGGCGACGTGGGCGACAACCCGGACGAGCAGGAGACGCTTCTGGGAGTGCTCACCGACACGGGTCTGCCGCTCTTGGTCGCCCCCGGCAACCGCGAGGTGCGCAGCGAGCTGGACGCCGCGGAAGGCGAGCTGCGCAAGAAGGGCGCCAAGGTCTGGGACCTCTCGCACACGCGAGTGGCCGATGCGGGCGACGCGCTCATCGTGGGACTTCCCGGCACCATGGACCGCCGCCTGCTGCACGCGGACGGCGCGTGCGTGTACGTGCAGCGCGACCTGGACGCGCTGGCGGCCTGGCTCGACCGGCTGCCGGCGAAGGAGCCGCCGGCCGTGCTGGTCATGGCGGTCCCGCCCCGCGGACGCGACCGGTCGGCCCTCGACGTGAGCGAGGGGCAGAACGTCGGCGACGCGCGCATCGTCCCGCTGCTCTCGCCGCGGCGCGCGCCATTCGGGATCTTCGGCCAGGTCTGGGAGTCGGGCGGCCGCGCGATCGATGGCGGCGGAGCGCCGCTCGCGCCCGGCGTGGGGTCCGACCAGCTCTACCTGAATCCCGGCGCGGCGGACCGGACGCCCTGGCCGATGGGCGACCGCACGCGGGTTGCGGGCCAGGCCGCGCTGCTCACCATCCAGGGCCGCCGGGGCACGGCGGAGATCGTGCGCCTGCCCGCTGGCGCGGAGAAGACGTAGATGAGCGCGAAGCTGGGCGACATCCTCATCCAGCAAGGCGCGATCGACGAGGAGAAGCTCATCGCCGCGCTCTCCGACCAGCGGGCCTTCGGGGGAAAGCTGGGGCGGACCCTGGTGGACCTCGGGTACGTGACCGAGGACCAGCTGGTGCACGCGCTCGCCACCCAGCTCGGGCTCGAGACCGTCGACCTGGCCCAGACGGAGATCGCCCCCGAAGCGCTCTCGGCCCTTCCGGTGGACGCCTGCGAGCGCTACGGCGTGTTCCCGGTCCGCGTCGATCACGAGCGGCGCATCCTCTGGCTCGCCACGGCCGAGCCGGACCAGGGCACGCTCCAGGAGGTGGCGCGGATCGCGCAGCACACGCTGGAGCCGATCCTCTGCACCATGAGCAGCATCGACCGGGCCGTGCGGCAGTACTACTTCGGCGACCCGGCGGCGCGGGCGGGCAGGCTCGGCGAGCCGCTCCGATCGATCCCCGGCATCACCCAGCGCAACGGCGAGGGGGAGCTGGCGGCCGGCGCGGTGGCCCCCGCCGCGGCGCAGGGCGACGCGATCGCCGAGTTGCGCATCCTGCTCGTCCGGCTGGAGAAGCAGATCAACTCGCAGGGGCGCGCCTTCCGCGCCCTGGTGGAGATCCTCCAGGACAAGGGCCTCGTCCGCCGCGGCGAGCTGGGCACGCAGACGACGAAGGAACCGTAGCGTTCCTCCGGGCTGACGCCGGCCGCGCTCTACTGCGGACCGGCGCCGGGGGCCCGGGAGCGCGTCCGCAGCGCCAGCGTCGCCCCTGGGGTCCGAGAAGCGCCGACCCCCGAGACTGGGGCTCCTAATGTCGCTGCGAACGCGCCCCCGGCTCCCCCGTCGCCTATGCGCAGGTCTGCGCAACCATGCGCCCGCTCAGGCCAGTACACCGGGTGGAGCAACTGATCTGCGCACGCGCTGAGTCCCAAAGACGAACCCGCAAGAATCCGCGCGGAGGCTCAACCGGTGCGCAACCGGCGACTTGGGGTAACAGCTAGACCGGATACATCGGTAACACTTCTCAGG
>DASWGQ010000056.1:0-4476 GCA_036393595.1 Myxococcales bacterium | reverse complement strand
TCCTCCCGCGCTCCCCTGAAACGCTCTTGGATTAGGTCAGGCGTCTCTCGCGGCGGATGTGGGAGTGACTGGGCCCGGGCGCGTCTGCTAGTCCAACGCGAAGTGGCCGAGGTCGGACAGGGGAGGATGGAGAGGATCGGGCGGGCGCTGTTTCGCCGGCGGTCGTTCACGCCGGTGCCGCTGCTGATCGTGGCGGTGCCGCTCCTGTGGCGCAGCCGGGGAGGCGGCGGAGCTGCGTGGACCGCTGCGGGGGTCGGGCTGTGCGCCGCCGGGCAGGCGCTGCGGGCGTGGGTGCTGGGCCAGGTGCCGGACGGCACCTCGGGGCAGAACGAGCTGCTCATCGCGACGGAGCTGAACACCTCGGGGCCGTACGCCCGGACGCGCAACCCGTTGTACCTGGGGAACCTGCTCATCACCCTGGGGCTGTGCGTGGTCGCGCACGATCCGGTCCTGCTCGCGGTGGTGGCGGTCCTGTTCGCGGCGCAGTACCGGGCGATCGTCGCCGCCGAGGAGAGCTTCCTGCGGGGCCGGTTCGGCGCGCGCTTCGAGGAGTACTGCGCGCGCGTGCCGCGGTTCTGGCCCCGGCTCCGCGCGCCGGGCGGAGCGGTTGGACCGTGGTCGTGGCGGCGCGCCCTGCGCAAGGAGCACAATCCGCTGGCAGCGTGGGCGGCGCTCGTGCTCCTGCTGCTCGCCTCCGACCAGGCCGTGCGCGCCCGCGCGGCCGGAGCGCCTGCGACCCTCCGCGGCTACGGTCTGTTGCCCTACGCGGTGCTGCTGCTCGGGATCGCGGCCGCCTGGCTCGCGGTGAAGGGCTGGAAGCACCGGTGGGCGCGCGGCGGCTTCACCGACGATCTGCGCCGCCGGCTGCGCGAGACCGCGCGCTGAGCCGCTCGCAGGACGGCCTCCCCGCTCGCGGGGACGCTCCGGCGCAACTCTGTTACGATCCGGTCATGTTGCCGCTCGCGACGAGCTGCTGGCTCGGCTTCCTCATCGGGCTGCGCCATGCGCTCGACCCGGACCACCTGGCGGCAATGAGCACCCTGGTGGTCGACCAGCCGCGGCGGCAAAGGGCGGCCGTCCTCGGGGCCTGGTGGGGAGTCGGCCACTCCGCCGCTCTCCTCGGCGCGGGAGCGGTCCTGCTCCTCTGCCGCGTACGGCTGCCGGATCGCGCCGCGGACCTGTTCGAGCTGGGCGTGTCGGTCATGCTGATCGCGCTCGGGACGCGCAGCCTGCGCCGGGCGTTGCGCGCGCGCGGCGGCGCGGCGGTCGAGCACGCCCACGGGTACGTCGTCCATGCGCACGACGGTGACCAGGACCACTTCCACGTGCGTTCCCTCACCATCGCGCGGCGTCCCCTCCTGGTGGGCCTCGTGCATGGACTTGCCGGCACCGGCGGGATCACGGCGCTCGCCCTCGCCTCGATGCCCAGCGTGGCTGCTGCGCTCGCGTACGTGGCCCTCTTCGCCCTCGGTTCCATCGGCGGCATGGCGCTGCTCACCGGTTCGTTGGGCGTGCCCATTGCCCGTCTGGCGCGCCGTCCTGCCGCGCAGGCTGCTCTGATGGCCTGTGTGGGAACGGTGTCGCTCCTGGTCGGGCTCGTCTGGGGCGCTCCCATCGTGGGACGGCTCCTGCCTTCCTGAGCGTTGCGCTCAGCCGCGCTCGCTTCGGCGGAGCACCAAAGCGGTGGCGCCGAGGCGCCCCTCGTGGCACCGTCCGCGGCCGATGGGCAACTACCGCCGCCTGCTCGCAGCGGTCCGGCCGCACGCCGGGCTGTTCGCGCTGGCCGTCGCTTCGATGGTGGTGCTGGCGGCGGCGACGGGCCTGTTCTCCTGGCTGGTGGGCCCGCTGTTCCAGTACGTCTTCCGGGGCGGGGAGCTGGGCTCGACCGCGCTCCCCTGGCTGCCGCACCTCGGCCGGGAGCAGCTGCAGCGCGCGCTGCCGCTCCTCATCCTCGGGATCGCCCTGGTGCGCGGAGCCGCGTACTTCGGCCAGTTCTATTCGATGGGGATGCTCGGCCAGCGCGTGGTGGCCGATCTGCGCCGCGCGCTGCAGGAAAAGCTGCTCGCGCTGCCCGCGGCGTTCTTCGCGCGAGCCTCCTCCGGCGACCTTCTCTCGCGGTTCGCGAGCGACGTCGCGGCGGTCGAGTTCGCCGTCACGTACGGCCTCGCCTCGTACCTGCGCGACGGAATGCAGGTGCTGGTGCTCCTGGGCGTCTCGATCGCGCTCGACTGGCGCCTGGCCGTCTTCGCCTTCGTGGCGGTGCCGCTCACGGTGGTCCCCATCGTGCGGTTCGCGCGGAGGCTGCGGCGCATCGCGGTGCGCGGGCAGGAGCAGATCGGCGGGCTGTACACGCTGCTCCACGAGGCGCTGCAGGGCGTGCGCATCGTGCAGGCGTTCGGGATGGAGCGCTACGAGGCGGACCGGTTCCGCGCCGAGCAGGATCGGTTCCTCGGCACCATGCGGCGCAGCTTCTTCGTCCGCGCGATCTTCACCCCGACGCTCGAGCTGATGGCGGCGGTCGGGATCGCCGCCACGGTCGTGCTGGCCGCGCGCGCGGTCGAGCTGGGCCGGCTCCAGCCGGAGCGGGTGATCTCCTTCCTCGCGACCATCGTGCTCCTCTACCAGCCGCTCAAGAACCTGGGCGGCACCGGGCAGGGCGTGACCCAGGGCCTCGCCGGCGCGCAGCGCCTCTACGAAGTGTTGGACGAGCCGGAGGGCCTCGCCGACGGTGGCTGCGAGCTCCCCCGCTTCGCCGATCAGGTCCGGTTCGAGCGCGTCTCGTTCCGCTACCCGGACCGCTCTCCCTGGAACGCCCGTTCAGGCGGGAACGGGGCGCCGCAAGCTCCGCTGGTCCTCCGGGAGGTCGACCTGACCTTGCGGCGCGGCGAGGTGGTCGCGCTGGTGGGCCAGAGCGGCGGCGGCAAGACCACGCTGATGAACCTCGTCCCGCGCTTCGCCGACCCGACCGCCGGGCGCGTGCTGATCGACGGACACGACGTGCGGGAGTTGTCGCTCCGGTCGCTGCGGGCGCAGGTGGCGCTGGTCGCGCAGGAGACGTTCCTCTTCAACGACACCGTGCGCGCGAACATCGCTTACGGCAGGCCGGACGTTTCGCCCGACCAGCTGGCGGCCGCGGCCCGGGCGGCGCGCGCCGACGAGTTCATCCGCGCGCTGCCCGACGGCTACGACACGCAGGTGGGCGAGCGCGGCGTGACGCTCTCGGGCGGCCAGCGCCAGCGCATCGCCATCGCCCGCGCCCTGCTCAAGGACGCGCCCATCCTGCTCCTCGACGAGGCGACCAGCGCGCTCGACACCGAGAGCGAACGGGAGGTCCAGCGCGCACTGGATCGGCTGATGGCGGACCGGACCTGCCTGGTGATCGCGCACCGCCTCTCCACCATCCGGCACGCCGACCGCATCGCGGTGCTCGCGGAAGGGCGCATCGTCGAACTGGGCACGCACGACCAACTCCTCGCGACCAAGGGGGAATACGCCCGCCTGTACGCGCTGCAGTTCGCCCCGGGCTGAACGCCGGATCCACTTGCGGCGGACGACGAATGGCGCAAAGCTACCGGCGCCGATGACCCCCCGGGTACCCAGCAAGAAGCAGACGCTGCTGCAGTACCTCCAGCGGGGCGTTACCATGGTGCACCTCGACGCCCGGCGCCCCGGCGTGGTCGTGCCGTCCCAGTACGCGGGCGAGGCCCACTTGAGATTGAACCTCAGCTACCAGTATTCCATCCCGGATTTCGAGATCGACGAGCGCTGGATCCAGGCGACGCTGTCCTTCTCGGGCACGCCTTTCCGGTGCATCCTCCCCTGGCAATCGATCTTCGGCATCACCTGCCACTCAGGCGACGGCCAGGTCTGGCCGGAGGACCTGCCGACCGAGGTCATGCAGACGCTGGGGCGGCCGGACCGGCAGCCTCCGGCGCACGCGGAGCGGCCGGGCCTGGTCGCCGTGCCGCGCGAGGCGAAGGCGGGCGATCGGCCGACCGCCGAAGCACGCGACGCCGGTCCTTCTCAAGGGAACTCTCCCCGGCATCCCCACCTGCGGCTGGTCCGCTAGAGTCGAGGTCGACATCGAACGCTCGACGTCGGCCGTTACACCTCGGCGGC
Organism: Myxococcales bacterium; assembly: GCA_036393595.1. Taxonomy (GTDB): domain Bacteria; phylum Myxococcota; class Myxococcia; order Myxococcales; family 40CM-4-68-19; genus VBKO01. The sequence goes on along the minus strand of DASWGQ010000056.1, from coordinate 357 downwards.
TGCGGCTGCGTCGGCGGCGATCACGACTCGGCCGGCGGCGCGGCGGAGCCATTGGGCGGGGCAGGCTACCAGGTCCTCCGGCCCTTTCAGCGTCCTCGCCAGCACCGCTGCCTTCTGCTCCCCGGTCACCTGCAGCACCACGGTCCGCGCCGTGACGATCAGGAACGGCGTGAGGGTCAGCCGATCGACTCGCGGCTCCAGGTGCTGGGGCGCGCGGACGTGCCGGACGAGCTCCTCGTCCCCTCGTTCCGCCGAGCTGGGCACCCCCGCGAACAGGGAGCAGATGTGGCCGTCCGGTCCGAGCCCGAGCAGGACCAGGTCGAGCCGGGGCGGTTCTCCCAAGGTCGCGCGCAGCTC
>DASWGQ010000055.1:0-2419 GCA_036393595.1 Myxococcales bacterium | reverse complement strand
CCCACGAACGCGCCGCCGCCCCGATGGGCGCGGAAGGTCTCGGCCCGCATCGGATCGACGGTGCATCCCGCCACCGGCTCGCCGGAAAGCTCCGCGCCGACCGTGCAGGCGAAGAGCGGAATCCCGTGCGCGTAGTTGGTCGTGCCGTCGAGCGGGTCGACGACGAAGCGCAGCTCGCCGCGCCCGCTCTCGCCGCTCTCCTCGGCCAGCACCGCGCACCCGGGCGCGCGCCCGCGCAAGAGCGAAAGGATGCGATCCTCCGCCGCGCGGTCCGCGTCGGTGACGAGGTCGATCCGTCCCTTCAGCGCGATCTCGCGCGGCTTGTCGAACAGCTCGCGCAGCACCTGCGCTCCGGCCTGCGCCGCCGCCACGCAGATGCGCTCCAGCTCCGCGGGCGTCATCGAGGAGCCAGCGCGTCGAGCAGCTTCTTGTGCAAGCCGCCGAAGCCGCCGTTCGACATGGCGAGGATGACGTCCCCGGGCCGCGCCTCGCGCGAAAGCAGCGCCACGATCGCGTCCGGGCCCTCCATCCAGCGCGCCGGCGTGCCCGCCGCGGCGATGTCCTCGGCCATGCGCCGGGAGTCGACGCGCTCCGCCTCGGGCACCTTGGCGATCGCCGTAGGCTGGCTGATCAGCGCCTCGGCCGCTCCCGCGAAGGCGTGCGCGTACTCCTCCTGGTGGATCTTGCGCATCGCCGTGTTGCTGCGAGGCTCGAACACCGCGACCAGCCGGCGCCCCGGATACTGCGCCGCCACCGCGGCGATCGTCTCCCGCACCGCGGTCGGGTGGTGCGCGAAATCGTCGATCACCGCGATCCCGCGCGGCTCGCCGCGCAGCTCCTGCCGCCGCTTCACTCCTCGAAAGGAGGCGAAGCCGGCCGCGATCTCCTGGGCGGAAAGGCCGAGCGCGCGGCAGGCGGCGTACACGCCGAGCGCGTTCTCCACGTTGTGCCGCCCCGCCGCGGGGAGCGTGAGCCGCATCTCGGGCGAGCCCCGGAACGCCACCTCGAACGAGGCGCCCGCCGGGCCGAGGGACAAGCGGCGCGCGGTCCAATCCGCCTCCGCGCCGTCCTGGGAGCTGTAGCTCTCGACCCGGCAGCGTGCAAAGGAGGCGAGCCGCTTCCAGTTGGGAAACGTGGAGCACGCGGCGGCGTAGCCGACCGCCGGGAGCAGCGCGTAGAACTTCTCGAACGCGCTCTCGTAGTGCGGGGTGTCCCGGTAGATGTCGGCGTGGTCGAACTCGGCGCCGGTGACGATGGCGGTGCGGGGCCGGTAGTGGAGGAACTTGGGGCCCTTGTCGAAGTAGGCCGTGTCGTACTCGTCGCCTTCGAGGACGAAGTGCTCGCCCTTCCCCAGGCGGAAGCCCTCGTTGAAGTTGAGCGGCACCCCGCCGACCAGCAGACTGGGATCGCGCCCGGCGTGGTGCAGAACCTGGGCGAGCAGGCTGGTGGTGGTCGTCTTCCCGTGCGTGCCGGCCACGACGACGGGGTGGCGCGAGGCGAGGAACAGCTCCTCGAGCGCCTCGGGGAAGCTCATGTGCGGGATGCCGCGCCGGCGGAGCGCCTTGGCTTCCGGGTTCTCCGCCCGGATGACGTTCCCGACCACCGCGAGATCCGGCTTCGCCGCCTCCAGGTTCGCGGCCGCGTAGGGCGTGTACGTCCGGATCCGCCACTCGGCCAGCTTGTCGGACATGGGCGGGTAGACGTTCTCGTCCGAGCCCGAGACCTGGTGGCCCGCCGCGCGCAGGAGGCCCGCGAACGAGCCCATCCCGGTGCCGGCGATGCCGAGCAAGTAGACGTTCATCGCGCGGCGGACCGTAGCACGGCGTCAGACGCCGCCGCGCTTTTCCAGCATCGGATCGATCTGGACGAGCGCGCCCTCGCCCGCGTCCAAAGCGTGAGGCACGCCCAGCGCGACCGGCTGGTTGCGGCCGGCGTGTCCGAATGGCGCGCCGAGCACCACGGGGACGCCGAGCGTCGAGAGCCGCTCGCCGACGGCCTCGTCGCGTCCGTCGTTGTCCTCTCCGTCGACCGAAAGATCGCCGACGACGAACCCGGCGGCGCCCTCGAACACGCCGGAGAGCAGGAGCTGCGTGCAGAGGCGATCGAGCCGATAGGCCGGCTCGTTGAGGTCCTCGAGCAGCACGATCGCCCCGCGGAAGCTGGGCTGCAGCGGGGTACCGCAGAGGGAGGCGAGCACGGCCAGGTTGCCTCCGCGCAGCGGACCGTCGGCGCGGCCGGCCCGGACCGTGCGCGGCGTCCAGCGGAGCGTCTCGGGCACGGCGCCGAACAAGAGGGCGCGCAGCCGCGCAACTGCCGCCGCGTCCTCGCCGAGCTGCGTGCACATAGGGCCGTGCACGCTCGGCGACCTGGCGCGCCACCACAGCTCGTGCAGCACGGTCGCGTCGCTATAGCCCACCAC
>DASWGQ010000054.1:0-3686 GCA_036393595.1 Myxococcales bacterium | reverse complement strand
GCCGGGCGCGCCGGACGGACCGCGCCCGGCCGCGCCCTGCGGCTCTACACGCGCGCGGACCACGACGGCCGCCCCGGGCACCTGTCGCCGGAAGTGCGCAGGCTCGACCTGGCGGAGATGGTGCTGGAGCTGCGCGCAGCCGGGCACGATCCGGGGCGTCTCCCCTGGCTCGATGCGCCGGCCCCCGCCGCGCTGGAGGCCGCCGAGGCGCTCCTGCGGCGACTCGGCGCCGTCGATGCCGCCGGCGCTGCGACCGAGCTGGGCCGGCGCTGCGCCCGGTTCCCGCTCCACCCGCGCCTCTCGCGGATGGTGCTCGAAGCGGCCGCGCGCGGAGCGGCCCGCGAGGGCGCCGCCGCGGCGGCCGCGCTCGGCGAGCAGCGCGGCCCGCGCGATCGGCCGGCCACTCCGGCGACCGCGAGCTCCGACCTGATCGACCTCGAGGGCCCGGAGCGGGCGCGCGCCCAGATCGAGCGGCTCCTGGGCGCCTCGCGACGGGACCCGGACCGCGACGCGCGCGAGGAGGCGCTTCGGATCGCCGTGCTGGCGGGGTTCCCGGACCGCGTCGCGAAGCGGCGAGCGGCGGGGAGCAGCGAAGTCCTGCTCGCCTCGGGCGGATCGGCCACGGTGTCGCCCGGTTCGGCTGTCCGGGACGCGCAGCTCCTGGTGGCCGTGGACGTCGAGGAGCGCCGCGGGCAAGGGCGCCTGGTGCGGCTCGCCAGCGCCATCGAGCCGGAATGGCTGCTCGACCTGTTCCCCGGCGAGCTGCGCGAATCCACCGAGGTGGTGTGGGAGGAGGCGCGCGGGCGGGCGGCGGTGTCTTCCCGGCTGACGTACGGCGCGCTGGTCCTGGAGGAGGGTCGCCGCGCCCCTGGAGAGGCGGAGCGCGCTGCCGCGGAGGCACTGCTCGCCGAGCACCTCCGGGCGGACGAGCTTCTCGACCCGGAGGCGCTCCGGTCGCTCCGCGCGCGCGCCGAGCTGGTCGCGAAGCACTGTCCAGAGGCGGGCGTGCGCGCCTTGACCGACCTGGACGTGGCGGAGGCGCTGCGCGAGCTCTGCCGCGGGCGGGCGACCCTCGAAGAGGTGCGCGGGGCCGACCTGGGTGCGGCGCTGCTCGAGCGGCTCGGCCCCGGCGCCGCGCGCGCGCTCGCCACGTCGGCGCCGGAGCACGTCCAGCTGCCCGGCGGCCGCAAGCTGCGCATCGAGTACGAGCCTGGGCAGGCTCCGGCGGCGCGCTCGCGCCTGCAGGACTTCTTCGGGATGCGCGCGGGGCCCCGCGTCGCGGGCGGGAAGGTGCCGGTCGTGCTCCACTTGCTGGCGCCGAACGGCCGCGCGCAGCAGGTCACCTCCGACCTGGCCGGCTTCTGGGAGCGCCACTACCCGGCCGTCCGGCGCGAGCTGATGCGCCGCTACCCCCGCCACGCCTGGCCGGAGGACGGGGCGTCCGCGACGCCGCCGGCCCCGCGGAAGCGCTGAAGCCGTTCGGAGACAACGAGAAGCTCGTAGATCTGATCTCCGTTGCTTTTCAGGAGGAGTTTCGATCGCCGGGCGCGGCGACGAACGCCAAGCCTGCCTGCCGGCCGTCTGTATAACGCGTTGCGTCAACGCGTGCACGCGGCGGCCGGTAGAAAGATGGCGGGAGATGGCGCGTCAGGGCGGGGGTCGGCAGACCAGTGGCCACCCCGGCGCGGGCGCTCAGCCCCGGGCCTTCAACCTCAGCCGGGCGCCGTCAGGCAAGCTGCGAATTTGCATCGCGAGCCGCCCGCGAAATCGCATCAGTTCAACTTGATCCGCGGGGTGCCGAAGCAGGGCGTCGAGTTCCGCGCCGATAGCGCCGAACTGCGTGAGGAGGGGAGACCATCGGCGAGGGGCGCCGAAATCAGCGCGGGTCCGGAGATCTCCAGAAGTTGTCGAGTGCCGACAACTTACGAAGGACAATACCAGCGCCGCAGCGGCTAGTGGATCGCTGCGCGCATCGGAAGCTCGGCGATCAGGCGCGCCTCCGCCGACGCGAGCTCCGCCCCGCGGTGCGGCGCCTCCTCCGGCGACGCCTTCAAGGCGAGCTTCCAGAACAGCTCGCAATGGCCGGCCTCGGCGGCGGCGAGACGGGAGTAGAAGTCCCGCAGGTCCGCGTCGGGCAGGTGCTCCGCCAGAAGCGACAGCCGCTCCTGGCTGCGCAGCTCGATGAGCGCGGCCACCAGGAGGCGGTCGAGGAGGCGCTCGGCCCGCGGGTGACGCACGTGCGCTTGCAAGGCCTGAGCGTACGGGTCGCCGGGGTCGCGCCCGAGCCGGAGCCCGCGCCGGTCGACGAGTTGAAGCACCTGGGCCAGGTGGCCGGCCTCCTCCCGGGCGAGCCGGGCCATCGCGCGCGGCAAGCCGGGGACGTCGGGGAAGGCGGCGAGCATGGAGAGCGCGTTCGCCGCCGCCTTCTTCTCGCAGTGGGCGTGGTCGACGAGCACCTCGTCGAAGCGCTCCACGGCCAGGCGCACCCAGACGGCAGGAGTGGCTGCAAGAAGGTCCACGGCCGCGCCTGTTTCGCACGCGAAGCGGCGCGCGGCAAGGCGAAGCGGTAGGCTTGCGGGCATGCGCATCGGCGTCATCTCCGACACGCACGGCCTGCTCCGCCCCGAGGCGGTGTCCGCGCTGCGGGGCGCCGACCACCTCTTGCACGCGGGCGACATCGGCGGCGAGGAGGTGCTCGCGGCTCTTGAAGAGATTGCTCCGGTGACCGCGGTGGCCGGCAACGTGGACGGCTTTCGCTGCGGGCATGCGCGCGAGACCGCGCGGGTGGTGCTGGAGGGAGTGCGCTTCTACCTGACCCACATCCTCGACCGGCCGCGGCGGCCGCGTCCGGAGGTGGAAGCGGAGCTGCGCCGCGAGGCCGCCGATGTGGTGGTGTTCGGCCACAGCCACCTCCCGCACGACGAGGTGCTCTCGGGAGTGCGCTTCTTCAACCCGGCCAGCGCCGGGCCGCGAAGGTTCGACTATCCGGTCTCGGTCGGGATGTTGGAGGTGCGCCGCGGTCGCGTGGCCCGCTCGGAGTTCGTCCCGCTCGACGCGCGCAGCGAGGCCGCGCTCCAGAGGCACATGAACCAACTCAGCCGGTGAGGGCGGGCGACGCCGAGCTCACGTGAGCGGCCGCGGCATGCGCCGCTTCGTCCAGGGTGGCGCAGAACTGCACGCGCCCCCGCTCCTCCTGCACGCCGGCCTTGCGGAGGACGCTCTCGGGCTGTGGCCGCAGGCCCGTGATCAACGTGAGCACCCCCTGCTGCCGGAGCCGGAGCAGCGCGCTCTCCAGCGCGACCAGGCCGGTGATGTCCATCGCCGGGACCGCCGACAGGTTCAAGATCAAGACGCGCATGCGCGCCAGCCACAGTGCGTGCACCCGCTCGGCGAAATGATCGGGCGACCGCGTCGGGGCAAGGCCCAGGAGGTCCTTGAGCTGCAGGACGCCGATCACCGTCCCGATGCCGGCGGTGAAGCCGGTCGTCACCGGGTGCGGGATGAACTGGATGAGCCGGCCCAGCCGAAGAGGCCCATCGCGAGGAGGGACCGTAGCCGTCGGCGAAGGCGGAGCGCAGGCCGGCGAAGGGGAGCGCCCGGAGCTTCGGCGCGGAGGAGGTCGGAGCGTAGCGGTGGGTCATGTGGAGAGGAGGAGGTGCAACTCGCCGGCGTGCGCGCCGGACTGG
>DASWGQ010000053.1:0-51081 GCA_036393595.1 Myxococcales bacterium | reverse complement strand
CCCGTCGTGCGGATGTTGGAGGCGAACTTGGGGATGTCGGCACGCGTGATGATCAGCACGAACCGGCCGTTGCCGGTGAGGATCACGCTGCCCTTCGGGCTGGGACCGAACGGTTCCGACTTGCTGCCTCCTTGGTCGAGGACGGCGGACACCAGCGTCCAGGTCCCCTGCAACCGTTGCTTGAGCGAGCCCGTCTTGTTGCTCCCGGCGTGGGCCGCGGATGCGACGAGCGCCGCCGCGGCGAGCGCCGGCAGCGCCGTCTTGCAGATCGTCTTCATGACATGCCCCCTGGCCGCGTGAAGTGAAGCGAGCGCGACCGCGGCGGACCACAGCACGACCCGAGCAAAATGGCCAGCGGTCGTGCCTTATTGGCCGTTGATGCCGAGCAGCTCGACCTTGAAGATCAGCGTGGCGCCGCCCGGGATGGCCGGCGGGTGCCCGTGGTCGCCGTAGGCGATGTCCGACGGGCAGACCAGCTCCGCCTCCTCGCCGACGTGCATCTTCTGCACGCCCTCGGTCCAGCACTTGATCACGCCGTTGAGCGGGAACTCCGCCGGCTGGCCCCGCTTGTAGGAGGAGTCGAAGACGGTGCGGTTGATCAGCCGGCCCTCGTAGTTGACCTTGACCTTGTCGGTCTCCTTCGGGCTCGGGCCCGGGCCGGGACGCAGCACCTTGATCACCAGCCCCGAGGGCGTCTTCTGCGCGCCCTTCTCCTGCGCTGCCTTGGCGAGGAAGTCCTTGGAGGCCGCCTTCTCCTTGTCGGCTGCCGCGTTGGTGCGCGCCTGCACCAGCTTGTTGATCGCGTCCTGCCGCTCCTCCGGCTCCGCCTTCGCTTTCGCGCCCGCCGCCGCGTCGTGGAACCCCTGCTCCAGGACCTTCAGCTCGCTGGGCTTGAGCTGGAGGAACTGCACCCGGACGCCGGTGAGGTAGCCGATGGCGTAGAGCGTCTTCTCGTCGTCGGTCTTGGGCGCCTGCGCGCGCGCGGCGAGAGGAAGGGCGAGCAGAACGGCGATGGCGAGGCGAATCATGGCAGTCCTTTCGTGAGGCGCGCACTTATGGCACGCACGCGGCACGGCGTCAGCAGTCAGTCGCCGCCCATGCCCTGGGTGATGGCGACCAGGAGCGTCCCCGCCTCGGGCTTTTTCGGATCGAGCCGCAGCCCGGCCACGAAGATCGTCCCCCCCCGGGGGATGGTGTAGTCGGTGTGCAGCTTGCGCGTGTGCGCCGGGTGCTCCCCGAGCAGCTCGAGGTGCACCTGGATGCGGCCGTCCGGGTCCATCTGCCGGGGCGTGACCTGCAGGCTGCGCGAGCCGGGCAGCTCCATCTCGGCGGCGGTCTGGAAAGCCAGCTCGAGGGACTGCTCGCTGGCCAGCCGGAAGTTCCGCCAGCGGAAATCCTCCGCGAATTTGGCCAGATTCTGCGCGATCGGCGCAAGCCTCGGGTCAATCCAGTCCGCGCCGCTCGTCGCGGCGATGGCTCGCACCGTGATGCGCACGCGCGAGCCCTGCGCGGCGGCGCCACCATCCTGCGCGCGCTCGGCGGCGAGGAGGGCGAGCGCGGCGACGACCGCCTTCACTGCTGCACCGCAGGCCCGTCGTCGTCCACCCAGATCACGGTGGTCTGGCCGGCCTGCAGCACCGCCCCCTCGTGGTTTTCGAAATCGATGGCTTCCAGCGTCGCGCCCAGCGATCGGGCGTCCGCGAGCAGCGGCCCCGCCGGCGTATCGCTGCGCAGGGGGGAGAAGATCGCGACCAGCGCCAGGCAGGCCGCGACTGCCAGGCCCGCGCCCGCCGAGATGCCGGATCTGTGGGCCCTCCAGGTCTCCGTGCCCCAGACGCGCAGGCGCAGCACCTTCGCGGGCGCGCGGTCCTTCTCCACCCCCGCCATGACGGCGTCCGCCAGGCGCGACAGGTCGGCGGAGGACGCGCGCCGCACCACCGCCTCGCGGACCGCGTCGCGCTGCGCGGCGAGGAGCGCCTTGCGCGCGGTGCACGTCGGGCAGCAGCCGACGTGCTCGGCGAGCCACGCGCTGTCCTCCTCGGGCAGCTCGCCGTCCATCCAGGGTCCGAGCAGAGGGACCGACTCCTCGCAACGCCGCTTCATTCCTCGTCCTCCGCCTCGTCTCCCAGGTACTCGCGCAGCTTCCGCTGCATCTTCAGCCGCGCGTGGAAGAGCCGGCTCATCACCGTCCCCTTGCGGATGCCCAGCGCCCGGGCCAGGTCTTCATAGCTCAGGCCTTCCACCTCGCGCAGCAGCAGGATGGCGCGATGGTTCTCCGAGAGCGTGGCGAGGGCCTCCTCGATCTTGCCCTTCAGCTCCGCGTTGAGCGCGGCCCTTTGCGGGCCCGCGAGCGCCGCCGAGGGCGGGTCCATGCCGGCCTCGATCTCCGCGTCGCTCTCGTCCAGCTCCACCCGCTCGCTCCGTCCCCGCTTGCGCGCCGAATCCAGGCACAGGTTGGTCGCGATCCGATAGGTCCAGGTGAAGAAGGACGAGTCGCCCTTGAACGAGGGCAGGTAGCGGTGCACCCTGACGAACGTCTCCTGGGTGATGTCCATCGCCTCGTCCGAGTCTCTCACCATCCCCAGCGCCAGCTGGTAGACGCGCCGCTGGTACCTCTCCACCAGGGCCCGGAAGGCGTGCGCGTCGCCGCCCTGCGCGGCCCGAACGAGCGACCTGTCGTCCGGCGGAGCTGCGCCCCGCTCGGGCGGCTTCCTGGTCTCGGTCATCGGACGCGCCCGATCGAGCTTCTATTCATGAGAGCGACGTTCGTGGCAGGCCTGCTGGTTCGCACGCGTGGCGGGAGTGGTTGCCCGCACGTCTGCCCGTCTGCAGGCGTGGCGGGAATGGTTGCCCGCACGGTCTGCCCGTTTGCACGCGTGGCGGGAATGGTTGCCCGCACGTCTACCCGTCTCCAGGCGTGGCGGGAATGTAAGCCCTACCTCGTTGTCTAGACTACGATGGTTTTGCGGGCTTTGAGTCCCGCAGATAGACCCACATCCTTGGCCGGTCCGATGCAACTGCCCCAGCCGACAGCCGAGATCCCCGAGCTGGGCGGGCTCGTTCCCTCCCGCTTGTCGGCGCTGGCGGAGCAGGGGGCCTTTGCCCGGCGGGAAGTCGACGCGCTGCTCGGCCGGGCGCGGCGGCGGGCGCGCGGCCTCGCGCTCCTGCGCGCCGCCGCGTTGTTGGCCGCCGGCGCCGTGGTTGCCCTCTGCGCCGGAGCGTTGCTCGGCTCGTTCGCCCCGGCGATCGTGGCGCGTGCGGCGGCGGCGGTGGTGCTCCTCGCCGCCACGGCAGGGGTCGTCGTCTTCTCCCTGCGGTCTCCGTTGCAGCGCGCCGCGGCGCGCGATGACGCCGCGCTGGCGCGGCTCCTGGCCGGATCCTCGGAGCTGCTCTCGAGCGTGGAGCTGTCCCGCGCCCCCGAGCAGCCGGGCATCTCGCGCGACCTGCTCGCGCTGCTCCACGTGCGGGCGGCGGGCCAGGCGCGCTCGCTCGACGTGCGCGGGAAGCTCCCGCTGCGCTCGGCCGGGCTGCCCCTGGCGGTCCTCGCGGGTGCGCTGATCGCGGCGGGGCTTTTCCAGCTGGCGGCGCCGCGGCGCTTCGCGCTCGGGCTTTCGCGGCTGCGCGGAGGCGACGCGGCCGCGCCCGCGCCGGAGCTGTCCCCCATCGTCGGCGATCTGACCATCACCTACCTGTACCCACAGTACACCGGACTTCCCGCGCGCACCGAGGAGGGAACCGCGGGCGACCTGCGCGCGCCGCGCGGGACCGAGGCGCACATCGCGGCCCGGGCCGACCGCGACCTCGCCGAGGCGGCGGCGATCGTGAACGGCAAGCCGGTGAAGCTCCTTTCGCAAGGGCCGGGGCGCCGGCAGCTCTCCGGATCGCTCACGCTCACCCAGCCGGGGCGCTGGAGCTTCCGCTTCCTCGACGCCAAGGGGCGCACCATCGCCCAGGGGCCGGAGCGCCCGGTCGAGATCGTCGCCGACCAGCCGCCGCAAGTCACCCTCGAGGCGCCCTCGGAGAAGACGCTGGAGGTCGATCCGCAAGGGCGCGTGGTGCTCAACTGGTCGGCGACGGACGACTACGGCGTCTCGCAGGTCGCCCTGCTGTTCCAGCTCGCGGGGGGCAAGGAAGAGCGCGTCGTCCTCCAGACCCCGGGGCAGGCGGCGCGGCGCCTGCGGGGGACGTACTCCTGGGAGCTGTCGCCCTTGCGGCTGCGTGCCGGGGACAAGGTCACCTACGCCGTCGAGGCGCGCGACAACGACGCCGTCGACGGTCCGCAGCGGGGCGCGTCGGCCACGCAGGTGCTGAAGGTGTTCTCCGCGGCGGAGCACAGCCGGGAGGCGCTGCTGCGGGCCCAGGCGCTGTGGGAGCGGCTGGTTTTGCTCGCGGCCGACCGCATCGAGGAAAAGCCCGCGCCGCCCACGGACGGGGCGGGCTGGTACGCGGCGACCGGCTCTTCGGACCAGCGCGCGCTGCAGCTCGTCTCGGAGCTGCAGGCGGCCGGGACCGCGCTGATCAAGGACAAGCTGTCGCCGCGCGAGGTCGGGCGCGCGCTGCGCTACGCGGCGAGCTCGCTGGGCCCGGCGGTGCGCCGCACCTCGCTGGCGCGCGCCCCGCTCTCGCGCGGGTCCGCCGGCCTCGACGGCGCGCAGCGCAATTTCTCGCACGCCCTTTCCGCCGAGATCGCCGAGGAGGAGAAGGACATCCTCTACCTGCAGGACCTGCTCGACAAGGCGCGGCTCGACGCCATGCAGGAGATCGGCAAGGAGCTGGCCGCCTCCCGCCGCGAGCTGGCGCGGCTGGCGGACAAGCTGCGCAAGGCGCCCGACGAGGAGACGAAGCGGCAGATCCTCTCCGAGGTGGAGCGGATGCGGGAGCGCATCCAGGACCTCATGGCGCGCATGCAGGAGATGGCGCGCGGCATCCGCGACGAGCACCTGAACGCCGAGGCGATGGAGAACGTGGAGCGGCAGCAGGACCTGCTCTCGCAGCTCTCGGACATCCAGCGCAAGCTGCAGAGCGGAAAGGTGGATGACGCCCTCAAGCAGCTCGACCAGCTCGGGCAAGATCTGGAAAAGCTGGAGAAGGGGCTCGCCCAGCGCGCGCAGGACGAGCAGGGCGGCCAGTACTCGGAGGAAGCGCAGAAGCTCTCGCAGGCGGCCCAGAAGCTGCGCGACATCACCGCGCGCGAGAAGGCGCTGCAGCAGCGCACCGCCCAGGTCCGCCGCGAGATGGGCGCGCAGCAGCAGAAGCGGTTCGACCAGCGCGGCGGCAAGGACCTGGCCAGGCGGCTGCGCGAGAAGGTGGAGCAGGCGCGTCAGGGCGTGAAGCAGATCGACTCGAAGCTGGCCGAGCGCATGGGCCTGGAGGACGTGCTGGAGGCGGCGCAGTCGAGGGTCGACGACCTGTCGCGCGCGCTGGAGTCGGGCGATTTCTCCGAGGCGCTCGAGCAGGCCGAGCGCAGCCTGCGCGCGGTGGAGACCTTGCAGGCGCGCCTGGGAATGGAGGAGCAGCTCGCGCAGCGGTATCCAGGGTTCGTGCGCGATCCGGAGGCGGTGAAGCGCGGGATGAAGGGCGTGCAGGGCGCCGCGCCGCCCCTGCGCGAGGTGGTGAGCGAGCTGGAGCAGACCATGCCGCGCGCCGAGCCGATGACGCCGGAGCAGATGCAGGAGATGCTCCGGCAGCAGGCCGAGCAGAGGAAGATCGGCGAGGACCTGCAGCAGGCGCGCAACCAGCTGGGCGAGGTGGGCCGCAAGGTGCCCATCTTCGGGCCCCAGCACGAGCAGATGCTGCAGCAGGCGCAGGAGGGGATGGGGCGCGCGGAGCAGAGGCTCGGCCAGGGCGAGCCGCGCGGCGCGCAGGCCGGCGAGGAGCAGGCGCTCGAGCAGCTGCAGAAGTTCGAGGACGCCATGCAGCAGATGGCCAAGCAGGCCGGAGGCAAGGGCCAGAGCGGGCCGCGCATGCCGATGCCGTGGGGCGAGCCGGAAGGCTCGCAGGGCGAGAACGACTCCGGCGACATGGACACGCAGAAGGTGGAGATCCCCGACGCCGAGGCGGGGCGCGGGCCGCAGGAGTTCCGCAAGGAGCTGCTCGACGCGATGAAGCAGAAGGCGCCGGAGAAATACCAGGAGCGGGTGAAGCAGTATTACGAGGAGCTGGTCAAGTGACGGCTCGCGGCTTGCGGCTCGCGGCTGGCGGTCTTCCGCGGCCGCTGCTCCTGCTCGTCACCCTCGCGGCGCTGCCGGCCCCGGCGCGCTCCACCTCGCAGATCGCGGAGCGGATCGACAGCGATCTGGAGGCCTGGGACATCGAGGGGGCGCAGCGCGGGCTCGACGAGCTCACCTCCGAGGATCGGGGGTCGGTGGCGGCGGCCTACTTCCGGGCCCGGGTCTTGTTCGAGCAGGGCAAGTACGCCGAATCGGTCGCGGCGTTCGGGGAGGCCCGTTCGCGCGGCGCCGCGCAGATCGACGGATTCGAGGCGCAGGCGAGGCTCGCCCAGGCCGCGGCCGACGAGGTGAAGGGCGACGAGGCGCAAGAGAGCGCGCACTTCGTCGTGTACACGCGCCCCGGGAAGGACGCGCTGCTGGTCCCCTACGCGCTCGAGGCGCTGGAGAAAGCGTACGCCGCGCTGACGCGGGACCTGGGCTACTCGCCACCGGCGAAGGTGCGCGTCGAGGTGTACGAGACTGCGCAGGCGCTGGCCCGCGTCTCGCCGCTGACCGTCGCCGAGATCAAGGCGAGCGGCACCATCGCGCTCTGCAAGTACAACCGGCTGATGATCACCTCGCCGCGCGCGCTCTTGCGCGGCTACGCCTGGCTGGACACGCTCTCGCACGAGTTCGTCCACTACCTGGTCACCCGCAAGGGCCGGAACGCGGTGCCCATCTGGCTGCAGGAAGGGTTGGCGAAGTTCCTCGAGACCCGCTGGCGCGGCGCTCCGGGACAGGCGGTGGACGAGACGTCGACCGGGCTGCTCACCAGGGCGGCGCGGGACCGCAAGCTGATCCCCTTCGCCGCCATGCACCCGTCCATCGCCAAGCTGCCGACGCAGGAGATGGCCGCGCTCGCCTTCGCCGAGGTGGAGTCCGCCATCAAGCTCCTCCACCAGCGCGGAGGGCAGCAGGCGCTGACCGAGCTGGTGGCGGCGATGGCGACCGGCTTCTCCGACGAGAACGCGGTGGCGCAGGCGTACGGCAAGCCGTTCGCCCAGTTCGAGCAGGAGTGGCGCGCCGACCTGCTCAAGCCGCGCCGCGAGCCCGCCAGCCAGGCGCCCGGCTCGGCGCGCCCCCTCGCCTCGCGCAAGCTGATCTTCAAGGAAGACGCGAGGAAGAAGGGGGCGGGCGCCGCGCAGGACGCGGTCGAGGAGCGGCCGACCGATCCGGAGGCGAAGCGAGCGGTGCGCCTGGGGGAGATCTTCTTCGCGCGCCGCCGCTGGGCGGCCGCCGCGCTCGAGTACGGCAAGGCCCGCGCGCGCCTCTCCCGGGAAGTGCCGCTGCTCGCGCGCCGCTACGCCTTCGCGCAGATCCAGCTGGGGCGCCTGGGCGAGGCCGAGAGCGCGCTCGCCGCGGCCGTGTCGCGCGACCCGCAGGACGAGGCGGCCCAGGTGCTCTACGCGCGGGTGCTGGAGAAGCGCGGCGAGTACCTCAAGGCGCGCAGCGCGCTGGACGCAGGCATCTCGGTGGACCCGTTCGACCCCGAGCTGCACGACGTCTACCTGGCGGTGGCGAAGGGCCTGAAGGATGACGCGCTGATCGAGCGCGAGAAGCGCGCGCTCGCCCTCGCCCTCGGCGAGCGGCCCGCGCCCAAGGACACCAAGGAAGGGGTTCCATGAGCGAGGCACTGGATCTGAAGACCACCGGCCCGGCCTCCGACGCCGAGCTGATCGCCGAGCTCGGCCGGGCGAGGGCCCGCATCCGTGCCGAGATCGGAAAGCGGGTGGTCGGGCAGGAGGCGGTCATCGACCAGCTGCTGGTGGCGCTCTTCTCGCGCGGCCACTGCCTGTTCGTCGGGGTGCCGGGGCTGGCCAAGACGCTGCTCATCTCCACCCTGGCCGAGGCGCTCTCGCTCAGCTTCAACCGGATCCAGTTCACGCCCGACCTGATGCCCTCCGACATCACCGGCACCGACGTGCTGGAGGAGGACCACACCACCGGCCGGCGCGCCTTCCGCTTCGTCCCCGGTCCGGTCTTCGCCCACGTGCTGCTCGCCGACGAGATCAACCGTACGCCGCCCAAGACCCAGGCCGCCCTGCTGCAGGCCATGCAGGAGCACCGCGTGACCGCGGGCGGGCGCACCTACCCGCTGGAGGAACCGTTCCTGGTCTTCGCCACGCAGAACCCGATCGAGCAGGAGGGCACCTACCCGCTGCCCGAGGCGCAGCTCGACCGGTTCATGTTCATGGTGGACGTGAGCTACCCGAGCGCGGAGGAGGAGGTCCAGATCGTGCGCGCCACCACCTCGGGCGCGCAGCCCTCCCTGCAGAAGGTGCTGGCGCCGGAGCAGATCCGCAGCCTTCAAGACCTGGTGCTGCGTGTCCCCGCCGCGGACCACGTGATCCGCTACGCGGTCGACCTGGTGCGGCGCACGCGGCCGGGCGAGTCGGCCGACCGGCAGGTGAAGGACCACGTCGCCTGGGGCGCCGGCCCGCGCGCCTCGCAGGCGCTGATCGTCGGCGCGAAGGCGCGCGCCGCCCTCGACGCCCGCCCCGCCGCCACGGTGGACGACGTGCGCGCGCTGGCCGAGCCGGTGCTGCGCCACCGCGTCCTCACCAATTTCCACGCCGAGGCCGAGGGAGTGGACTCGCGCGCGGTGGTCGCGCAGCTGCTCCGCGACGCGCGCGCATGATGCTCGATCCGGCCCTGCTGGCGCGCCTGGGACCCTTGCAGGTGCGTGCGCGCAAGGTGATGGAGGGCGTGCTCACCGGGCTCCACCAGAGCCCGGTGCACGGGCAGTCGGCGGAGTTCGCCGAGCACAAGGAGTACGCGCCCGGCGACGAGATCAAGCACATCGACTGGCGCGCCTACGCCAAGCTCGACAAGTACTACGTGAAGCGGTTCGAGATGGAGACGAACCTGCGCGCCCTCCTGGTCGTCGACGGCTCGGGCTCGATGTCGTACGGCCGAGGCGCGATGACCAAGCTCCAGTACGGCGCGGTCTGCGCGGGGGCGCTCGCGTACCTCCTCGCGCGGCAGGGCGATCAGGTGGGGCTCATCGTGGCCGGCGACCCGGAGCCGGGCAGCACCGAACGGCTGCCGGCCGGGGTGCGCAGCTTCCTCCCCTTCGCGGCGTCCAGCGGGCACGTGCAGGAGGTGCTGCGGAGGCTCGACGCGGCCGCCGGGCGCGGGCCCACCGATCTGTCGGGAGCGCTGGACTTCGCCGCCGAGAAGACCGGCCGGCGCGGGATGGTGGTGGTCCTGAGCGACCTGTTCGACCCGACCGAGCGGACCGTGCCCGCGCTGAAGATGCTCCGCGGCCGCCGCCACGACGTGCTCCTCCTCCACCTGCTCGACCGCGAGGAGCTCGACTTTCCCTTCGACGATCCGACCCGGTTCCTCAGCCTGGAGGACGAGCGCCAGATCGAGGCGCAGCCGCGCCAGATCCGCGAGAGCTACCTCCAGGAATTGCGCCGCTTCCTCGACGACACCAAGAGGGAGCTGACCCGCGCGGACGTGGAGTACGTGCAGGTCCCCACCGACCGCGCTCCGGACCGCGTGCTGCTCGAGCTGCTCGCCCGCCGCGAAGGGAGCGCCTAGTCGCCGCCGTATTCGGCGGCGCTACGCTTTTCACGGCGAGGACGTTATGGGAGGATTCTGAATGGGCCGGCTCGTCTTCGCGCATCCCGTCTACCTATGGGGCCTCGCCGCGCTGGCGCTGCCCATCCTGGTGCACCTCTTCAACCGGCGTCGGCCGCGTCCGCTCGCCTTCGGCGCGATCGAGTTCGTGCTCCGTTCCCAGCAGCGCCGGGTGCGGCGGCTGCGCCTCCGGCAGATCCTGCTGCTCGCGCTGCGTTGCCTGCTGATCGCGGGCGTGGCGCTGGCGCTTTCGCGCCCGTCGCTCGAGCCGCGCGGCGCGCAGGCGGCGGTGTCGCGGGGTCCGCAGGCGACTGCCCTGGTCATCGACGCGTCGCTGTCGATGCGCTACCGCCGCGGCTCGCAGACGCTCTTCGCGCGGGCGCGGAGCGAGGCGCTCGCGGCGCTCGAGCGGCTGGGCCCCGACGAGCCGGCGACGGTGGGGCTCTGCGCCGGCAATCCCGCGCCACTGGCCGCCCCCAGCTTCGATCGGGTGGCGGTCCGGCGCCTCCTCGAGGACGCCAGGCCCACCCATCTCGGCTCCGATCTGACCGGCTGCATGGCGGCGGCTGCGCGCGCGCTGGGCGAGAGCCCGGTGGCGGGGAAGCGCATCGTCGCCTTCACCGATCTCGCCGCCCACTCGCTGCGGCTCGACGCCCCCCCGCCGCTCGTTCCGCCTCCGCCGGGCTCGCCGCCGGGGGCGCAGCCGATCCGTCCCAACGTGGTGCTGGTGGACGCGGCGCAGGGCAACGAGCTGCCCAACGCCGCGGTGGTCGCCACGGCCGTGCAGCCCGCCGCATCGATCGGGGCGCGCGGGTACGAGGTGATCGCGACCATCGCGAACCATTCCGCGGCGGCCGTGTCCGGCCTGCCGGTCGCCTTGCGCATCGGGCAGCAGACGCTCGCCAAGGGCTTCGTGGACGTGCCCGCGCACGGCACGGCGAAGAAGACCTTGGGGGCGGTGCTGCCGCCGGGAACGGTGGCGGGACGGGTGGAGATCGCCCGGGCGGAGGGAGAGGGGCTGGACGAGGACGACGCGCAGGACTTCACCGTCGAGGTGCCCCGCGACCTGCGCGTCCTGGTGGTCGACGGCGCGCCCTCGGCGCTCAGCACCCGGGACGAGGCGTTCTTCGTGGAGGCGGCGCTCGCGCCGGCGCGCACCGGCGGCCGCGTGGCGCCCACCGTGCTCGACGCGGAGGCGGCGCAGGGCGCGTCGCTCGACGGGTACGACGTCATCCTGATGCTCGACGTGATCGCGCCGCCGAGGTCCTTCAGCGAGAAGCTGCGCGCGCTGGTGGCGCACCGCGGGGTGGGGCTCTTCATCTCGCTCGGAGATCACGTCGACCCGGATGCGTACAACGACGCGTTCGGCGATCTGCTGCCGCGGCCGCTGCACCTGATCAAGACCGCGGCCGATCCCGCCGGCGAGCAGCGCAAGGGAGATCCCCGCCTCACCGATCAGGCGGCGCGGTTCGGGGTGGTCGAGTGGGCGCATCCGCTCTTCCACGTCTTCTCCGCCGCCGACCGCGAGGGCCTCCTCGGGGCGCGCACCTTCAAGTACGCGCTCCTCCGGCCCGATCCTTCGGGCGGTTCGCGCGCCCTGCTCTCCTACGACGACGGCGCGCCCGCGCTGGTCGAAGGGCAGCACGGGCAGGGGCGCGTGCTGCTCTACACCAGTACGGTGTCCCACGCGTGGACCGACTGGCCGGTGCGCGTGAGCTTCCTGCCCGTGCTGCAGCAGTCGGTGAGCTGGCTGGCGGGCTCGCTCGAGGAGAAGGCGCCGCCGCCCTCGCAGGTGGGGAACGATCGGACCGTGATCGCCCCCCAGGGGACGCGGATCGCCGCCGTGCTCGGGCCCGGCGGCTCGCCGCTGCCGCTGCGGAGGGAGAAGGCCTCGCCGCAGGCGCAGGACTCCGTCTCGGTCCAGGCGCTGGAGCCCGGCCTGTACCGGGTGCAGCTGCAGCCCGCGGGGGGCGTGGGGCGCGTCGAGCCGGCGCTGGGGTTCGTCGCGCGGCTCGACCCGAAAGAAAGCGATCTGCGCCGCGTGGACGAGGCCGAGCTGAAGGCGCAGCTGGGCGGCGCCGGCAGCGCCCAGGTCGCCTCCAGCGCCCAGGCCGCCGAAGGCGCCCGCGGCACCCCACTGTGGGGCAGCCTGCTCCTCCTCGGCGTCCTGGCCCTGCTCGGCGAAGGCGCCCTCACCCGCCGCTAGCGCGACCAAAAGCGTTTCAAGGGAGCGCGGGAGAAAAACGGGAGCGCGGGAGGTTTTGGCTCGCTCCGATCGGGCGCATCGCCGTATCCCAAAAAACTCCCGCGCTCCCGTTGTTCTCCCGCGCTCCCCTGAAATGGTTGGAGGCCCGGATCGTGGGCGCTCCAGCTCGCTCAGGCGCGGCGCCATTCGGTGGGGTCGCGGTGCTGGGCCGCCACGGCGGGAACGGCCATCAGCTTGGCCACGAAGTCGCGGTGCTCCTTGGTTCCGCAGCGCGCTGCCGCGCGCGAAGGCTCGACGGCCGAGGAGGGCCGGGCGAACTGGAGCAGCTTCTCCATCCGGGCGGCCGCCTCCGCGAGGCGCTCGCGCGCCAGCGGACCGGCGTCGGCGCCGCGCGCGATGCTCTCGATCGCATCGTGCTGGAGCTTCAGCGTGTGGCAGACGAGCACCGCGTCCACGCCGGCGGCGATGGCCACCTCGGCGCCGTCCACCACCCCGTACGTGTCGGCGATGGCCTTCATCTCCAGATCGTCGGAGATGCACGCGCCCTGGAACTCGACGTCCTTGCGGAGGAGCTTCATCGCCTCCGGAGACAGGGTGGCCGGCAGCCGGTCGAACGCCTCGAACCGGATGTGCGCGGTCATCACCGAGGCGAGGCCGGCGCGCGCCGCCGCCACGAACGGCACCAGCTCCACCTGCCAGAGCCGCTCGCGGTCGTGGGCGAGGCGCGGGAGCGTGAGGTGCGAGTCCTGCGAGGTATCGCCGTGGCCGGGGAAGTGCTTCCCGCAGCTCGCCACCCTGCCCGTCTCCAGGCCCTTGCCCAGCGCGACGCCCAGACGCGCCACCCGCGCCGGGTCGCGGCCGAAGGAGCGGTCCCCGATCACCGGGTTGTCCGGGTTGGTGTCGACGTCGAGCACCGGGGCGTAGTCCTGATCGATGCCGCAGGCCGACAGCTCCTCGGCGATCAGCAGGCCCAGCTTCTCGGCGATGGCCGTCCCGTTCATTCCCGGGATGCCGCCGGCCGCGTCCAGCTCACCGATGCGCCGCATGCTGGGCAGCTCGGTCCAGTGCGGGGCGCGGAGCCGCTGCACGCGGCCGCCTTCCTGGTCGATGGACAGGAGCAGCGGCCCGGGCGCGGCGGCCTTGAGCGCGCGCGACAGCTCGGCGACCTGGGCGGGGTCGACGACGTTGCGCTTGAAGAGGATCACGCCCGCGATCCCCCGCCGGACCAGATCCAGCTCCTCCGGGGTGGGTGTGGGACCCTGGATGCCGGCGATCACGCAGCGCGCGGCGAGCTTCTCGTAGTCCATGGCGGCTGCCTAACACGGAACACTCTCGCGCGGCACTCAGGAAGGGGCCCGCCCAGCCGATTGTTGGTTGGTCGCATCCCGAGGGAATCGACGCCTGCCGTTTCGTTGCCGGGCGGGCAAGCGGTTGGTAGAGATCGAGAAGCCGGCGAGCCCGCCGAAGCGAGGTCCCCCTGTCTCGGCTGCAGCATTGGATCCTTCTCTCCGCGGTGGCGGTGTGCGCGCTGTGCACCGCCTACACCGCGTCGGCGGCGCCCCCCGATCGGCAGGCGTTGCGCACCGCCTTCGACGCCCTGCTGTCGCAGCAGCCCCTCACGGGTGCGCGAGCGGCGGTGGAGGTGGTTTCGCTCGACGACGGTGCGGTGGTCTACTCGCGTCGCGCCGACGACCAGCTGAATCCGGCTTCGAACACCAAGCTGGTCACGGCCGCGGCCGCGCTGCTCCGGC
The DNA here is from genome assembly GCA_036393595.1 of Myxococcales bacterium. Taxonomy (GTDB): domain Bacteria; phylum Myxococcota; class Myxococcia; order Myxococcales; family 40CM-4-68-19; genus VBKO01. Next base: position 37,330 of record DASWGQ010000053.1, on the reverse strand, counting down.
TGGGCCCCGACTTCCGCTTCACCACCGACTTTCTCGCGGACCGCGCCCTGGACCGCCGCGGGCAGCTCCACACCCTGTACGTGAAGGGACGCGGCGACCCCACCCTCAACACGGAGCGGCTCTACGGGCTGGCCGCGGACCTGTGGCACCGGGGCATCCGCCAGGTGGGCGAGATCGTCCTCGACGATACCTATTTCGACGCGGAGAAGTGGGGGCCGGGCTGGGAGCAGGAGACCAGCGACAAGGCTTACGCGGCGCCGGTCGGGGCGCTCTCGCTGAACCACAACGCGGTGGCCATCTACCTCTCGCCGGGCGACCGCCCGGGTCAGCGCGCCCGCGTGGAGCTCGAGCCGGACGCCGACTGCTTCGTCCTGCAGAACAACGTCACCACCGTTCGCGAGGACGCGCGGCGCAAGCTGCGGCCGCACACGTACGCCGAGGGCGAGCGGACGCGGGTGGCGATCGACGGCCGGCTGCCGGCGAAGGCCGACCCGGTGGTGCTCTACCGCCGCGTGACCCATCCGGCCATGTACTTCGGCCACACGCTCCGCCTCGCGCTCAAGCAGCGCGGGATCCGCGTGGGGGCGCGGGTCAAGCTGGGCGCCGCCCCGGCCTCCGCCGCCCTCATCGCCTCGTACGACTCCGACGAGCTGTCGGACGTCGTGCGCGACATGAACAAGGCGTCCTCGAACTTCATCGCCGAGATGCTGGTCAAGACGCTGGGCGCGGAGCTGAAGGGCGCTCCCGGCACCTGGCCGAAGGGCATCGAGGTGACGCAGGAGCTGCTCGCCGAGCTGGGCATCGCGCGCGGCTCGTACCAGCTCCGCAACGGGAGCGGGCTCAACGACACCAACCGCTTCTCCGCGCACCAGATGATCACGCTGCTCACCGCGGTGTGGAAGCGGTTCCCGGTGGCGGCGGAGTTCGTCTCCTCGCTCGGCATCGCCGCGCGCGACGGCACGATGCGGCTGCGGATGGAAGGCACCGACGCGGCCGGGCGGCTGCGCGCCAAGACCGGGACGCTCGACAAGGTGACCGCGCTCTCCGGATTCGTGCAGAGCCTGGGTGGGGAGAGGTTCGCCTTCTCGGTCCTGGTGAACGACTGGTCCGGGCGGAGCGCTCCGGTGGTGTCGAGCGTGGACCGGCTGGGTGGCATCCTGGCCTCGTCCGGCGGTCCGGACAGGGAGGTGCTGGCGGTTCTGGCGCCGGCCGACCTGTCGCCGGCCGAGCTCCGCGCCCGGGTGGTGACCTACGCCGCCATGGCGCAGTCCCGGGACAAGAAGAACCTCCCGTTCCTGCGCAGCGCGCTCCGCAGCGAGCGCGATCCGCTGGTGCGCGTGGTGGTCGCCGATGCGCTGGTGCGGAGCGACCCCGAGCAGGGCGGCGGGGCGCTCTTGGAGGCGATGCTCCCGTCGGCGGACCTCTTCGTGAAGCTCCGCGCCGTCGGCCGCGAGCTGTCCCTGCCGGTGCCGGCCGTGTCGCCGCTCCTGGACATGGCGGTCGACGGCAACGCCGAGGCGCTCGCGCGCCTGCTGGCGCTGGCGCCGCTCGCGCGCGGCGCGCAGCACGACGAGCAGCTCGAGACGCTCCTCTCCAAGGGGCTCGCGGACGTGGCGGACGCGTCGGGCGACGAGCTGTTCGCGGCGCTGCGGGCGGCCCCCGCCGTGCAGGCGCAAGCCGCCGTCGAGCTGGCCGCCATCGGCCTTACCGCGGCGGAGTCGGATCCCGCGCGCTCGGCGCTCGCCCGGGTGCTGAAGGAGGCTCGCGGGGCGGACGCGGCGCAGGCGCAGGCGTGGCTGGCTGCTCTCGAGCGGCACGTCGAGGCTGCTCCGGCGCCGGCAGCGTCGCAGGAAGCACCGCACCCGGTGGCGGCGGCGGCGGCCCAATCGCCCGCGGCGGCCGAGGTCGCGCAGCGGCCGGGCGCAGCGCTCCCGCGCCCCGCCACCCCGATCACGGCAACGACGCTGGCTCCCGTGGCTTCGGCGGCCGCCGCGGCGCTGAGCCCGGCGCAGGCCGCCGTGAACGCGTCGTTCGGCTCCGCCGATCCAGCCTGGCCGGTGACCGTGATCCCCAACCCCGCGTGGGCGCCGTCCCGCGGGAACGGTGCCGCGAGCTCCGCGCCGGGCGCGCCAGCCGGACACGCCGCCCCGGCCACCCAACCGCAGCCCGCCTGCACGGCCGAGGCGTCCCGCTGCACGCCGCGCGACGCCCGCCCCGGCGGGTAGGTCTCCCCCTCGAGCCGCGTCGCTGCCCAGCGGGCGCGACGCGCGCCACCTAGAACGGGATGTCGTCTTCGGCGGCCTTGGGGCTGGTGCTGCCCTCGTCCATCCCGGGCGGGGGAGCGCCGAGCTCGTCCGGACCGCCGCCGCCGCGAGAGGCGCCGCGGCCCTGACCGCGCTCGCCGCCAGAGAGGAAGACCACCTGGTTGGCGACCACCTCGGTGGTGTACTGCTTGACGCCTTCCTTGTTGGTCCACTCCCGCGTCTGCAGCCGGCCCTCGAGATAGATCTGCCGGCCCTTGCTCAGGTACTCACCGCACAGCTCGGCCTGCTTGCCCCACACCACGATGCGGTGCCATTCGGTGCGCTCCTGCTTCTGCCCCGCCTTGTCGGTCCAGTTCTCGTTGGTGGCGATGTTGAAGTTCGCCACCGCCTGTCCCCCGGGCGTGTACCGCACCTCGGGATCCTTGCCCAGGTTGCCGACCAGGATGACCTTGTTGACTCCGCTGCCCGCCATGAGTGCCTCTTCAGTGAAAGTCGCGGCACGGTAACACAGGGGTCCGACGTGGTGGCAACCGCGTTCGGACCGCTCGGCGCCGCCGGCCGCCCGGCTCGGCGCCACCCAGGAAGGGGAACGCTACGCCTCGAGCGCGAGCCGGATCTCCGCCAACGGCGCCGTGAACGGCAGCCGGCGCCGGACGGCTGCCACGTCGCCGTTCGTTCCGCGGGCGGCGAGCCGGATCGCGTCGACCCGGTCGGGCCCCAGCAGTCGCCCGACGTCGAGGTTGCGCCCGGCGCGGCGAAGCTCGCACAGCCGGCGAGCCACGTCCGGCGCGGCGATGCGGGTGCGCTCGGCGATCTCCGCGAGGGTCGCGCCCCCGGCGCAGAGCTGCCAGACCGTCTCCAACTCGCCCGCGCCGGCGGGATCGCGTGCCACGGGCGGTTCGGGCGGGGCCGGGACTTCGAAGGCGTCGTACGCCTGTGTTGGCGCAGGCTCCTCGTCCGCCTGCGGGCGCGACATGCCGCGCCGCGGTTCCTCCGCCGCGTCGGCCGCCGCGGCGGGCGCGCGCCGCCCCTTCCGGGTCACAGCCAGGACGCGCTCGCCGTAGCGCTGCCAGCGGCCGGGCCCGGCGCCTTTCACGGCCAGGAAGCCGCGCTCGTCCTGCGGAAGCGCGCTCGCCAGCTCGCGCAAGGTCGCGTCGTGGAAGACGACGTAGGGGGGCACCCTGGTCTCGCGCGCGATCTCGGTGCGGAGGGCCCGGAGCGCTGCCAGCACGCCCTCGTCCATGTCCTCCGGGATCTCGACGGGCCGGGCGGCGCGCGGCGCTCTCCTGCCGCGCTCCACCGACACCTCCTCGGCGGCCGGCGCGCGCTCTCCGACGCAGCGGTCGCAGGCCGGGCAGGAGCGGGGCGCATCGGGATCGCCGAAGTACCGCAGCAGGTTCCGCCGGCGGCAGCCCTCGGTGTCGCAGAAGCGGACCATGCGGTCGAGCATCTGCCGCTCGTGCGTCACGCGCATCGCGGCGAGCTCGAAGTCGACGGCGGGCTCCTCCACCTCCGGCGTGAGCACGGAGAAGTCCTGTCCTCGCCGCGCCAGGTGGCCGGCGGCCTCCAGCAGCTTGAGCGCCGCTTGCGCGTCCGCGGGATGAATCCCGCACATGACCGCCACCTGGGCGGCGCCGCCCGAGCGAAGACCACGCGCGGCGTTCCACACCTTGCGGACGGTCTCCTCCTTCGGACGCGAGCCTTCGATCATGCGCTTCTGCAGCATGACGTCGGCGTAGTTGAAGAGGAGCAGCGCGAGGCTCCCCGCGCCGTCGCGGCCGGCGCGCCCGATCTCCTGGTAGTAGGCCTCGATCGAGCGCGGGACGTGGAAGTGAGCGACGAACCGGATGTCCGCCTTGTCCACGCCCATCCCGAACGCGTTGGTCGCCACCACCACGGCCACCTCGCCGCGCAGGAACCTCTCCTGCGCCGCGCTGCGCTCCGCGTCGTCCATGCCGGCGTGGTACCCGGCCGCATCCACGCCGTTCGCGCGCAGCGCCAGGACCACCTTCTCCACGTTGCGCCGGGTGGCGGCGTACACGAGGCCGGGACCTCCCCGCCGCGCGAGCGCGACGATGCGGCCGACCTTCTCCTGGTCGCCGGAGGCGCGCGCCACCTCGACGAAGAGGTTGGGCCGGTCGAAGCCGGCGACGAACACCTGCGGGTCGTCGAGGCCGAGCGCCCGAGCAATGTCCTTGCGCACCTCGGGCGTGGCGGTGGCGGTGAGCGCCAGGATGCGCTCGGCGCGCAGGTGCCCGCAGGCCTCGGCGAGCTTGAGGTAGTCGGGCCGGAAATCGTGTCCCCAGGACGAGATGCAGTGGGCCTCGTCGATGGCGAAGAGCGGGACGCGCACCTGCGCGATCGCCTCCCGGAAGGAGCTCGACCGGAACCGCTCGGGCGCGACGTACACCAGGCGGTAGGCCCCGGCGCGGATCCGCGCCTGGCGCTCCTTCCGCTCCGCCTCCGAGAGCGAGCTGTTCACGAAGGTGGCGGCGATGCCGCGGGCGGCCAGCGCGTCGACCTGGTCCTTCATCAGGGCCAAGAGCGGCGAAGCCACCACGGTGGTGCCCTCGAGCAGCAGGGCAGGGAGCTGGAAGCAGAGGCTCTTCCCGCCGCCCGTGGGCAGGATGGCCAGTGTCGGACGCCCGGAGAGCACGGAGCGGATGATCGCCTCCTGGCCCGGCCGGAACCCGTGGTAGCCGAAGTGAGTGGACAGGGCCTCGCGAACGTCCTGCATGTTCCCCCCTTATGCCACGGCCCGCTGCCGCGGCGGCGCCCCCGCCCCGGTGCGGGCGCTGTGGAACCCGTCGGCGGCGATGACCAGGTGATCGACCACGCGGACGCCGAGCGCCCGCCCGGCCTCGTCCAGCATCAGCTGGAGGCGGTGGTCGTCGGACGAGGGCGTCGGGTCGCCCGACGGGTGGTTGTGGGCGAAAGCGACGCAGGGCGCGGCGTGAACCAGCGCGGGCGCGAACGCCTCCCGCGGGAGCACCGAGCACTGGGTGAGCCCGCCGGAGGCGACGCGCACGCAGCGGACCTCCTCCATGCGCGCCGTCATGAGGAACGCCCAGAACTCCTCGTGCGAAAGGTCGGCGAGGAGCGGCCAGAGCCGCGCAGCGATCAGGTCGGGCGAGAGGAACCGCTCCCGCTCGCGCTGCTCGGCCGCCATCGCCCGGCGCCCCAGCTCGAGCGCGGCGACCAGCCGGGCGGCTTGCGCGGCGCGCACGCGCGCCTCGTGCAGCACCTCGCACGGCGGCATGCGCCGCAGCCGCAAGAGCCCGCCCTCGAGCAGGCGCGCGGCGACGGCCTCGGGCCGCTCGCGCCGGCCGGTGCCCGCGAGCACCGCGGCGACCAACTCCACGTCGGACACCGCGCCTGGCCCGACCTCGAGGATCCGCGACATACCCGCCCGTTCTGCAGCGCCCGTGCCACCGTGCTTGAGAGGGCTTTTGTTGCAAGGACGGGGTCCGAAAACAGGACACCTCCGCCCAAACCGAGTCACGGCGCGGACCAAGGGCGTTTCACGCGGAGCGCGCGGAGGTGAAGAGAGCGCGCGGAGATTCGCTCTTCAAGAAGGATCTCAGCGCGCTCCGCGTTCTCAGCGCGCTCCGCGTGAAACGCTTTTCGGCAGACGTTTCGGCTAGAAGCGGGCGGACAGGGCGAAGAAGGCCTTGATCTTGTCGTTCGTCTCCCGCAGCCGCGCGGAGAGCGTGCGCACGAAGGTCCAGAGCAGCTCGTACGCCAGGTCCTTGTGCAAGAACATCAGCTGCTCGAGGTCGGCCTTCTGGATGACGAACAGCGTGCAGGCGAGGTGCGCGGTGGCGTCGGCCGAGCGCGGCGTGTCGTCGATCAGCGCCATCTCCCCGAAGTAGCTGCCGGGCTCCAGGATGGCGAGCGCCTCCTCACCCACCCCCGGCACCATCTTGGAGATGCGCACCTTTCCGGAGGCGATGATGTACATCTCGGTCCCGACTTCACCCTCCTGGAAGACGCGCTCGTTCGCCTTGAGCTGCTTCTGCGCCGCGATGGCACCCACCTTCTGCAGGTGGTCGGTGGTCAGATTCGCGAAGAGCGGGATCTTCTTGAGCTGTGCGGGGTCCAAAGGGGTTCCTCGCGGTCACTCTAGCAAATGCGCCCCGGCGGAGGCGATTTCTCCGCTATGCTGCGCGCGCACCGAGGACGGCGCCGCGGCATCGAAATCCGCCCAGGAGTGATGCAGAGTGGAGAAGCACGCCATCGTGATCGTCGGAAGCGGCCCGGCGGGGTACACGGCGGCCATCTATGCCGCTCGCGCGAACCTGAAGCCCGTGATCTTCACCGGCCTCCAGCCCGGCGGGCAGCTCACCATCACCACCGACGTGGAGAACTATCCCGGGTTCCCCACCGGGATCCTCGGCCCGGAGCTGATGGAGCTGTTCCGCGCCCAGGCGGAGCGCTTCGGGACCCAGATCATCGATGACGTCGTGACCCGCGTCCAGCTGCGCGAGCGGCCGTTCCTGGTCGAGGCCGGCAAGCGCCAGATGCACGCGGAGGCGGTCATCATCGCCACCGGGGCGTCGGCCAAGTGGCTCGACATCCCCACCGAAAAGGCGCTGAGCGGCCACGGGGTGTCCGCCTGCGCCACCTGCGACGGCTTCTTCTTCCGCAACAAGGACATCGGGGTGGTCGGCGGCGGCGACACCGCCATGGAGGAGGCGCTCTTCCTCACCAAGATGGCCTCCAAGGTGACGGTCATCCACCGCCGCGGCGATCTGCGCGCCAGCAAGGTCATGCAGCAGCGCGCGTTCGCCAACCCGAAGATCGGCTGGGAGTGGAACCAGGAGGTCGTCGAGGTGCTCGGCGACAGGAAGTCGGGCGTGACGGGCGTGAAGACCAAGAACACGCAGAGCGGCGAGCGGAAGACCCTCCCGGTGAACGGCCTCTTCGTGGCCATCGGGCACACGCCGAACACCGAGCTGTTCAAGGGCCAGCTGGAGATGGATCCCGTCGGCTACATCAAAATTCAGCCGGGAACGACCAAGACCAGCATCCCCGGGGTGTTCGCCTCGGGCGACGCCGCCGACCCGGTCTACCGCCAGGCCGTCACCGCCGCCGGCACCGGCTGCATGGCGGCCATCGACGCCGAACGCTGGCTCGCCTCCCAAGGCGTCCACTGAGCCAAACCAATTGCACCACGGAGCTACTTGGCGGCTTTCTTGCTCGCGCGCGTCGGGGCGGGGTCGGTGTCGCGGACTTCTTCGCCCTGGCGGACCCATTCGCCGCTGCGGCCGCCGGACTTCTTGACCAGGCGGAGCGAGACCAGCTCCATCCCCCGGTCGTGCCTCTTCATCATGTCGTAGACGGTCAGCGCGGCGGCGCAAGCGGCGGTCATCGCCTCCATCTCCACGCCGGTGCGCTCGATGGCGTGCACGCGCGCCTCGATCCGGACGACGCCTGCCTCCTCGTCGGCCGCGACCTCCACGTCCGCGCCCGCGATGGAGATGGTGTGGCAGAGCGGCAGGAGTTGCGGCGTGTGCTTCGCCGCCATGATGCCGGCGAGCCGGGCCGCGGCCAGCGCGTCGCCCTTCTCCAGCCGGCCTTCGTTGAGGAGCTTGAGGGCCCCGCGGCTGCACTTCAGCTCCGCGCGGGCGATGGCCACGCGGCTCGTCCGCTCCTTCCCCCCCACGTCGATCATCTTCATCGCGCGCCTTTATAGCCCGCGATCGCGGAGCTGATCGTCGTCCTCGCCGTTCAGGTGGCCGACCTCGTGGATCAGCGTGTCGCGCACCTCCCGCCGCAGCTCCTCGTCGTTGTGCGCCGCGCGGGAGAGGTTCTTCCGGTAGAGGAAGATGGCCGGCTTGTCCTGATCGCCCGACCCGTCGGCCGGCGGGCGGAACAGCCCCAGGATGCCCGGCGAGAGCGGCGGATCGGTGGCGGTCAGGTCGCCCACGTCCGGCAGGTCCACGACGGCGAAGTTCGATCGCTTCAGGCCGGCCTGGATCCCGGCAGGGAGCCGGGCGACTTCCTCCTGCACGACGTGCGCGAACGCCGAGACGCTCGGCGTCGCGGTCGGCTTGAACGCCTCGGCGTCCAGCTTCTGCGCCCGCGCGAAATGGGCGGCCGCCGCCACGTCGTCCTGCGCGCGCTCGGCGATGAGCCCCAGGTAGTGCTCGGCCCAGGCGTCCTGCTCCTCCGAGGTCAGCTTCTCCAGCTCCGCCTTCGCCTCGCCGAAGCGGCACAGCTCGAACAGCGCCACGCCCTTCTCCCGGCGCGCCTCGCGATCCTTGCCGTCCAGCTCGATCGCCTTGTTGGCCGCGGCCAGCGCCTCGCCGGGGCGGCCGAGGTCGTCGAGCGCCATCGCTTCGAGCAGGTGGAGGTCCTTGAGCAGCGCGCGGTCCTTCATCCGGTGCGCGCGCGGGAAGGCGCGGTGCGTATACGCGAGCGCCAGCTCCAGGTCGTCGCGGCCGCCCAGGCGGCGGACGTGCAGATCGGCCGCGGAGCGGAGCACCTCGGGATCGTCGGGGTCCAGGGCCAGGGCGCGCGCGTACGCCGTGCGGGCCTCGTCGACGTGCCCGAGCTCGGTGAGCGCGGCGCCGCGGAAGTGGTGGGCGGCGACGCTCTGCGGATCGATGCGCCCGGCCTCGCGGGCGCACTCCAGCGCGTCCTCGAACCGGCCCTTCTCGAAGTCGCGGGACGCCTGCTCGAGCAGGTCGGGCACCGGCGGCTCGCGCCCCTCCGGCGACGGCAAGCAGGGTGGCGCCGGAGGCTCGGGCTGGGGGCGCTGGGCCCCGCGCACGGCGTCCGAGGCGTCGATCGGCTTGGCGGTCGAGGCTGCCGGGGCGGCGACGACCGAGGCCCCTGCGGGCGGCTTGACGGCCGGCGCGGCCTCGGCCGCGAGGTGCGTCCGTTTGCAGGCAGGCGCGGCCACCGTTGCGGCGGCGAGGGCGAGCGGCAGGAAGCGGCGGAGCGTGTCGGTCATTGCTGGCCTGATCAACAACGGGTGCCGGCGCCCGGCTTCCCGCCCGGGGTCCGGCGCGCTGAGCGCACACGGTAGCACGCGCGTGCCCAGCGGACGAGTCGCCCCACGCCTGTCTGCCTGCTTTCCCGGAGGGCGGCTACTTTTCACCCTCTCCGGCGCCGGCGCAGGCCGGCGAGCGCGAGGAGCACGCCGACCTCGAGCCCCATCGCGGCACCTCCGCTGGAGCACCCGAACCCACCGTGGGGGAAGGAGGAGCCGGAGGTCGGCGGCGGACCCACCGCAAACCCGGCGTCGGGTTGCGCCGTGCCACCGTCGGGCTCCAGGTCGCCGGGGCCGGAGTCGATCGGGCCGATCGTGCCGCCGTCGATGTACGTGCCGCCGTCGGATCCGGGATCTGCTGGCGCGGGGTCGCCCAGGTGCTGCGAGAGGATCGACGTGAGGTGCGATGCGATCTCGTTGTGCGTGCCTGCCGCCGCGGTGCGGAGCGCCCCGACGTCCCCCGCCTCGAAGAACAGGTGCGGGTGGGCGGCCCCGATCACGAGCGATGCAGCCATCCATGTTGCAGCCAGCAAAGCGCCTCCAGCGGCGTCGCTTCAGCGCGGCTCCGGCCTCGTCGTGCGGGGCCCTCGGGCCCTTCGAGCGCCTGGCGCCGCACCCCGGCAACGCCACCCCATCCCAGCCAAGCGGCCCCTCCCGCGGATCGGGAGTGGCGCGCCGGTCGTGGGGAAACCCTACGAGGGGTCGCAGGCTTGGCTCAATGTACGAAATCGCACACCCGGCAGGGCGGCCGGGCGTGGCAATACGGGCACGCTGGCGAACGGCCCCGTTTCCTGCAGCGGGACGGCCAATGGGGTCGTGGTCACCACGACGATGACTAGCTACACGCTCACGACCGCGGACGGGCACAGCATGAGCTTGAGCTCGGCCGGCACGGCGAGCGCCAGCGGGCAGACTTGTTCGCTGTCGCTGTCCAGCAACCTCACGCGGTAAACGGCACCCGACAGCGGTTACTCGGCCGCGATGCCCAGGAAGGACAGCGGGCCTTCGTAGAGGGCGCGCCGGGCCAGCGCCTCGGAGAGGCCGGCCTTGCGCAGCGCCTCGGCCGCGCGGGGCAGAGCGAGCAGGTCGGTCGCGCCCTCGCCGATGTCGCTCGTCAGCACCACTCCCTCGGCGCCGTTCCGCGAGAGCAGCTGCGCGGCGTCCGCCGGCTCGAGCAGGCCCGGCTGCAACGTCAGCCCGGCGAAGTGCCCGCAGCCGCGCACCAAGAGGAACGTCTCCTCGGTGACGTGATCGACCAGGACGCGGGTGGGTTCCAGGCGCGACTCGCGCAGTACCGCGAGCAGCCTGCGGGTCACCGCCAGCTTCCCCTGCCCCGGCGTGTGCACGATCACCGGCTTGCGTAGCGCGAGCGAGAGCTCCAGCTGGCGCGCGAGCAGCTCCTCCTCGCGCTCGCCGCCCTCGTGCAGGCCCAGCTCGCCGAGCGCGACCACGCGCGGGTCGTCGAAGTAGCGCGGCAGCCGGTGCAACAGGTCGTCCACGCCATGCCACGGGATGCGCGCCGGGTGCACGGCCAGCGCCACCCAGGGGCGGATCCCGGCGGCCCGGAGCCGCTCCACCTGCACGGTGACGAGGCCGTCCCAGTGGCGCCGCAGCTCCTCCGCGCTGGAAGCGCCGGCGTCGTTCGCGCAGGTCACGGCGGCGCTGAGCCCGAACCAGGCCAGGGTAGTGAGGTCGGCGTCGCTCACTCCCTCGGCGTGGAGATGCAGGTCGACGAATGGCGGCGGCTCCGGCGCCATGCGATGACGGTAGCATGGCATGCGTCTCGCACGCGGCATTTCGAACGCGCGACAGCGGAGGCGCGGCGTGCGGCGGTTGACGCTGCCCGACGCGAGACCTACCAACAGGTGCCGGGCGGCCGCGCGGGCAGGCGGTTGGAAAGTGGACGAGAAGGAGCATCGATGGAGGCCATCGCAGCCGTAGTCCTCGCCGCCGGCAAAGGCACCCGGATGAAGAGCGACCGGGCCAAGGTGCTGCACCAGGCTTGCGGGCGCCCGCTGGCCTACTTCCCCATCCGGGCCGCGTTCGCGCTCGACTGCGCGCCGGTCGTCGTGGTGGTGGGTCACCAGGCCGAGCTGGTCGAGAATGAGCTCTCGCAGCTGTTCCCCGGCGCGCCGCTCGCGTACGCCCTGCAGAAGGGGCAGCTCGGCACCGGCCACGCCGTACTGTCCGCGCAGGCCGCATTGAAGAAGGCCGGGTTCTCCGATGGGGGAAGCGTCCTGCTCCTGTGCGGCGACACCCCGCTCGTCACGGCCGAGACGCTGCAGCGGCTGGTCCGGGCGAAGCAGGACTCGCGCGCGCCGCTCGCCTTCATCGCCACCCGCCCGGCCGACCCGAAGGGGTACGGGCGCATCGTGCGCAACGAGAAGGGCTTTCCCGAGCGCATCGTCGAGGAGAAGGACGCCTCCGCCGCGGAGAAGAAGATCGGCGAGGTGAACGCGGGGATCTACCTGGTCGATGCGCCGTTCCTGTTCAAGGCGCTGGGCCAGGCGAACCGCAACAACGCGCAAGGGGAATACTACCTGACGGACGTCGTCTCGGCGGCCGCGGCTGCGGCGCGCGAGGGACGGGCGCCCTGGCCCGCCACCATCGAGGCCAGCGAGGAGGAGGTGAGCGGCGTGAACGATCGCGCCCAGCTCGCCTGGAGCGCGGCGCGCCTGCGCGAGCGGCGGCTGTCCGCGCTGATGCGCGAGGGTGTCTCCGTCGTCGATCCCGCGGTCACCTACGTCGACGAGGGAGTGGAGATCGGTCCCGACAGCGTGCTGGAGCCGCTGGTGAGCCTCCGCGGCAAGACCCGCCTGGGCCAGGGCGTCGAGGTGGGTCAGGGGTGCGTGCTGATCGACGTGGAGGTCGAGGACGGCGCGCGGATCCTCCCCTACTGCCATCTCCACGGCGCCAGGCTCGGCAAGGCGGCGATCGTGGGGCCGTTTGCACGTCTGCGGCCCGGTGCGCAGGTTTCCGAGCAGGCGCACGTCGGCAACTTCGTGGAGCTGAAGAAGACGGTGCTGGGAAAGGGCAGCAAGGCGAACCACCTCACCTACCTGGGCGACGCGGTGATCGGCGAGGGCGTCAACGTCGGCGCGGGCACCATCACGTGCAACTACGACGGCAAGAAGAAGCACGTGACCGTCATCGAGGACGGCGCGTTCATCGGGTCGGACACCCAGTTCGTCGCCCCCGTGACCGTGCACAAGGGCGCGTACGTGGGCACCGGCACCACGGTGCGCGAAGACGTTCCGGCGGGCTCCCTGGCGGTGAGCGCGGGGAAGCAGCGCAACATCGAGGGGTGGGTGGAGAAGAAGGGCAAGAAGTGAGCGGTCCGGCGGTTGGGGCGTGGGGCGTCACGAGCTAGGTTGGAGCGGAGGCGGTGGAGCATGTGCGGGATCGTGGGATACGTGGGCGACGAGGAGTGCGCGAGCCTCCTGGTGGACGGGCTGCGCAAGCTCGAGTACCGCGGCTATGACTCGGCGGGCGTGGCGGTGCTGGGCAGGGAGGGCCTCTCGGTCGTCCGGGCCAAGGGCAAGCTCGCCAACCTCGAGAAGCGGCTCGGAGAGCAGACGCCGCGCGGGATGACCGGCATCGGGCACACCCGCTGGGCCACGCACGGCAAGCCCTCGGACGAGAACGCGCATCCGCACAAGTACGGCGGCGTCGCCGTGGTGCACAACGGAATCATCGAGAACCATCTCGAGCTGAAGGAGACGCTCTCCCATGCCGGGCACAGGTTCGCCTCGGAAACCGACACGGAGATCTTCGCGCACCTGATCGCCGACGAGGAGAAGTCGGGGAAGGCGCTGCCCGACGCGGTCCGCGCGGCGCTGGCGAAGGTGAAGGGGACGTACGCGCTGGCGGTGATGAGCGAGCGCTCGCCCGAGATGCTGGTGGTGGCGAAGAACGCTTCGCCTCTGGTGCTGGGGCTGGGCGACAAGTGCAACTTCGTGGCGAGCGACGTGCCGGCCATCCTGGCGCACACCCGCGACGTGATCTTCCTCGAGGAGGGGGACTTCGCGGTGATCACCAAGAAGGGCGTCGAGCTGACCGACCGCTCGGGCAACAAGCTCGCCCGCAGCGTCCGCCGCATCGACTGGACGCCGACCATGGCCGAGAAGAACGGCCACAAGCACTTCATGCACAAGGAGATCCACGAGCAGGCGCGCGCGCTGACCGACACCATCCGCGGCCGCGCCTCCGTGGAGGAAGGCGACGTCTATCTCGACGGGTGCAAGCTCGACGCGAAGACGGTCGCCGGCCTGAACAAGGTGCACGTGGTGGCGTGCGGCACCAGCTGGCACGCCTCGCTGACGGGCAAGATGATGATCGAGACGCTGGCGCGGCTCCCGGTCGAGGTCGATCTGGCGAGCGAGTTCCGCTACCGCGAGCCGCTGGTCGACTCCCGCACGCTGTGCGTCGCGGTCTCGCAGAGCGGCGAGACGGCGGACACGCTGGGCAGCTTCCGCGAGGCCAAGTCGCGCGGGGCGCGCGGGTTGGCCATCTGCAACGTGGTCGGCTCCGCCATCGCGCGCGAAGCCGACGACGTGCTCTACACGCACGCGGGGCCGGAGATCGGCGTCGCCTCGACCAAGGCGTTCACCACGCAGCTCGCGGCATTCTTCCTCCTCGCCGTGCGGCTGGGTCGCCTGCGCGGGACGCTGGATGCGCCGGCCGCGCGCAAGCACCTCGAGGCCCTGCGCGAGCTGCCGATGCTGGTCGAGCGGACCCTCAAGCACGAGGGCGAGATCCAGCAGGCGGCGTACAGGTTCTCTGCCTCCCGCGATCTGCTCTTCCTCGGCCGGGGGCCGCAGTTCCCGGTCGCGCTGGAAGGGGCGCTGAAGCTGAAGGAGATCTCCTACATCCACGCCGAGGGGTACGCGGCGGGCGAGATGAAGCACGGGCCCATCGCGCTCATCGACGAGAACATGCCGGTGATGGTGCTGGCGCCGCGCGACTCGGAGACCAACCCGGGCGTGAACTACGAGAAGATCCTGGGCAACATCCAGGAGGTGAAAGCGCGCGGCGGGCGGGTGATCGCCATCTGCAGCGAGGGCGACACCATGGTGCCCCGGCTGGCGGAGTGCGCGATCGCCATCCCCCGGACCAACCCCCTGCTCCAGCCCATCATCTCGGTCATCCCCACCCAGCTCTTCAGCTACCACGTGGCCGACCACCGCGGGACCGACGTCGATCAGCCCCGCAACCTCGCCAAATCCGTCACCGTCGAGTAAAAGAATCTGTAAATCCAAATCAATTTCACCACGGAGGGCACGGAGCACACGGAGGTGGGTTTTTGAAAGAACCGGGATCTCCGTGTCCTCCGTGTGCTTTGTTGTGCAGTCGTTTTTGCCGGATTGCCCCCCTGGTGTGTCGCGGGCGTCGCGAAGTGGATCGGGCGTGAGGGAGTCGCGTAGGCTCTGAAGGTGGGGTTCCCGCTCAAGTTGGCGCAAAGGCGGCCCAAGGCGCCGGAAACGGCGCTGCTCGGGCTGTTGCGCGGCGTGCCGCTCCTGCCTGGCCTGGAGAGGAGCTGGCCGGAAGTCCTGGCGCTGGCCGAGGCGCACGGCGTCGGGCCGCTGCTGCACGCCGTCGCGCCGAAGCTGCCGGACGAAGCGCGGGAGGACCTGCGCAAGCTGCGGGAAGCCGCGCAGGCCGACCGGCGCTGGCAGCACGCCGCCCTGCTCCGCCTCGGCGGAGCGCTGGAGGGCGCCGGCGCGCTGGTGGTGCACGGCGCCGCCCACGCCGAGGACCTGTACACCGCCCCCGAGCTGCGGCCTCTCCGCGAGCTGGAGATGCTCATCGCGCCGTCCCGCACCTTCGCGGCGCTCGAGCGCCTCTCGCGCCGCGGCTACCGCATCGAGGAGCGGCCGGAGAAGGGCTGGTTGGTCCTGCGGCTGCGCGATCCGCGCGAAGCGCGCGTGGCGATCCACCTGCGCCGCGGCTTTCCCCCTCCGGGCGGCGCTCCCGCGGCGCCGCGCGCCGGCGCGGGCCCGGAGCCCGAGGTCGAGAGCGCGCTGCCGGCCGGGGCGCTCTGCCTGCGCGCGCAGGGGACCCGGCTGCACCCCGACGACGCGATCCTGGTGCACGCGCTGGCGCTGGCCGAGCGCGCGCTCCGCGCTCCGCTCATCGAGGTCGTCGACCTCGCCCACCTCTTCCGGCGGTGCGATCCCGCCATGGCGGTGGCCCGCGCCAGGCAGGCGCGCCTCTTGCCCCAGCTCGGCGCCGCGCTGCTCCTGCTCGAGCGGTGCGCGGCGGCGGCGCGGCGGTTCGGCGGGGCCGAGGTCGACCCCGCGCGCATTCCCCGACTCGACCTGCCCGGCGAGCTGGGGCGCGCCGTGGATGGATTCGAGCTCGCCGCCGAGCCGGCCCGGCCAGGGGCCCTCTTGCAGGTCGCCCGGGCCCTGGGATTGATTGCGGAGCAGGGGAGCGTCGAGTAGGTTCGCGCGCCTTCCACGGAGGAACTGAGGGCGCATGCGCATCGCAGTGGTGGGAACCGGCTACGTCGGCCTGGTCGCGGGCACCTGCTTCGCCGAGACCGGACATGTGGTGGTCTGCGTCGACGTCGACGAGGCGAAGGTGCAGACCCTCCGCAAGGGAGGGACGCCCATCTACGAGCCGGGCCTCGAGGAGCTGCTCGCGCGCAACCTCAAGGCCGAGCGCCTCTCCTTCACCACCGATCTTCCGGGCGCGGTGCGCGGCGCGGAGGTGGTGTTCATCGCGGTGGGGACCCCGCAAGGCGACGACGGCAACGCGGACCTGCGCACGGCCATGAAGGTGGCCCACGACGTCGCCGACACCGCCGAGCGCTACACCGTGATCGTCAACAAGAGCACCGTGCCGGTGGGCACCGCCGCCCGCATGCAGGCCGAGGTGGCGGCCCGGACGAAGGTGCCCATCGAGGTGGTGTCCAACCCGGAGTTCCTCAAGGAAGGGGCCGCGATCGACGACTTCCAGCGCCCGGACCGCATCGTCATCGGCGCTTTCAGCGAGCGCGCCCGGGCGGTCGTCGCCGAGCTGTACGCGCCGTTCGTGCGCACCGAGAGCCCCATCTATTTCATGGACCCCGCCTCGGCGGAGCTGACCAAGTACGCCGCCAACGCCATGCTGGCGATGCGCATCAGCTTCATCAACGAGGTGGCGAACCTGTGCGAGCGCGTCGGCGCGGACGTGGACGCGGTCCGCAAGGCGCTGGGCGCGGACAAGCGGATCGGCCACCCCTTCCTCTTCCCCGGCGTGGGCTATGGCGGGTCCTGCTTCCCCAAGGACGTCAAGGCGCTGGTCGCCACCGCGCGGACCCAGGGCCTCGATTTCGCGCTTCTGGCCGCGGTGGACGCCGTCAACGACCGGCAGAAGCGTCTCCTGGCGCAGAAGGCGCGCGCGCACTTCGGCCCGGCCGGCGGCGTGCGCGGCCGCAAGGTCGCGGTGTGGGGGCTCGCGTTCAAGCCGAAGACGGACGACATCCGCGCCGCGCCGGCCCTCGCGCTCATCGAGGAGCTGCTCGCCGACGGCGCGGTCGTCGCCGCCCACGATCCGGTCGCGATGGAGCCGGCGCGCAGGCAGCTGGGCGCCCGCGTCCAGTACGCCGCGAATCCGTACGCAGCCGTGGAAGGGGCGGAAGCCCTCTTCCTGGTCACCGAGTGGAACGAGTTCCGCCAGCCGGACTTCGCGCGGGTGAAGCAGCTGATGGCGAGGCCGGTGGTCTTCGACGGCCGCAACATCTGGAACCCTCAGCGCCTGGCCGAGTTGGGCTTCACCTACTACGGAGTGGGCCGCCGCTCTTGATGTGACACGATCTGCCGTACACATCACGCTCTTCGATCCGGCGCCTTCGGCGCCTCTACGAGGGGGAGCTCGCTCCCCCCTCGACCCCCCAAGAGATCACCTTGAGCTCAGGTGCGGCTCGATCTCGCGCCACAAGCGCGGCAGGTCGGCGCTCAGCTCGTGTCCATCGTCCAGCAGGACCAGGCGCGCCTCGCGCCCGCGCTCGCGCATCCGCCGGACGAACTCCGGGGCGAGATCGGGCGTGACCACCTCGTCGCGACTGCCCTGCAGCACCAGCGCAGGCGCGTCGGGGAGCGGAAACGGCTGGTGCCGGCCGGCGTCCTCCAGGAACCCGATCGAAAGGGCCTCCTTGCGGCTCCAGGCGTGGTGATCGACGAGCGCCTCGCCCCGCTCGCGCCAGCGCCGCAGCTCGTCGGCCCCGATGCGCCGCTTCCAGCGCTCGGCCAGATCGAACGCGGGG
Organism: Myxococcales bacterium; assembly: GCA_036393595.1. GTDB lineage: Bacteria > Myxococcota > Myxococcia > Myxococcales > 40CM-4-68-19 > VBKO01. The sequence goes on along the minus strand of DASWGQ010000053.1, from coordinate 19,821 downwards.
GCCAGCAACACCAGGGCGCGGGCGCGGCCCGGGCGCAGCGCGGACCAGAGCGCCGCGGTGTACCCGCCCAGGCTGGACCCGAAGAGCACCGCCGGGTCGCTCTGGAGCAGCGCGTCGATCTGCCCCAGCATGCGGGTCACGCTCAGGTCCCGGAACGCCGGCTGGTTCAGGTCGGGGATCTCCAGCCGCGCGCCGCGCGCGGCGAGGCGCTCGCGGACGAACCGGCCCTTGCTGGACTCGGGCCCGCTGGCGAACCCGTGCAGCCACAGGTAGCGCATATGGTCTCCGTTCACTGAGCAGCGGATTCCGAGGTTCCGCAAGCTTGAATCCGTGGTAGATCGCCGCGGCCATGACCTGCCGTGTTGTCAAGCTCTTGCTACTCCTCGGCTGCATGCTCACCCTGACGGCAGCCGCCGGCTGCGGGGACCCGTGCAGGGATCTGGCCGGCCAGATCTGCGTGTGTTTCCCGGACGACGGCACGAGGGCGGTGTGCAACCAGAGGGCGAAGGACGCGGCATCGATCTTCTCGGTCAGCCCGCAGGACAAGGAGTACTGCCAGCAGAAGCTGGACTCCCACGCTTGCGACTGCCGGAACCTCGCCACGCCGGAGGGAAGGGCCGGCTGCGGCTTGACCTTTCCGTGACCTGAAGTCCTCCGCATTGGAGGGGGAGAATGGCGAAGGTCTGCGTCACCGGGGCGGCGGGTTTCATCGGCGGACAGGTCGCGGAAGAGCTGCTGAGGCAGGGCCACGAAGTCGTCGGGCTCGACGATTTCTCCAGCGGAACGCGTGAGACGGCGGCGCTGCTCGCGGGCCACGCACGTTTCCAGCTGATCGAGGGGAGCATCGCGGATCCGCAGGCGGTCGCGCGGCTGCTGGCGGGCTCGAAGTGGGTCTTCCACCTGGCCGCGATCCCTTCCGTGCCGGTCTCGATGCAGGAGCCGGAGCGCACCACCGCGGTGAACGTGGGCGGGACGGTGAACGTGCTGCAGGCGGCGCTGCGCGCGCGCGTCGAGCGGGTGGTGCTCGCCTGCTCGTGCGCGGCCTACGGCGACGGGGCGGAGCAGCCGAAGCACGAAGCGCTCCTCCCCCGGCCCGCCTCGCCGTACGCGGCGCAGAAGGTCGCTTGCGAGCTGTATGCGCAGACCTATGCGCGCGCCTTCGGGTTGCCCTGCGTCGGGCTCCGCTTCTTCAACGTCTACGGGCCGCGCCAGGACCCGAAGAGCGAATACGCGGCGGCCATCCCGAGGTTCGTGACGCGCCTCTTGTCGGGAGATCGGCCCATCGTGTTCGGCGACGGGCTGCAGACCCGCGACTTCGTGCACGTCTCGGACGTGGTGCGGGCGAACCTGCTCGCGGCCACCGCAAAGGATGCGCCGGGCGAGATCGTCAACGTGGCCAGCGGCCGGAGCGCCTCGCTCCTGGAGTTGATCCGGCTGATCAAGCACGCGATCGGCCCCGCCGCGGCGCACCTGGAGCCGGAGCACCAGCCGGCGCGCGCCGGCGATCTCCGCGCCTCGTCCGCCGACCTGACCAAGGCCCGCCGGGTGCTCGGGTACGAACCCCGCGTCGGCCTCGCCGAAGGCCTCGCCGGCCTGGTCGAGTCGTGGCGCGCCACCCTGGACCGCGCCGCGTAGCGGACGGACCGTTCGAAAAGCGCAACCGCTTTTTCAGATTGGCTTCAGCGACGAGATGAGCTGCTGGAGATCGTCGGGGAGCGGGGACTCGAAACGCATGCGCTCGCCCGTGACCGGGTGGGGGACCGTCAGCTCGGAGGCGTGCAGCGCCTGGCGGTGGTGGCGCAGCGCGCGGCGCTCCTCGGGCGTGATCAGGTCGTCGAACTCGCCTCGCGGGGCCGGGGCGCCTCCGCTCTCGGCCAGCCTGAGGAAGATGCCGTCGTCGGGCCCGTACAGCTTGTCGCCGACCAGCGGCGACGCCGCCGCGTGCAGGTGCGCGCGGATCTGGTGCTGGCGCCCGGTCCGCGGCTCGCAGCGCAGGAGCGCCAGCGGCTTCCCCTGGGGATCGCGGTAGCGCGCCAGCACCCGGAAGACGGTCACGGCGGCCATTCCCTCCGGGTCCGGACGCGCCTTCACCTTGATGCGCTCGCTGCCCACCGAGAGCGGCACGTCGACCTGGAACTCGTCCGCGCGGGGCTCGCCCTCGCACAGCGCCAGGTAGGCCTTCTCCACCTCCCGCGCCGCGAAGGCCGCCTTGAGAGCGCGCGTGTGCAAGGATCCGCGGCCGCAGGCCACCAGGCCGCTCGTCTCGCGATCCAGGCGGTGCGCCGGGTCGGGTTTCTCGCCCGCCGCGTTCCGGTGGCGGGTCTCCAGCGCCCGCGTCAGCGTCGACAGGTGGTAGCGGGCGGTCGGGTGCAGCGCGAGCCCGGCGGGCTTGTCCACCACCAGCAGCGCGTCGTCCTCGTAGACGACCGGGATGGCCGGAGGCTCACCGTCGTCGCCGGGCGAGCGCTTGCGCAGCGAGAAGCGGAGCCCGGGCCAGATGCGCGTCTCCGGGAGAAGCTCCCGCTCGCCGTGCACCAGCGCGCGGCCGCGCAGCAGCCGGTCCAGGCGCGCCGGCGCCAGCGGGCGCTTCAGCTTCTCCGCGACGTACGCGGCCAGGGTCCAGCCCGCGTAGTTCGGCTCCACCTCGAAATGGACCAGCGCGCGGGCGGCATCCTCGATCATCCGACTGACAACGTAACCCGCCGCGGCTCCCGTGGCACCGTCGGGTAGCGGACAGAACTTTGCAGGCGTGGCCCGGCGTGCCCACCTGACGGGGGTCATGAAATTCCTCCACGTCGTCGGGGCACGGCCCAACTTCATGAAGGTGGCGCCGGTCTTCGCCCAGCTGCGCAAGGACCCGCGGGTGCGGCAGGTGCTGGTGCACACCGGGCAGCACTACGACCCCAGGATGTCGGACGTCTTCTTCCAGGACCTGGAGATGCCGGCGCCCGACGCGCACCTCGGGGTGGGGAGCGGGTCGCACGCGCAGCAGACGGCGAAGATCATGGTCGAGGTCGAGCCGGTGATCCTGCGCGAGGAGCCCGACGTGGCGGTGGTGGCGGGCGACGTCAACTCGACGGTGGCCGTGGCGCTGGTGGCGGCGAAGCTCGGCGTCGCGGTCGCGCACATCGAGGCCGGGCTGCGGTCCTGGGACTGGCACATGCCCGAGGAGATCAACCGCGTCCTGACCGACCGGATGTCGGAGCTCCTCTTCACTCCCTCCCGGGATGCCGACGAGAACCTCGCGAAGGAAGGCATCGACCCCGGCCGGGTGCACTTCGTCGGAAACGTGATGATCGACAGCCTGCAGGCCGCGCTGCCCCGGGCGCGCGAGAGCCGCATCCACCAGCAGCTGGGGGTGCGCAAGGGGGAGTACGCGCTGGCGACGCTGCACCGGCCGAGCAACGTGGACGAACCGGCCGCGCTGGAGAGGCTGCTCGTCGCGCTGGCCGAGGTCTCGGGGCGCATCCCGGTGGTGTTCCCCGTCCATCCGCGCACGCGCGCGCGGCTGTCGATGGACGCCTCCCTGGGAGCCAAGGCGGAGGGCGCGCGCGGGCTCAAGCTCGCCGACCCCATCGGTTATCTGGACTTCCTCGCCCTCACGGCGAATGCTCGCCTGGTGATGACTGACTCGGGGGGCATCCAGGAGGAAACCACCGCGCTGGGCGTGCCGTGCCTGACGGTGCGGCACAACACCGAGCGCCCCGTGACGGTGGAGGTGGGCAGCAACACCCTGGTGGGGACGGACCCGGCGCAGGTGGTGCCCGCGGCGCTGGCGGTGCTGGAAGGACGCGGGAAGAAGGGCCGCGTGCCGGACCTCTGGGACGGGCGGGCTGCGGAGCGGATCGCGCGCCTCCTGGTGGGGTTCTGCGAGGAGCGGGGGAGATGAGAAGGAAACCGCGCCGGCGCCTGTCGCGCCTGCGGCGCTTGCGCGCGAAGCTGTTCTAGCCGCCCGCCGAGCGCAGCCTGCACACCTGCGGGTGGGACGCGCTAGAAGGCTGCGCGTGTCCCCGTGCCGCGCGAACTTCGCGAGCGACCAGGACATCGACGATCCAGGGGTCGTCGGGTCGGCTGTGCGCGCCGGCGGAGGCGACGCGGAGGCGGTGCTCGCCCGCGACGCCTCGCCGGAAGCCAAGGCGGCGCTGCGCGCGAACACCGAGCGGGCGCGCGCGTCGGGCATCTTCGGAGCGCCGAATTGCCTGGTCGTATCGGAGCTGTTCTTCGGGCAGGACCGGATCGAGGACGCGATCGCCTGGGCTACTTCTTCACGCCCAGCGAGATGAGAGCGCCCGGCTCGGGCGCCAGCGCGTCGCGGTAGCGGCGGATGGCGTCCGTAAGCCCGGCGCGGCGGTCCGCCGGCGCGTCCGGCAGCTCCGCCTCGGCGCGCGCCAGCGCCGTTCGCAGCATCTGCGATGCCGTGGCCTCGTCGCCCGCAACGGAGGTCAGCGCTGCCGCTCGCAGCACGTCGATCGCAGCCGGTCCGCGCCCGGCTCCGTCGCTTCGCGAATCGAGGTCGACGACGCGGCGGGCCTGGGCCGCAGCGCCTTCGACCTCCCCTGTCTCCTCCAGCGCGTCGCGGCGCAAGGCCGCTGCGTCCCGCGCCGGCAACTGCCCGGCCTCTTCCGCCTCGGCGAGCGCACGCGCCGCCTCCTCCGGGCGCCCGGAGAGCTGCCGCAGCTGTGTCCACAGCGAATGGAAGCGCACCCAGTCCTGCTGCGGATCCTCATCCTCCTCGCGCAGCGCATCGAATAGCCGCTCCTCCGCCGCCCAGCGGAGCAGGTCCTCGTCGATGCGCTGGTCCGGATCGAGCCGCGCCCGGTCGAGCGCGACTTCCAGCAGGGTGAGCACCACTTCCTCGACGCCGGCCGGCAGCGGTTCCCCGGCCGCCTTCCGCTCGCGGAAGCCGGCCACCTCGCGCGACAGCCCTTCCACCGCACGCGCCAGCGCCTGCAGCTCGCCGCGCTGGTCGCCCGACTCGTGCAGGACCCGCGCGAGCCCCAACTCGGCCGCCGGAAGCCCGGGCACCGCGTGCAGCACGGCGCGGAACTCGTGCTCGGCGCCGTCGAGGTCGCCGAATTCTTCCAGGTAGATCTCGCCGAGCGCACCCCGCGCCAGCACTTCCGCGCCGCCGCCGGTCGCGGCCGCCCGCCGGAGGAGCCGGACCGCCTCCTGCGGATCGGTCCGGCGGAGCTCGAACGCGGCGCGTCGGATGTCCGCCAGAACCTCGGGATCGACCTGGGGGTCGATGTGCGACATCCCCTTTTCTCTATGCCGTTCCGCGGCCGTTGCCCAGGGTTGCAGATTCGGCCGCCGCGGATTACAACGCGACGTGCGCCTCGCAGCACTCATCCCCGCGCGCTACTCGGCCCAGCGGCTGCCTGGAAAACCGCTTGCCGACCTGTGCGGCGCGCCGATGATCGTGCGCGTCTGCCAGCGCGCCGCGCGCGCCGAGGGGCTCGACGAGATCGCGGTCGCGACCGACGACGCCCGCATCGCGCACGCCGTGACCTCGGCGGGCTTCCGCGCGGTGATCACGGGAGAGGCGCGCAACGGCACCGAGCGGATCGCGCAGGCCGCGCAGGTCGTCACCGCCGACGCGTATCTCAACGTCCAGGGCGACGAGCCGCTCATCGATCCGCGCGCGATCACCGCCGTCGGAAACCTTTTGCGCCAGGGCGCGGAGATGGCCACCGCCGCGCGGCCGCTCGAGCCGGACGAGGCGCACCAGCCGAGCGTGGTCAAGGTGGTGCTCGATCACCGCGGGCGCGCCCTGTACTTCTCGCGGAGCCGGATCCCCTTCCCCCGGGTCGCCGGCGAGGTCGCCGGGCTCGCGCACCTCGGCATCTACGGCTTCTCGGCGGCCTTCCTCTATCGCTTCGCCAAGCTGCCGGAGACCCCGCTCGAGCGCGCCGAAGGCCTCGAGCAGCTCCGCGCGCTCTACCACGGGCATGCGATCGAGGTGGCGGTCGGCCCCTGGATCTCGGCCGCCGTCGATACACCGGAAGATCTGGAGCGCGTCAGGGCTTTGTACTCGGACGAGCAAAGGAGGCACGGATGAGCGCACTGCGAGGCAGCCGCATGGATGCGGCGCGCGGCAAGCGCACCAAGTTCATCTTCGTGACCGGCGGGGTGGTGTCGTCCCTCGGCAAGGGCCTCTCCAGCGCCTCGCTGGGCGCGCTGCTGGAGAACCGCGGTCTCAAGATCACCCACCTGAAGCTCGACCCGTACATCAACGTCGACCCGGGCACGATGAGCCCGTTCCAGCACGGCGAGGTGTACGTCACCGACGACGGCGGCGAGACCGACCTCGACCTGGGCCACTACGAGCGCTTCAGCTCGGCGAAGATGTCGCGGCACAACAACGCCACCACCGGCCGCATCTACCAGAACGTGATCAACAAGGAGCGGCTCGGCGAGTACCTGGGCAAGACCGTGCAGGTGATTCCCCACATCACCGACGAGATCAAGCGCTTCATCCTGAACGCCGCCGACGGCAACGACATCGTCATCGTCGAGGTGGGCGGCACGGTCGGCGACATCGAGAGCCTGCCGTTCCTCGAGGCCATCCGGCAGATGAAGTACGACGTGGGCAGCGAGAACGCGATCTACGTGCACCTCACCTTGGTGCCGTACATCCAGACCGCGCACGAGGTGAAGACCAAGCCCACGCAGCACAGCGTGATGAAGCTGCGCGAGATCGGGATCCAGCCCGACATCCTGCTCTGCCGGACCGATCGCGCGCTGTCCAAGGAGATCAAGGACAAGATCGCGCTGTTCTGCTCGGTCGAGCCGGGGAGCGTCTTCACCGCCGCCGACGTGTCCACCATCTACGAGCTGCCGCTCGCTCTCCACGAGGAAGGTCTCGACGACCGCGTCGCCGAGCTCTTGAACATCTGGAGCCGCGCGCCGCGCCTCGACAAGTGGGAGAAGATCGTCAAGGCGGTGAAAGAGCCCTCGCGCGAGGTGCGCATCGCCATCGTCGGCAAGTACGTCGACCAGACCGAGAGCTACAAGTCGCTCAACGAGGCGCTGGTGCACGGCGGGATCGCCAACGACTGCCGGGTCAGCCTGGAATACGTCGATTCCTCCGACGTGGAGAAGCTGGGCGCCGAGACGCTGCTCTCGCACGCGGACGCCATCCTGGTGCCGGGCGGATTCGGCATGCGCGGCACCGAGGGCAAGATCGCGGCGGTGCGCTACGCGCGCGAGAAGAAGGTGCCGTTCTTCGGCATCTGCCTGGGCCTGCAGATGGCGGCCATCGAGTTCGCGCGCAACGTGCTGGGCCTCGCCGGCGCCAACTCGCTGGAGTTCGACGAGGCGACGCCGCACCCGGTGGTCAGCCTGATGGCCGACCAGAAGTCGGTGGTGGCCAAGGGCGGCACCATGCGCCTGGGCGCGTACGACTGCACGCTCAAGGCGGGCAGCCTGGCGCAGAAGCTCTACGGGCGGTCGCTCATCTCCGAGCGGCACCGGCACCGGTACGAGGTGAACAACGCCTACCGGCCCCGCTTCGAGGAGCGCGGGTTCATCGCCTCCGGCGTGAACGATCAGCTCGGCCTGGTCGAGGTGATCGAGTTGGAGGGGCACCCCTACTTCCTCGGCTGCCAGTTCCATCCCGAGTTCCAGTCCAAGCCCTTCCAGCCGCATCCCCTCTTTTCCGGGTTCGTGCGGGCCGCGCTCGAGCAGCGCGCGCGGCAGGGCCGCGGGGAGAAGCCCGGCGACCCGCCCCGGCCCACGCCGGACATCCAGTTCCCGGCGGGCGCGCCCAAGGCGCAGGCATGAAGGTCGGCCGCGCCGAGGTCGGGCCCGGCCACCCGCTGCTCCTCATCGCGGGACCGTGCGTGATCGAGGGCGAGGCCCAGACGCTCGCGGCGGCGCGGAAGGTGGCCGACGTGGCGCAGCGGCACGGGCTGCCGGCGGTCTTCAAGTGCTCCTTCGACAAGGCGAACCGCACCAGCGGCAAGAGCTTCCGCGGCCCCGGCCTCACGCAAGGACTCCGGGTATTGGCCCGCGTGAAGCAGGAGACCGGCCTCCCAGTCCTCACCGACGTGCACGAGGTGGCTCAATGCGCCCCGGCGGCCGAGGTCGCGGACGTCTTGCAGATCCCCGCGTTCCTCTGCCGCCAGACGGACCTGCTCCTCGCGGCCGGCGGCACCGGCCGCGCGGTCAACGTGAAGAAAGGCCAGTTCCTCGCGCCGTCGGACATGAAGAACGTGGTGGCGAAGCTCCTCGAGGCCGGCTGCCGCGACATGCTCCTCACCGAGCGGGGCGTGACCTTCGGCTACCACGACCTGGTGGTGGACTTCCGCGGGCTGATCGCCCTGCGGAAGCTCGCGCCGGTGTGTTTCGACGCGACCCATTCCGTGCAGCAGCCCGGCGGGCAGGGGGATCGCACCGGAGGGGACCGGACGCTCGCCCCTCCGCTGGCGAGGGCCGCGGCGGCCGTGGGCATCGACGCCCTCTTCTGCGAGGTGCACGAGGACCCCGACCGCGCGCTCTCCGACGGGCCCAACTCGCTCACCTTCCCGCTCTGGGAGGAGACCGTCGCGGACGTGCAGCGGATCCGCGCCGCGATGGTCGCGCGGTAGCTGCACGCCTTTACAGCGGTACTGGACGGCGCGTAGGCAGGAGATGGTAGGGTCCGCGCCGAGTGCCCCCTCCCCGGACAGCGCTGCTGCTCTGCGCGGCCTTCTGCGCAGCGTGCGGCGAGGGCGTGCCCATCCTCATGTACCACTCGGTGAGCGACGCCGGGGACCCGCTCACTGTCCCGCCGCAGGAGCTGGACGCACAGCTCGACTTCCTCCGCTCGGCGGGCTTCGAGACGATCACGCTGCGCGAGGTCCTCGACGCGCAGGACGGCGCGGGGAAGCTCCCCCGCCACCCGGTGGTGCTCACCTTCGACGACGGCTTCGAGGACGCCTCGACGGAGGTGCTGCCGCGGCTCCTTCTGCGCGGGCAGAAGGCGACCTTCTTCATCGTCTCGGGATTCTGCGCGCAGGACGCGGCCACCCGGGTCGCGAAGGCCTACCGCCGCTATCTCGTCTGGCCCGAGGTTCGCGCCCTGCAGGCTGCCGGGATGGAGATCGGCTCGCATAGCGTCTCCCATCGCAAGCTGGCCGGCCTGGGCAAGGCAGACTTGCGCGCCGAGATCGAGCAGAGCCGCGCCGTGCTCCAGGCCTACCTGGGTCAGCGCATCGAGCTCTTCGCGTATCCGTACAACGACCAGATGCAATGGGTCCGCCGCGCCGTGGAGAGGGCCGGCTACCGTGGGGCAGTGGTGGGCGCCCGCGGGAACAGCGACCCCTTCACCCTGCAGCGCCTGACCATGCACCGGGGCATCACTGCCGCCGACCTGCGCTCGATGCTCTCGGAAACCTGGGAGACAGCGTACACGGGGGGCGGATGATCCCGGCCCTGCTCGCCGCGGCCGCCGCAGCGGTCGCAACGGCGTTCGAGCCGCCATCGGCCGAGGACCCGCTCCCGGCGCTGGGTGCCTTGGGTCCGCAGCCCGCCGGCGCCACGGCGCTGACCGCGCGCGCGGGGCGGCCGTTCCATGGCGCGCGGCTCGATCACGGCGTATCGGATGCGGTCGACGTGGGGGTGGGGCTCGACGTCTGGCCGGAGGGCTTCTACCGGCCGACGGCCCAGGCGCGGGTGCTCGCCTTCCGGTCGGGACCCGCCCAGCTGACCGTCCGGGGAACGCTGGGCCGCGTCGTCGGTGCCAGCCCGGGCCTGGTCCATACCAGCGACGGCGAGCTGGCGCTGCAGCTGGGGTTCGCGCCGCTCGCGCGCCTGGGCGCGTTCGCCGAGGTGTCGCTGCTCGGCGCGACCGACTTCACGCGCGAGCACACCGCCGCGTTCACGCAGGTGCAGGGCGGCCTCGCCTTCGCCCCGCGCGGCCGCTTGTCGCTGCTCGCCTCCGCGGGCGTGCTGCAGGGGGCGCGCGGCGCCCGCGCGGTGGGCTCGGGCGGCGCGGCCTTCCGCTTCTGATAGAAGCCCAAGCGTGCCGCCGCGATCCAGGAAGCCGCCGCGCGAGCTCTTGCGCCGCATCCGGCTGGTCGTGCTCGACGTCGACGGCACGCTCACCGACGGCCGCCTCTTCTATGGCAAGGACGGCGAGGCGTTGAAGGCGTTCGACGTCCGCGACGGCCACGGGCTCCGCCTCTTGCAGCTCCACGGCGGCATCAAGGTCGCGGCGCTCACGGGACGGCGCGCGGACCTGGTGCAGCAGCGCTGCCGGGAGCTGTCCATCGGGCCGGTGGTGGGCTCGTCGCGCGCCAAGGGCCCCGCGCTGCAGCAGATCTGCGACGAGGTGGCCGTCCCGCTCGCCGACACCGCGTTCATGGGCGACGACGTGAACGATCTGCCGGCGCTGCGCATTGCCGCGCTGTCCTGCGCGCCCGCGGACGCGGCGCCCGAGGTGCTCCGCGAGGTGCGCTGGGTGGCCCCGCACCGGGCGGGGCGCGGGGCGGTGCGGGCCCTCTGCGAGCTGCTCCTCGCCGCGACGGTGGGATGGCCGCCACCGGAGGACGCGCCGGCTCCGCGAGGATGAGCCCCGCCGCGCCCCAGACCGCCGCTCGGCCCGCTCCGCGCACGGCGCCCCTCGGCAAGCGCATGCGCCGCGAGCTGCGGGTGCGTGCGCTGCTCCTGCTGCTGCCGGTGCTCTCGCGGCTGCCTCGCCGGGTGGCGCTCGCGCTGGGCGCCGCCTGCGGATGGCTCGCTTGGTTCGTCGCTCCGCGACACCGGCGCGCCGCGCTCGAGCACCTGGCGATCGCTTTTCCCGATCGCGACCGCGGCTGGCGCGCTCGGATCGGGCGCGCCTCGTTCGCCAACCTGGGCCGCTCGGCGCTCGAACTGGTGGCGACGCAGCGCTTCGATCTGGCGCGCGCCGTTCACTTCGATCCGGGTTCGCTCGAAACGATGACCGCCGCGCACGCCGAAGGGCGCGGCGTGGTGGTCATCTCCTGCCACCTCGACAACTGGGAGCTCCTCGCCCGGCGCGTGGCCGGGGAGGGCCTGCCCGTCGCGACGGTCGCGCGCGAGGCGCAGGATCCGCGGCTGACGGCGCTGCTGGAGAAGTCGCGCGGCTCGACCGGGATCGTCAGCCTGTGGCGCAACCATCCCGGCGCCGCGCGCGGGTTCATCCGCCACCTGCGCAAAGGCGGCGTGGTCGCGGCGCTCATCGATCAGGACACGGAAGTCACCGGTCATTTCGTTCCGTTCTTCGGGAGGGAAGCATTCACTCCACGCGCACCCGCGGACTTCGCTCTGCGAATGGGCGCGGCCGTCGTGTTCGCTCGAATCCGCCGGGTGGCCCCGGGCGTGCATCGGATCCGGATCTCGCGCCTCGTCGTGCCCGCCTCGGGGGACCGGGAGGCCGACTCGCGCGCGCTCACGGCGGCGGCGAGCGCGGCCATCGAGGAGGAGGTCCGCGCCTGCCCGGATCAGTGGGTGTGGATGCATGCGCGGTGGCGCACACGACCGGGTTCAATCCGTTGAACTCTTGACTGATTTTATGTAACCGGAGCGCGGCCTCGGACCTCGACACCGGCGGGTCGGGGTGCTAGTGTTCCTTGCAAATGTGGAGCCAGTTCGTCATCCCCGGTGCCGCTGCAGCGCTCCTCCTGGGCTGCGGGGCACCGGCTCCCTTGCAGGACCTGTCGGATCATTCCCCACCCCTCGGAGCGCCGGACCTCACCTTGCATGGGGTGGCGTTCGCCCGACTATCCGACGGCCGGGTGGCCGCGCGAGGCACCGCACGCGAGGTTGCGTATCGCCGGGCGGGCGGGCGGCTGGACGGTCGAGTCGCGGTGGCGAGCCTGTACCCCGAGGCGGGCATGGGCTACGCGATGTTCGGCGAGGTGCTGCTCACCGCGCCGCGGGTCGATGGCGACCTCGGAAACAAGCGCGGGAGTGCCTCGGGCGGCGTGACGTTCCGCGCCGCGCGCGGCGATCAAGGAACCACCGAGCGTCTCTTCTGGGACGGCGCCGCGGACCGGCTCAGCGGCGATCGCGCCGTCGACGCGCAGGGCCCCGGATATGCGGTCCGCTCGCAGGGTTTCTCCGCTCGCGCCGACGGAAGCGACGTCACCCTGACCGGCGGCGTGGTCGGCACGCTCCAGCCGACCGGCGATCCGACCGCGCAGTTCCCCGCGAGCCGGCAATCGGCGAGCCGCAAGCCGCGAACCGCAAACCGCAAGCCGTCGGAGCCCCGATGATCGCCCTCGCAGCCGCGCTCGCGGCGGCCGCCGCGCCGGCAGGTCCGGTGGACTTCACCGCGCAGACGATGCGGATGGAACCCCGCGAGCGGCGCACGCTGCTGGACGGGTCGGTCCGCCTGTCGCGCGACGGGATGGTGGTGACCGGCGACCGCGCGGTGGTCGAGTTCGCAGCCGACGAGCAGCCGCAGCGCAAGCCGCGCCGGCGCGGCCGCGACGAGCCGCCGCTGCTCGGGCAGAAGCTGGAGAGGTTCACGGTCGACGGGAACGTCCACGTGCAGCGCGGCACGCGCACCGCGGACGGCGCGCACGGCGTGTTCGACGCCAAGGGCCAGACGCTGGTGCTCACCGGCGACGGCAAGGACGACCCTGTGCTGCGCGACGGCTCGGAGACCCTGACCGGCGACCGCATCGTCATGCGCCTCGACACCGAGGACGTCGACGTGCAGAAGCCCAGGCTCGTGCTGCGCCGCTCGGTGCCCGAGGAGAAGGACGCGCCGCAGCTCCCCACCCGGGTCGAGGCATCGCGGCTGTCGCTGGATCGCTCGGAGCGCCTGGCCCGCTTCACCGACGACGTGGTGGTGCGCCGGGGCGACGTGGTGGTCCGCGGCCCGCGCATGGACGCGCACTACGACTCGTCGGGGCAGCTCACCCACCTCTACCTGCGAGGCGGGGTCGAGCTGCGGCAGGGCGAACGCCGCGCGGTGGCGCAGAACGCCGACTACGACGCGCGCACGCGCGAGGTGCTGCTGACGGGCGAGCCGCGCGTGTTCGACCGCGGCGACGTGCTGGTCGGCGAGCGGATCGCGCTGGCGCTGGACTCGCACGAGGTCCGCGTCGAGCGCGCCCACGGCCGGCTCCGGCCCGAGGCGCACCAGGACGAGGCGCGGCCGGCACCCGGGGTGAAGCCGTGAGCGCGCTGCACGCCCGTGGGCTGTCGAAGAGCTTCCGCGGCCGGAAGGTCGTGGACCGCGTCTCCTTCGACGTGAACCCCGGCGAGGTGGTGGGCCTTCTCGGGCCCAACGGCGCCGGCAAGACGACCAGTTTCCACTGCGTGGTGGGCCTGCTGCACCCCGACGAAGGCGAGGTGCACCTGGGCGACCAGGACCTCTCCGGGCTGCCGCTCCACCGCCGCGCCCGGATGGGGCTCGGGTACCTGCCGCAGGAGCCGAGCATCTTCCGCAAGCTGACCGTCCGCCAGAACCTCCTGCTGGTCCTCGAGGGACACGGCGTGCTCGGGCAGGAGGCGCGCGATCGCACCGACGACGTGCTGCACGAGTTCGACCTGCTCCGCGTGGCGGACTCGCTGGGCGAGCAGCTCTCGGGTGGCGAGCGGCGGCGGACGGAGATCGCCCGGGCGCTGCTCGCCGAGCCGCGCTTCCTTCTCTTCGACGAGCCGTTTGCCGGGATCGACCCCATCGCCGTCCACGAGCTGCAGCGATTGATCGGCAAGTTGCGCGACCGGGGGCTGGGCGTCTTGATCAGCGATCACGCGGTCCGCGAGACGCTGGGCATCTGCGACCGCGCCGTCCTGCTGGTGGAGGGGCGCCTGCTGGAAGCGGGCACGCCGCCGCAGATCGCGGCCTCGGAGCGCGCCCGCGCCGTGTACCTGGGCGAGCGGTTCAAGCTGGAGTGAAGGGGAGATCATAGAAATGGCTTTGGAGCTCAAGCAGAGTCTTCGCCTCAGCCAGCAGCTGGTGATGACGCCTCAGCTGCAGCAGGCGATCAAGCTGCTGCAGCTCTCGCGGCTCGAGCTCGTCGACCTCATCCGCACCGAGATGGAGCAGAACCCGCTCCTGGAGGAGCCCGCCGAGGGCGCCGAGGCGGAGCTGGACGAGGCCCCGGCCGAGCTGACCGCCACCCTGAACGAGTCGATCGAGGCCAGCGAGCTCTTGCCCGAGAAGCCGCCCGACCGCGAGAACGACGCCAAGCAGCAGGCCGACGGCGACGTGCAGCGGGCGGACATCGACTGGGAGCAGTACCTCGACAACTACCAGACGCAGCACACCGCGCCTTCGAGCGGCGGGATGTCGGCGGAGGACCTGCCCAACTACCAGGACACGCTCACCCGGGCCGAGGGGCTCACCGAGCACCTGATGGAGCAGCTCCGCATGACGGGGCTGACGGCCGAGGAGGGGCGGCTCGGGGGACTGATCATCGGCAACCTGAACCGCGACGGGTACCTGGTGATGGACCCGGACGCGGAGCCGACCGTGCCGGCGCTGCGCGAGGACGTGGAGGTCCCGGCCGTCCTGGCCACCAGCTCCGACGAGGACGCGGCCCAGACCGCGGAGAAGGCGCTCAAGGCGGCGGCGAAGGCGGCCGCGGCGGCGCGGGCGGCGCGCGGCGAGGCCGACCCGCTGGTGTCCTTGGCGCTGGAGGCGGGCGTCTCGGCGCGCTGCGCGGAGAAGGTGCTGCGGATCATCCAGCGGTTCGAGCCGATCGGCTGCGGCGCGCGCGATCTGCGCGAGTGCCTGCTGGTCCAGGCGCGCTGGTTCCTCTCCGAGGGCGAGGGGAAGGACGACCCGGACGCAGACCTGCTGCCTGCCATCATCACCGGGCACCTGAAGAACGTGGAGACGAAGAAGTACCAGTCCATCGCCAAGGACCTGCGCGTCCCGCTCGACGAGGTGGTGGCGGCGGTGAAGCTGCTCTCGCGGCTGGACCCCAAGCCGGGGCGGCGCTACGCTACCGACGAGCCGCAGTACATCACCCCGGACGTCTACATCCACAAGATCGGCGATCAGTACGTGACGGTCCTCAACGACGACGGCTTGAGCAAGCTGCGCATCTCGGCGCACTACCGGCAGGCGCTGAAGAACGGGGCCAGCAACGGCAAGGCGAAGGAGTACATCCAGGACAAGCTGCGCTCGGCGGTGTGGCTCATCCGCTCCATCCACCAGCGGCAGCGGACGATCGTGAAGGTGGCCGACTCGATCATCAAGTTCCAGCGCGAGTTCCTGGACAAGGGCATCCAGTTCTTGAGGCCCTTGATCCTGCGCGACGTGGCCGAGGACATCGGGATGCACGAGAGCACCGTCTCGCGCGTCACCACCAACAAGTACGTGCACACCCCGCAGGGCATCTACGAGCTGAAGTTCTTCTTCAACTCGTCCATCGCGCGGGTGGGGGGCGAGGACATCGCCTCGGAGGCGGTGAAGAACCAGATCAAGCAGATCGTCGCTGCGGAGCCGGGCGACAAGCCGTACAGCGACCAGAAGATCGTCGAGATCCTCCGGACGCAGAACGTGGACATCGCGCGGCGCACCGTCGCCAAATACAGGGAGGTGCTCGGCATCCTGCCGAGCAGCAAGCGAAAGCGGTTCTTCTAAGCATCCATCCAGGGTCCTGCTTCCCTCGAACCCGGAACGGGCCACGCCCGCCGGAGGTACTACGCATGCAGGTCAACATCACCTTCAGGAACATGTTCGCCACCGACGCCCTGCGAAACCACGTCACCGACAAGTTGAGCAAGGTGGTCGACAAGTACCTGGACAAGGTGACCGAGGCCCACGTCACGCTCTCGCTCGAGAGGTACCTGCATCATGCGGACATCAACCTGCACGCGGGCACGTTCCACGTGCGGGGCAAGGAGAAGTCGGAGGACATGTACGCCTCGATCGACCTGGCGTGCGACAAGATCGAGAGGCAGCTCAAGAAGTACAAGGACCGGCTGAAGAACCACCGGCCCGCACATGTGCACGCACGCGAGCCGGTGCGGGTGCGCTACGAGATCTTCGCGGCCTCTCCGACCGAGGGCCTGCCCCCCGAGGTGGTGAGGTCGAACGAGTTTTTGGCCAAGCCGATGAGCGTGGAAGAGGCGCTCATGCAGATGGACCTGATGAACAACGACTTCCTCGTCTTCACGCGCCCCGACTCGCGGGACGTGAACGTCGTCTACCGGCGGCGGGACGGGAACTTCGGTCTCATCCAGGCCAACGGGGAGATGACGGCCGTCGGCGCCGCAGGCGGCGCCCCGGCGGGCGCCCAGCCGCCCATCGCGGCCGCGCTGGCGAAGTAGGACGGCTCGCCAGCTTCACCCACCGTGCGCGCATTCTGGCCGCGCGCACGGGTCCGGGTGTAGGCTCGACCGCGATGAAGATCGCCGAGTTCCTGCGCGAGGATCTGATCCTCCCCGACCTGCAAGCGACCGACAAGGCGGGCGTCCTGCGCGAGCTGTGCACCCCGCTCGCCCGCGCGCACGGGCTGGATCCCGGCAGGCTCACCGAGGTCCTGCTGGAACGCGAGAAGCTCGGCTCCACCGGCGTGGGCGAGGGAGTGGCGATCCCTCACGGCAAGTTGCCCGGAGTGCCCAACCTGCTCGCGGCTTTCGGCCGGTCGAAGCGCGGCGTGGACTTCGCCGCGATCGACGGGAAGCCCACGTACCTCTTCTTCCTGCTGTTCGCGCCGGAAAACTCGGCGGGGATCCACCTCAAGGCGCTGGCGCGGATCTCGCGGCTGTTCAAGTCGCCGCCGTTTCGTCAATCGATAATGTCGGCGCAGTCCGGTTCCGAGATCGCCGGGTTGATCACCGGCGAGGATTCCAAATACTGATCGTCACCGCGGGGCAGTGAGCTCGCGGACCACGAAGGCGTAGTCGTAGGCGACGTCCTTGAGGCGGTCGTAGCGGCCGGAGGCGCCGCCGTGGCCCGCAGGGTCCATGTTGATCTTGAAGAGCAGCGGATTCGAGTCGGTCTTCAGCGAGCGCAGCTTCGCGACGTACTTGGCGGGCTCCCAGTACATCACCTGGGAGTCGTTGTACGAGGAGCGGACCAGCATGGTCGGGTACGACCTCGCGGTCACGTTGTCGTAGGGGCTGTACTGCTTCAGGTAGCGGTACTCGTCCGGCTTCTTCGGATTGCCCCACTCCTCGAACTCGCCGACGGTCAGGGGGAGGGATTCGTCCAGCATGGTGTTGATCACGTCGACGAAGGGAACGTACGTGACTACCGCGTGGAACAGCTCGGGGCGCAGGTTGGTGACCGCGCCCATCAAGAGGCCGCCGGCGCTGCCGCCCATGATGGCCAGGCGATCCTTCGAGGTGTAGCCCTGCGCGACGAGGTGCTCGGCCGAGGAGATGAAGTCCGTGAAGGTATTCATCTTGTTCATCATGCGGCCCTGGTCGTGCCACTTCTTGCCCAGCTCGCCGCCGCCGCGGATGTGCGCCACGGCATAGGTGACGCCGCGGTCGACGACCGAGAAGACGTTCGAGTTGAACCGGTCCGGGATGTTCGCGCCGTACGAGCCGTATCCGTAGAGCAGCAGCGGGCTCTTGCCGTCGCGCGCTACGCCCTTCTTGTGCAGCACCGCGATGGGGACCTTCGTGCCGTCGGCAGCGGAGGCCCAGACGCGCTCGACTTCGTAGCGTGACGGGTCGTAGTCGGGCACCGGCTGCCGCTTCACGACTCGCTGCCCGAGCGAGTCCGCGTCCACGTCCAGCCAGCTCTGCGGAGTCACCGGGCTCTGGTAGACGACGCGAAGCTCCTTCTGGTCGTACTCCGGGTTCCTGTCCGGCGAGACGTCGTAGTCCGCCTCGGGGAATTGCACGCGCCGGCGCGCGCCCGTCGCCGGATCGAGGAAGGCGATCTGCGGCAGACCGCCCTCGCGCTCGTGCAGCGCGACGAAATCGCGGAAGACCTCCACGTCCTCCAACATGACGTCGTCGCGGTGCGGGACCAGCTCGGTCCAGTTCTCCTTGCGGGGGGCCCAGACCGGCGCGGTGACCAGGCGGAAGTTCCGGCCGCCGGAGTTGGTGCGGATGTAGAGGGTCCCGCCGCGCGCGTCGGCGTAGTACTCGTGCCCGGGCTCGCGGGGCTGCACCAGCACCAGCGCCGCGTTCGGGTCGCTGGCCCCGAAGAAGCGCACCTCGCTGGTCGTATGGCTCCCTGAGGTCAGGAAGACGAAGTCCTTCGAGCGCGACCGGTCGACCTCGAGGTTGAAGGCGTGGTCCTTCTCCTCGTAGACCAGCTCGTCCTTGCCGCCCTCTCCGACCACGTGCCGCCAGAGCTGGTACGGCCGCTTCTCCTGCTCGTCCTCCACCACGTAGAAGAGCACCTTGCCGTCGCGGCTCCAGGCCACCGAATCCACCCGCGCGATCTTCTCCGGCCCGCCTTTGCCGCTGCGCAGGTCGCGCACGTGCAGGTCGAACTGCCGGAAGCCCGTCTCGTCGGTCGTGTACGCGACCCGGTTCCCGTCGTCGCTCACCTCCCACGCGCCCAGGCCGAGGAACTTCTTCCCCGCGGCCAGCGCGTTGAGGTCCAGGACGACCTGCTCCGCGCCGTCCGGCGCCGGTCTGCGGCACAGGATCGGGTACTGCTTCCCCTTCTCCGTCCGCTGGTAGTACCAGTGCGGGCCGATCCGCACCGGCGCCGTCGAGTCGTCCTCCTGGATGCGGGAGAGCATCTCGCCGTAGAGCTTCTTCTGCAGCTCCTCGGTGGGCTTCATCATCGCTTCCGCGTACGCCGCCTCGGCGCGCAGGTACGACTCCACTTCCGGCGTCCCCTTGTTGCGGAGCCAGAAGTAGTCGTCGCGCAGTGTGTCGCCGTTGATCCGGGTGACGTGCGGCTCCTTCCGCGCGACCGGCGGCTGCGGGGCGGCGGCTTGATCAGCGGTGCGCGGCTGGGGCGCCGAGGCGCAGGCGGCGAGCGCGAAGGCGAGCAGAACGGGGCGGTAATCCGGCACGGGCGTTTCCTCGTCTGGAAGGAGGCGCTGTTATAGTCTGACTCTCGATGGACTCCATCAAGGTCGAGACGCTGCTCAAGGACCAGGATTTCGACCTCCGCCTCGAGCTGCTCGCCGGCGAAGGAGGTCTCGACCGGCGCGTGGTCAGCTCGCGCATCCAGAAGCCCGGGCTGGCGCTGAGCGGCTTCACCGAGCACATCCACAAGGACCGTCTTCAAGTCTTCGGCAACACCGAGATGAGCTATCTGGCCACGCTCAAGCCGGGCGAGGCGCAGGCCCGCATGCGCGGCCTGTTCCGGCTGCCCGTCGCCTGCCTGGTGGTGACCAAGAACCTGCCCGTCGACGACATGATCAAGCGCGAGGCGAACGACGCCCGCGTGCCGCTCATGCGCACCAGCCACCTCTCCAGCACCTTCATCGACAACATCGAGCAGTTCCTGCAGGAGGCGCTCACCGCCAGCACCTCGGTGCACGGCGTCCTCATCGACGTGATCGGCGTCGGCGTCCTCATCCTGGGGAAGAGCGGCATCGGCAAGAGCGAGTTGGCGCTCGACCTGGTCACGCGCGGCCACCGCCTGGTCGCCGACGACATCGTGGATCTGAAGAAGAAGCAGGGCGGCTCGGTGTACGGGAGCGGCTCGGACATCATCAAGCACCACATGGAGATCCGCGGGATCGGCATCATCAACATCAAGGACCTGTTCGGCGTGTCGGCGGTGCGCGACCGCAAGAAGGTCGAGATGGTGGTGGAGCTGGTCGAGTGGGACGACCGGGTGGAGTACGACCGCCTGGGCGTCGAGGAGCAGAAGTACAGCATGCTCGACACCGAGGTGCCGCTGCTCGTCGTGCCGGTCCGCCCCGGCCGCAACCTCACCACCATCGTCGAGGTCGCCGCCCGCAACCACCTGCTCAAGCTGCAGGG
>DASWGQ010000052.1:0-7472 GCA_036393595.1 Myxococcales bacterium | reverse complement strand
TGCGGCACGGGCGCGCTGAGCGTCGAGATGGCGCGCTGGGCCCGCTCGGTGCTCGCCATCGACAAGAGCCGCGACGCGCTGGAGGCGGCGCGGGCGCGCGCCGGGCGCGAGGGCGCCCGCAACGTCGAGTTCGTCTCCGGCGACCTGCACAAGCTCGACGTGCGCCGCCGCTTCGACCTGGTGGTCGCCTCGCAGAGCCTGCATTTCGTCGACGATCCGCCGCGGGTCCTGTCGCAGGCGCGCAAGCTGCTCAAGAAGGGCGGCCGCCTGCTGGTGCTCGAGCTGCTGCCCCACGGCGAGGAGTGGGTGCGCGACCGGCTCGGCCACCGCTGGCTCGGGTTCGAGCCGGCCCAGCTGGCCGCGGCACTGGAGGCGGAGGGGTTCGGCAGCATCAGCACCGAGATGCTGCCCGGAGGCGCGGCTGCGTTCCGGCCCTTCCTGCTCTGTGCGGAGGTGCCGGAATGACGCGCGCCGGACGGGTGGCGAGGCTCCGGGCGGAGCTCGACCGGCGCGTGCTGGTCCTCGACGGCGCGATGGGCACCGCCCTGCAAGATCTGCGGCTCTCCGCGCAGGACTTCGGCGGGCCGGAGCTGGAGGGGTGCAACGAGTCGCTGAACCTCACCCGCCCCGACGTGGTCCGCGGCGTCCACCGCGGATACCTCGAGGCCGGCGCGGACGTCCTGGAGACGAACACGTTTGGTGCGACGCCGCTGGTGCTCGCGGAGTACGGGCTCCAGGAGAAGGCGGTGGAGATCAACCGCGCCGCCGCGGCCCTGGCCCGCGCGGAGGCCGACGCCTTCTCGACGGCCGAGCGGCAGCGCTTCGTCGCCGGCTCGATGGGGCCCACCACCAAGGCGATCTCGGTGACGGGCGGGGTGACCTTCGAGCAGCTGATCGAGCACTACCAGGCGCAGGCGCGCGGGTTGCACGAAGGCGGCGTCGACTACTTCCTCCTCGAGACCTCGCAGGACACGCGCAACGTCAAGGCGGGCCTGATCGGGATCGACGGCTTCCAGGAATCGCTTCCGCCCGAGGAGCGGCTCCCGGTGGCGGTGAGCGGCACGATCGAGGCGATGGGCACCATGCTGGCCGGCCAGTCCGTCGACGCCCTCGCCATCTCGCTGGAGCACAGGGACCTCCTCTACCTGGGTCTGAACTGTGCCACCGGGCCGGAGTTCATGACCGACCACGTCCGCACGCTCGCCCAGCTCGCCCGCACGCGCGTCGCCTGCGTGCCCAACGCGGGCCTGCCGGACGAGAACGGCCGGTACCTGGAGACGCCCGAGATGCTGGCGCGGACGCTGTCGCGCTTCGGCGAGAACGGGTGGCTGAACCTCCTGGGCGGATGCTGCGGCACCCATCGCGGGCACATCGCCAGGCTGGCGGAGGTCGCGCGGCGCCTCGCGCCGCGGCCCATCCCCACCCGGCGCCGCAGCGCCCTGTCGGGCGTGGATCCGCTGGAGATCGGCGACGACGTGCGGCCGGTCATCGTCGGCGAGCGCACCAACGTCCTGGGCTCGAAGAAGTTCCGCGACTTGATCGCGCTGGAGAAGTGGGACGAGGCCGCGGAGATCGCGCGGGCGCAGGTGAAGCGGGGCGCGCACCTGGTGGACGTCTCGACCCAGCAGACCGACCGGGACGAGCTGCCCGACCTGCGCCGCTTCCTCGAGGTGCTGATCAAGAAGGTCCGCGTGCCGTTGATGATCGACTCGACCAGCGAGAAGGCCGTCGAGGTGGGCCTGACCTACTCGCAGGGAAAGGCGATCATCAACTCCGTCAACCTCGAGGACGGGGAGAAGCGCTTCGAGAAGATCGTCCCGCTCGCCCGGAAGTATGGCGCCGCGCTGGTGGTCGGCTGCATCGACGAGCGCGGGCAGGCCATCAAAGCCGCGGACAAGCTGGAGGTGGCGCGCCGGAGCCACCAGCTGCTCACGCGCAAGTACGGCCTCGCCGAGGAGGACCTCTACTTCGATCCGCTGGTGTTCCCCTGCGCCTCCGGGGACGCGGCGTACACCGGGAGCGCGGTGGAGACCATCGAGGCGGTCCGGGCCATCAAGTCCGCCCTGCCGGCCTGCAAGACGGTGCTCGGCATCTCCAACGTGTCGTTCGGACTGCCCGCCGCCGGCCGGGAGGTGGTGAACTCGGTCTTCCTGTACCACTGCGTGCAGGCGGGCCTCGACCTGGCGCTGGTGAACGCCGAGAAGCTGGAGCGGTATCCGTCCATCCCCGAGCACGAGCGCAAGCTCGCCGAGGGAGTGCTCTTCTGCCGGGAGCAGGCGTCGCTGCAGGGGGTCGTGGCGGCGTTCGCCGCCCACTTCCGCGAGAAGAAGCCCGCGGGTCCCCTACGCAGCGAGCTGCCGCTCGACGAGCGCCTCGCGCGCTACATCGTGGAGGGATCGCGCGACGGCCTGTTCGACGACCTGGCCGAGAAGCTTCGCCAGGGCGCGAAGCCGCTGGACGTGATCAACGGTCCCTTGATGCGCGGCATGGACGAGGTGGGCCGCCTCTTCAACGCCAACCAGCTGATCGTGGCCGAGGTCCTGCAGAGCGCCGAGTCGATGAAGGCGGCGGTCTCCTTCCTCGAGCCGCACATGGACAAGGTGAGCAGCGCCGCGCGCGGGAAGGTGCTGCTCGCCACGGTCAAGGGCGACGTCCACGACATCGGCAAGAACCTGGTGGACATCATCCTCTCCAACAATGGCTTCGAGGTGGTGAACCTCGGCATCAAGGTCCTGCCGGAGGTGCTCATCCAGGCGGTGCGCGACCACCGGCCCGACGTGGTGGGGCTGTCGGGGCTGCTGGTCAAGTCGGCGCAGCAGATGGTCGCCACCGCGACCGACCTCAAGGCCGCGGGTGTGGACCTGCCGCTCCTGGTCGGAGGCGCTGCCCTCTCCCGGAACTTCGTCGACCGGCAGATCGCGCCCGCGTACGGCGGCACCGTCGCGTACGCGCAGGACGCGATGAGCGGGCTGGACCTCGCGAAACGGGTGACCGAGACCGACAAGCACGAGCACCTCCGCCGCGAGTTGCAGGAGCGGCGCGCCCAGCTCGCCGCCGTCGAATCCGCCCGCCCGGCGCCGGTGCGCGCGAGCACCGCGCGTCGGTCGCGCAAGGTGACGCAGCTGGCCGATCCGCCGCGGCCGCCGGACCTGGAGCGGCACGTTCTCGCCAACACGCCGCTCGACCACATCTGGAGGTTCATCAACCCGGTGATGATCTACGGCCGCCACATGGGCCTGAAGAGCAGCGTGGTGAAGGAGGTGGAGGCGGGGAACCGCGCCGAGCTGGAGAAGAGCGAGGCGGGGCGCAAGGCTCTGCAGCTCAAGGCGGCGCTCGACGATCTGAAGGCGGAATGCCGCGGCGGCTCGATGCAGGCGCGCGCCGTCTACCAGTTCTTCCGCGCGCGCGGAGAGGGCGACGACCTGGCCTTGCTCGACCCGCGCGGCGCGGAGGTGGCCCGCTTCACCTTCCCCCGGCAGGAGGGGGCGGACGGTCTGTGCCTCTCCGACTACGTGGGGGCGGACGACGCGGTGGCGCTGTTCCTGACCACCGCCGGCGCGGGCATCCGCGCGCGCGCCGAGGCGTACAAGAAGAACGGCGACTTCCTCAAGAGCCACCTCCTCCAGGCGCTCGCGCTGGAGACGGCGGAGGGCTATGCGGAGCTCCTGCACGCCAAGCTGCGCAGCCAGTGGGGCTTTCCCGATCCGCTCGAGACGACGATGATCGATCGATTCAAGGCGAACTACCGGGGCAAGCGGTACTCGTTCGGCTATCCCGCCTGTCCGCGCCTCGAGGACCAGCAGATCCTCTTCCGCGTGCTGCGCCCCGAGGACATCGGGGTCGAGCTGACCGACGGTTGCATGATGGATCCGGAGGCGAGCGTCTCCGCGGTCGTCTTCCAACACCCGGACGCGACCTATTTCAGCGTCGCGGGCGGGGCGGGTTGCTGACCCGGTGGTCCCGGCGCTCGCCACCAGCGGCATCGGCAGCCTGCCGCACACGCAGCTCGAGCTGGCCTTGCAGCAGGCGCTGCTCCTCGACATCCCGGCCGCGCCGCAGCTGCCGCGCCGCGACGCCGCCGAGTACATGGTGCCGCAGGCCCTCGAGGGGCTTCACGGGCTGCGCGCGGACGCCGAGGGCAACGCCGACCTCGATCTGGGCGACTGGCGCCGCGGAGCGGCCACGCTCGACGCGCGCCTCGATCGCGCTCTCGAGCACGACGACGGCGTGCAGCGGTTCCTGCCCTCCGCCGGCGCCTGGCAGGCGTTGCGGCCGTTCCTGTGGGAGGTGGAGCAGCGGAGGCCCCCCTTCGCCAAGGTGCAGATCGCCGGGCCGTTCACCTTGCGGTGGGTGCTGCGCACCACCCAGGGAGAGCCCCTGGCCGCGGCCGCCGAGGGGAAAGCCATCGAGCGGCAGATCTTCCGCCTGGTGCTGGCCCGCACGCTGGCCCTGGCGCGGCGGCTGCGCGAGACCGGCGCCCGGCCGGTGGTGTTCCTCGACGAGCCCGGCCTCTACGCCTTCGACCGCCGCGACCCGCAGCACCTGGTCAGCTTGCAGGAGCTGCGCGTGGTCGTGCTGGCGCTCCGGCGCGAGGGCGCCATCGTCGGCGTCCACTGCTGCGGCAACACCGAGTGGGCGCCGCTCCTCGGCCTGGGATGGGACGTGGTCTCGATCGACGCGCGGCTCTCGCTGGAGGCGGTGCTGGCCACCGGCGGCGCGTTCGAGAGCTTCCACGCCGCGGGCGGCGTACTCTCGCTCGGAGTGGTACCGACGGACCTCACCGCGCCGGACGACCTGGACGCCGTCTTGCGGCACGCGCGGGAACGGCTCCCCCGCGAGGCGCTGGCGCGCTGCTTGCTCACGCCGGCCTGCGGCCTGGCGATGCGCAGCGTCCCGGACGCGGAGCGGATCTTCGCCGAGCTGCGCCGCGCACAGCAGGAGCTGCGCGGCGCCGCCGGGCAGCCATGATCGAGGCGCTCGTCCTGGGCGCAGGTGCGGCGGGCCTCCGCGCGGGCGCCGCGCTCTTGCGCAAGCGCGTCAAGGTCCTGGTGGTGGAGGCGCGCGACCGCATCGGCGGCCGCGTGCACAGCATCGAGGACCGCGAGCTGGGGCGCGTGGTCGAGCTGGGGGCCGAGTTCGTGCACGGGCGGCCGCACGATGAGCTGAAGCGGGCGAAGGTGAAGCTGGACGAGATGGACGGGCGGCAGATGGCGCTGCTCGGCGGCGAGCTGCGCGACGTCACGCGCCAGTTCCGCTCCATGCTCCGCAAGCTGGCGAAGGCGCGCGGCGCCGGAACGGCGCAGAGCTGGCTCGCGACCGCGCGGCTCGATCCGGCGGAGCGCGAGCTGGCGCGGCACTATATCGAAGGGTTCTTCGCCGCGCCGGCGACGTTCGTGGGGATCGAGGGCGTGGAGAGCGAGCAGGGGATGCGCACGCGCCGCGTGATCGGCGGGTACGACCGCGCGCTGCGCGGCCACGCGGATGCGCTTCGCAGTGGCGATGCGCTGCGCCTGGGGCTCACGGTGGAGACGGTGCGCTGGCGAAAAGGGCGGGTGGAAGTCCGGGCCCGGACCCTGACGGGCGCCGCCGAGGAGCTCGAGGCGGAACGGCTGGTGGTCGCGCTGCCGGTGAGCGTGCTCGCCGCGCTCGACGGGGTGCGCTTCGACCCGCCGCTGCGGCGCAAGCGCGAGGCGCTGGCCTGGGTGCGGACCGGCGCCGTGGTGAAGGCGCTGCTGCGCTTCCGCGAGCCGTTCTGGCTGACGCGCGCGCTGCGCAAGGTGGACTTCTTCCATGCCCCGGGCGCGGCGTTTCCCACCTGGTGGCGCGGCTCGCCGCGAGAGGTGCCGCTGCTCACCGGTTGGGCAGGCGGACCCGCCGCGGAGCGCCTGGGGCGCGAGGATCGGCTGGCGTTGGCGTTGGACTCGGTCTCGCGCCTGTTCGGCCGCTCGCGCCGCGAGGTCGATTCCTCGCTCGACGGCGCTCGCATCGTCGATTGGAGCGAGGATCCGTTCGCGCGCGGCGCGTACGCCTACGAGCTCGCCGGCGCCCCGCCCGATCTCCTTCCGCGGCTCGCCGCGCCCGAGGAGGGCACCCTGTTCTTCGCCGGCGAAGCGTTCAGCCTCACCGGCCGCGGCGGCACCGTCGACGGCGCCCTGGAAACCGGCGCCAGCGCCGCCCGGCAACTGCTCAGAACGCTCTAGGCGAACCAATTGCACCACGGAGGGCACGGATCTCACGGAGAACGATTTCCTCCGTGCCCTCAGTGAGCTCCGTGGTGAAATGGGTTTGGCGAGTCAGGCGGAGGCGATCACGTTCAGGACCGTGTCGCGGTAGGTGCGTCCGAGGACGCCGCAGAGGGTGCCGAGGAACTTGAAGGCGACGGTGAAGTTCACGTGGAGCGCCTTGTCCAGCGCGTCGGGCTCCACCCGCGCCAGGTGGGAGGCGGTCACGCTCACCACCGACGCCGAGCGCGGCTTGCCGTCCACGAACGCCATGAAGCCGAACAGATCGCGAGGGCCCAGGTGCGCGAGCGTGCGTTCCTCGCCGGGGCCCAGGTGCCTGCGCACGTCCAGCTCTCCGCGCTGGACCACGTAGAAGCTGCGGGTCTGCTCGCCTTCCTCGACCACCGTCTCACCCTGAGCCACTTCCAGCTCCTGGCCCAGCACCGCGAGCCACGCAGCCTCCTCCTGCGACAGGTGCGGCGTCCCGCCCGCGCCCGGCGGAGGAGGGCGGCTGATCCCGGGCCGCGGAGCGAGGCGGACGGCGACGTCGTTGGCGGCGCGCAGCTTCTCGCTCATCGACCGCGCGTAGACCGCGAGCAGCGCGGTGGCCAGCTCGCGGTGGACCAGGAGCTCGTGCCGCAGCGGGTTCTTCTGGATGGCGCGCACGATGGTGTCCGCCCGCGCGACGTGGCGGACGCCTTCGGGCATCTCCGCGAAGGTCTCCACCTCCCCGAACAGATCGCCCGGTCCGAGCTGGGCGATCGTCAGGTCGCCGGACTTCGTCTTGGCGCGCAGGTCCACTCCTCCCGAGGCGATCAGATAGAGGCACTCGGAATGGCGTCCGGCGACGAGGATCTCGTCGCCCTGGGAGAACTGGTCGAGCTTGGAGAGCGCCTCGAGGCGGTCGCGGTCCTTGCGATCGAGCTTCTCGAAGCGCTCGCTGGTCGCGAAGGCGAACATGGACCCCCCGGTCGGCTCCCAAGCTGCCCCATCCGGCACCCCGCCGCAAGCCGTCAACGGGCCAGGCGGAGGCCGATGTTCGAGTAGCGTGCGTCGGGCGGCCAGGCGTTGCGGTTGGCGCAGCGGAGCTGCGGAGGATGCGCGTTCCAGGCGCCGCCGCGCGCGACGCGGAGCCCGGGGGCGGGGACCGGCTGGCGAGCGGAAAGCCCCCGCAGCTTGCGATGGAGATCGGGATCGAACGGATCCGCGACCCACTCCCAGACATTGCCTGCCGCATCGAGCAGCCCGTGC
>DASWGQ010000051.1:0-12556 GCA_036393595.1 Myxococcales bacterium | reverse complement strand
CCCCGCCAGATGAGCCTGGAAAAGGCCCTGTCATGGATCAACGAGGACGAGCTGGTCGAGGTGACCCCCAAGAACGTCCGCCTCCGCAAGCGGGTCCTGAGCGCCGGCGACCGCTACCGCCTGGAGCGGGAGCGCAAGCGGGCCGACGGCCTGATCTAGCCGCGATTCACGCCTGAAAACGTTTCACGCGAAGCGCGGAAGATAGAAAAGCGCGGAAGGAAAGCGGTTTGAACCTCATTGGAAATTTGAGCAGGTTGAAGGGCACCACCGGCGACAACCGCAAGAGCACCACGATGCGAAACCCGCTCTCGGCCACCGCGCGATCGCTCGCCGCGAACCGCGCGTCGCCCCCGATCCGCCGTTCGAGGCCCCGCGCAAGAGAGTCCGCCCGAGCAGAAACGCGATGGACGCCGCGGCCACGCTCACGGGCGAGACGAGCAGCGTCCTGCCGCGCCAACGGCAAGAGCCTTCCAGCTGCGCTTCACGCCCCGTCCTTCCCGCCCCGCTGGGAAACCGAAGTAGCAGAGCGAGGCGAAGATGGAGCCGCCGATCCCGATCTTGTCGAAGTATCTCTCGATGCTCATGGCAGCATCCGGTGCAGGGCGCGTCCCGGCAGGAAGCGCAGGAACAGGCCGGTGCCCAGCCCCCAGGCCGCGTTGACGAGCAGCGCGGTGAGGATCGGTTTCGCAGCGAATCCGAAGAGCGCGATCCTAGAGGCTCTGGGCATTCGCCGGGAAATTGCCAATGAGCGGGCGCGCGCGCACGCCCGCTTCCTCGGCAGGCGGTCAGGGCTTTGGCGCGGGCAGAGGAGCGGGGCTGTGATCTTTGAAGAGAGGCTCGGTCTTCGCGAGCTGCTGGGCG
Source organism: Myxococcales bacterium (assembly GCA_036393595.1). Lineage (GTDB taxonomy): Bacteria > Myxococcota > Myxococcia > Myxococcales > 40CM-4-68-19 > VBKO01. The sequence continues at coordinate 11,695 of DASWGQ010000051.1, read as the reverse complement.
AAGATCGCCGGATCGCTGGTGGGAAGATCGCAGACGTTCTTGCGGCAGACATATGCGGTCGTCTTGCCGCGCTGCGCGTGCCGGCCCTGGATGAGCGGCACCACGCGCCCATGCTTTTCGAGGTCGGGCCCTTCCGTCGCGATGACCCGCACTGCGTCGGGCAGGTACGCGTGCTGAAGGACGTCGAGAAGCTCCATGCCACAGCGATCGCGGGGCCGCACGATGACGACTTCGAGCGGCTGGTCGAGCGACCAATCGAGCGCCGCGAGCATCGCCGGCATTGCGGGCATGCGCGAGGCAAACGCGGCCATCACTTCCTCGGCGCGCTTGCGGAAATGCTCCTCGCCGGTCAACTCGGCGAGGCGCAAGAGGTTGAGCGCGGCGATGGAGTTCCCGGTCGGCACCACGCCGTCGTACGCAGGCTTCTCGCGCGCGAGCAGGCCATGCTTGCCTTCGGGAGTGAGAAAGTACCCTCCGGCCGCTGCGTCGCGGAAGCGCGCGTCGAGCGTGCGGTGCAACGCGATCGCCTCGCTCAGCCGGCGAGGGTCGTGCGTCGCTTCGTACAAATCGATCAGACCCTGCGCGAGCGCAGCGTAGTCGTCGAGGAAGCGGTCCTTGTCGGCGATGTGCGCGAGAACGAATTCCGCCGCCCGCACCGCCGCGGCCCTGTAGCGCGGTTCGCCCAGAGCGAATCCGGCACGCGCGAAGGCGGAGATCATCAGCCCGTTCCAGAATGGAATGATCTTGCGGTCGATGGCCGCCGGCGCCCGCTTGCTGCGCGCGGAGAGAAGTTGCTTGCGCGCGTCCTCCGGAACATCGCTGACATGGCGCACGATGCTGCGGCCGTCGAGATCGCCGCGCTCGCTGACGCCATACGACGCCTCGACCAGCACCCCGCGCTTCTTGCCGAGCACCGCCTCGATCTCGCCCGGCGTCCAGGTGAAGGAGTAGCCCTCGATCTCCTCGCCATCCGGACCTGGGCTGTCGGCGTCGCTCGCCGACCAGAAGCCGCCGCGCGGATCGGTCATGTCGCGGGCGATGGAGTCGAGCGTCTCGCGCACGACGCGCGCGAAGTCGGCGCGCCCTGTGACTTGCGAGGCCTCGAGATAGACGATGGCGAGCTGCGCGTTGTCGTAGAGCATCTTCTCGAAGTGCGGCTTGAGCCACTGTACGTCGGTCGAGTAACGGTGGAAACCGCCCCCGAGCTGATCGTAGATGCCGCCCGCGGCCATCGCCTCGAGCGTATGCACCACCATCTTGAGCGCCTGCGGATCGCCGGTGCGCCGGTGGTAACGCAGGAGCAACTCGAGGTTCACCGGCGTGGGAAACTTGGGCGCGCCCCCGAAGCCGCCGTGGAGCGGATCGTAGGAGCGCGCGAGCCGTTCCGCCGTCTCATGAAGTACTTCTGGCCTGGGCAATTTCCCAGGCTGCGCCGGCTGCGCGTTTTCCTGCACGGCATGCGACAGCTCCTTCGCGACCGTCGCGACGCGGGCCGGATCCTTGTCGTAAACGCGCCGGAGCTGTTGCAGGACGTCGAGGAATCTCTCGCGCGGGAAATACGTCCCGCCGAAGAACGGCTGCCGATCGGGCGTCAACGCCGTCGTCATCGGCCAGCCGCCGTTCCCGGTGAGCATCTCGACCGCCGCCATGTAGATGCCGTCGACGTCGGGCCGCTCCTCGCGGTCGACCTTGATGGCGATGTAGTTCTCGTTGAGGTAGCGCGCGACTTCCAGATCCTCGAAGGACTCGCGCTCCATCACGTGGCACCAGTGGCAGGTCGAGTACCCGACGCTGAGCAGCACCGGCTTGTGCTCGCGAGCGGCGCGCGCAAACGGCTCGTCTCCCCACGCGTACCAGCTCACCGGGTTGTTCGCGTGCTGCAACAGATATGGGCTGGTCTCGAGGATGAGGCGGTTGGTGAAGAGCGGCCGGCCGCGGCCGTCGAGATGCCTCGTGTTCGGATGGAAATCGGGGCCCTTCACCGCGAGCGCCGCGGCAAGTTTCTGCACCAGCGCCGGCGAGGGATCGAGGCCCGGCGCCGCGGGATTCTCGTCCGCCTGCGCGGCAGCGAGGAGAGCGGCGAGAACGATGATCATCTCTTCAGCACCTCTTCGGCCCTGCCGTGCGCATCGAGAGCGCGCGCGAGCGCGACTCCGATGACGGGCCAGTCCCGGTACGTCCCGAGCCTATCGAGGAAGGCGCCGATGGGCTCCTCGATCACCTTCTTCTCTTTCCCAAAGGATGCATGCCGGACGACGAGACCCGTCGCGGTGCGCACGACCAGCGCCATATGGCTGACGCGCACCACCCGCCGCGGATCCTGCGCGCGCACGATCAGCAGGACGGAGCCTGGCGCGAACTGCGCTGCCCGCTCGCGCGCCCGATCGAGAGGCAGGTAGCGGACGGAGAAGCTCCCCTCCGGAATGTCCGCCGGCGCGAGCCGCTCAAGGCCTTTCACGCTGCTCCACTCCTCACGGCGCAGCACCAGCGTTGCCGCAGGAGCCGCCGGATCGATCTCCGTCGTCTCCTCGCGCAGATACCCTTTCTTTTCGTTGGAGGGCAGCCATTGCGCCTCGGTGAAGTGGTTTCGCGTGCTGAACGAGATCTGCGGCGACGTATAGCGGATGTCATCGAGCAGCGCCTTGGCCTCGGCGACACTCTTGGCGTTCGCCATCGCCAGCACCGTCTCGACGTAGGTCTGGCAATCGACCATGTCCGCCCGCCAGCGCGGCTGCGCCTCGACGCCGCTCCCTTCGCCGAGCGGATACTGGCCGTACGGCGTCCCGAGGAAGAGCCGGCTGATCCGTTCGATGCGCTCATCGAGCGCGGCGCTGCGCTGCGCCTGCTCGATGGCGCGCTCGAGGTCCCGCTCGCCGAGCGGCGCAGCCATGAGCAACACCAGCATGGGCAGCGAGGTCATGTTGTAGAGACGACCTCATCTCTTCAGCGCGTCAAGGATCGCCGCCGCCGTGGCACGGCGTTTATACGTCTGCGCCAACGAGCGCCAGACGATCGTTCCCCCTCAGGGGCTGGACAGACGCCATGTCTCACTCCGCGCAGCAGGAAAGTCTGGCCGGGTCTTTGAGGCGCGAGATCGCCGCGATCTTCATCGCCTCGGCCATCGTTGGATAGACGTGGAGCAGCTCGATGAAGTCGCGCAGGTTGGCGCGGAAGCGCAGGGCCATCGCGGCCTCGTGGATGACCTCCGCCGCGTTCGCGCCCAGCATGGTCACGCCTAGCACGTCGCCCGTGTCGCGGTCGGCGACCATCTTGATGAACCCGCTGGTGTCCCGGATCGCGCCCGCGCGGGGCACCAGTTCCATCGGCGTCGCCCTGCACCAACATCGATGGCCCTGCGCGACGGCCCGCTCCTCGGTGAGCCCGACCACGGCGAGCTGCGGGTCGATGAAGATGGCGCGAGGGATCACCCGGTGATCCACGGCGCGCGGCGGCTCGTCGGCAAAGGCGTTGTGGGCGGCGATGCCTCCGTCCTGGCTGCCGACCGGGGTGGCCATCTGGGCGTGCGTCTCGGAACCGATCACGTCACCCGCGGCGTAGATGTGCGCCACGTTGGTGCGCAGGAACTCGTCCACCTTCACCTGGGCTCGCCCGTCCAGCGTGACCCCGGCCTTCTCGATTTCGATGAGGTCCGTGTTCGGGCGCCGCCCGGTCGCGACAAGCAGATCCGTTGCTTCGAGTTCCAGGCGGCGGCCGTCGGCCTCGACCGTGGCGACAATGCCGGATTCGCTCCCGCGCACTGCACGCACCTCGGAGCCGGTGAGGACGCGCACTCCCTCGCGTTCGAGGACCTCGCGCACGGCAGGGCCGACCTCGGGCTCGTAGCCATGTGCAAGCAGCTCCCCGCTCCGCTCCACCACCGTCACCTTCGTTCCGAAGCGCGCGAACATCTGCCCAAGCTCCAGGGCGATGTATCCGCCGCCGACGATGAGGAGCGAGCGCGGCAGCTCGCGCAGCTCTTGCTTCTCGTCGCTCGTGAGCAGATCGCTGGTGAGGTGCGGCGTGCGATCGAGGCCGTCGATCTCGGGCATCGCGGGGCGCGAGCCGGTGGCGATGAGGACGCGGTCGCCGCGCAGCCGCCTGCCATCCACCTCGACGGTGTGTGAGTCGACAAACTGCGCGTGCCCCTTCTCGATCCGGATCTTGCCGCCGACGAGACTCTGGTATTTGCGCTCGCGGTAATCGTGCACCAAATCGTCTTTCTGCTCGACGAGCGCGGTAAAATCGAACTCCATCGCCGCCGCACGCAGCCCTGGGTAGCGCGGGTGTCGGGCGTCGTGCAGCAGCTTGGCCGCCTCGATCAGGTTCTTCGAGGGCAGGCACCCGCGGTTCACGCACGTGCCGCCCAGCGTGCGCTCCTCGGTCATGACCACCGTCTTCCCCAGTTCCTGCGCGCGCAGGGCGGCGGCGAAAGCCGTGGAGCCGGAGCCCAGGATGACCAGGTCGAAACTCTGTGCGGCGGCCATGGTCATCGCCTGGGTTGCTCGGCGCGAGAGGCGTAGACGGCCGCGCCGGTGAGGGCGAGGGCGATGGCGGCGAGCACGGCCTTGCGGTCCATGACGGCTCCTTGGCTAGAAAAACAGGGAGGAGAGGTACGGGAAGGCCCAAAAGGCGACCACGAGCGCGGTTGCGATCCAGAGGGCGATGCGCCCCAGTCGGTTGGCCTTCGGTTGCTCACAGCCGCAGGCGTCGCCCTCGACAAGCTTGGGGCGGCGATACGCGAACCAGAAGCCTGCCGCCAGCAGCGCGGCGGTCACGACCGTCAGGGCTGGCCTGTACGCCTCGAAGCGCGCGAGCGCGCCGGCGCCGCCGATGCCAAGCAGCGCAAACACGAGCGGCCCGATGCAGCAGATGGACGCCAGGAACGCGGAGACGACCGCGCCGCCGACCGAGACGGCGGATAGCTTGCGGCCAGACGGGGGCATGGTTCGGGTCTGCTCCATGGCGTCAGGGCATTTCACGAACCGGGCCAACCGCGCCCGAGAGGGAGCGCGCCCGCGTTCACGCTGGCGTGCCTCCAGAATGGAATGCGGTTAGACTCCATTTTGGAGGGCAGCGGATGGCCAGCAAGTCCCTGCAAGCCGCCCCGCAAGAGGATCTGGTCGCCCGCAGCCGCGCCATGCGGGCCGTGCTGACGCTCGCCGGGCGCGTCGCCCAGTCCGACGCTCCCGTGCTGCTCACCGGCGAGAGTGGCACGGGCAAGGAGCGCCTGGCGCGCTACGTCCACACCCGGTCACGCCGCGCGCGCGGGCCTTTCGTGCCGGTGAACTGCGCGGCGCTGCCCGAGGCTCTCCTCGAGAGCGAGCTGTTCGGCCACGTCCGGGGCGCGTTCACAGGCGCGGACCGCGATCATCGGGGGTTGTTCGAGGCGGCGTCCGGGGGAACCCTGCTCCTCGACGAAGTGGGCGAGATTCCGTCCGCGATGCAGGTGAAGCTCTTGCGCGTGCTTCAGGACCACGAGGTGCGGCCCGTGGGCAGCACGGCATCGAAGCGGATCGACGTGCGCATCATCGCGGCGACCAACGCCGACTTGTCCGAGATGGTCGCACGTCGCGCGTTCCGCAAGGACCTTTACTTCCGCTTGAATGTGCTCGCGGTCGAGGTTCCACCGTTGCGCGACCGTCGCGAGGACGTGCTGCCGCTCGCACACGAATTCATGCGCCGAGGCTGTGCGACCTATTACTGCGGGCCGTGCTCGCTGTCCCCGGAGGCGCTAGATCGGTTGCTCGCGTACTCGTGGCCGGGCAACGTGCGCGAGCTTGAGCACGCGATGGAGCGCGCCGTGGTGCTGGCCGAGGGCAAGCCGCGCATCACGGCCGCCGACCTGCCGCCCGAGGTCGGCGGCAGCGCTGGCCCGGCCGAAGACTCCGAGTCCCTTCCACTCGCGGAGGTCGAGCGCCGCCACATCCTGCGCGTCTTGGAGAAGTTGGGCGGCAACCGCACCGAAACCGCGCGCACGCTTGGCATCGGAGCGAATACCCTGTGGCGCAAGCTGCGGCAGTACGAGGTTGGCACCCGCGCAGCAGGACCAAGATCGAATGCTCGACCTTCAACAGGTCCCTCTCCTGAGCGACGGCCTCCGGCGGGGCGCAATGCGCGCCAACCCTGAGCCGGACGTCGCCGATCCGTTCGCGCTCGCCGCCGGGCGGACGGTTCCGCAGCAGCCCCTCGTCTTCCGGCAATTCATGGGCAGGCGCGTCTACGACCTGGTGGGGACCGGATACGCCCCGCTCATCCTCGTCTCGCAAAGATCGTCGATGCGCTTGCGGGGCCCCATGCACGGCTGGTCGACCTTTCCCATCGAACTCATCGATGGCTCGGGCAAGCCGGTACCCGGCTACCTTGGGTAGGCCAGCCTACACCTCGAGGGCTTGCGACCGTTCGCCGCTGATGATAGCATTATGATATCAACGGGGAGATGAGAGGGATGGCCCAGGTGTTGGTGAGGGATGTGCCGAACGCCGTCGTCGAGCGGCTGAAGAAGCGGGCGGCCGGCCGCGGGCGCTCCTTGCAGGCGGAACTGAAACAGGTGCTCATCGATGCCGCCGCACCGGACCTGGAGCGCATCCGACACCTCGCCGGGCGATTGAGGAAGCAACTCGCTGGCCGCGCACACTCCGACAGCGCCCGGCTCCTCGCCGAGGATCGGAGGCGGTGAGCCGCTGGACGATCGATGCCAGCGTGGCTGTCAAGTGGTTCGTCCCGGAGGTTCATTCCGAAGCAGCGGCAAGTTGGCTCGGAGCCGACTTCGAGTTACTGGCGCCCGATCTCCTTTACCCCGAGGTCGGGAACATTCTCTGGAAGAAGTTCCGCCGGTCCGAGCTCAGCGCGAGGGAGATGCAGATCGTGCGAAAGGCGATCGACAGGGTGCCCTTCCAGCTTTCTTCCGGGAGAAAGCTTCTCGGCGCCGCGATCGACCTGGCAATGGGCCTGGACCGCAGCGTGTATGACTGCATGTACTTGGCGGTTGCGATGGCCTTCGATGCGCCGCTGGTCACTGCCGACCGAAAGCTCTTCGAAGCGATCGGGGCGACGCGCTTCGCGGGTCACGTTCGATGGCTCGAGGACAAGCCTTGAGTGCCCAAAGGCCCTGATCCTCGAGTGTGAAGTTGCCCCATGGCGAACCCGGACAGCACGAGCTTGAGTGCACGCTTCCAGACCTTCCGCGCTTCGCGGGAAACGCTTCTAGTCCCGAAGCGCGGCGGGTGGTTGGAGGGGGAGGGAGAGGCGGAAGATGGAGCCGCCGCCAGGCGCCTCGGTGAGGGTCAGCTCGCCGCCGTGGAGGCGCGCGATCTCGGCCGAGATCCACAGGCCGAGCCCGTTGCCGCCCTCGCCCTTGGTGGTGAAGAACGGCTCGAAGATCCGCGCGCGCAGATCGGCGGGCACGCCCGGGCCGTTGTCCTGCACCTCGATCAGCGCGTGCCCGTCCAGCCGGCGCGTGCGCAGACACAGCCGCGCGCCGGGGCGGTCGCGCAGCGCATCGGCCGCGTTCACCACCAGGTTCACCAGCACCTGGCCGAGCAGCGTCGGCTGGCAGCGGACGGGCGGCACCTCGCCGTAGTCGCGCACCAGCTCCACCTGGTGCTTGAGGCGGCCTTGCAGGAGCACCAGCGCCTCCTCGATCTCCAGCAACAGATCGACGTCGCGCTGGTCACCGTCCGAGAAGCGCGCGCCGCGCCGCATGGCCTCGAGGATCGACCGCATGCGCGAGAGGCCCAGTTGCGCGTTGCGCAGGTGGCGGACGTGCTCCCCCGGCTCGACCAGCGCGTCGATCGCGTCCAGCTCCAGCGACACGCTGGTGAGCGGGTTCGCCAGCTCGTGCGCGAGGCCGCCCGCGAGCGTGCCGAGGTGCACCAGTCCCACGTGGCGCGCGAACTCGGCGCGCGCCTGGTGCTCGCGCCGGCGCAGCCGATCCTGGATGGCGGCTCCCGCCACCCCGATGACCGACGTGCAGAGCAGGAAGGACGCCCGCGTCCCCAGCTCGAGCGCGTCCTCGGGCCCGCCGACGAGCACCAGGAGCGGCAGCACCGTGATGGCCAGCATCTCCGCGTGCACGACGACCGCCTGGCGCGGCTGGAGCGGCAGCAGGATCGATCCGCCGGCCACGATCAGCAGCACCGCGTACACGTACGGGCTTCGGATCCCGCCGGTGGCGAAGATGCCCGCCTCCAGGGCGACCGAGAGGACGAAGGCGGCTGCCGCCACGATCCACAGCGTCCCGCTCCACGGACGCCTGAGCCGCCGCTCGAGCAGCAGCAGGACCGCGGCGGCGGCGAGGCGGACGAACAGGAGCAAAAGCCAGTGATCCGGCGTGACCGCCCGGTCGAGCGCGGAGAAGGCGACGATCAGCGCGGCGGCGAGGAAACAGGTCGTGCGCAGCGCCTGGCGCTGGGCGGACTCCAGCTCTTCCGGGTAGGTCGGGAGCGGAGAAGGTGCGCGCTGTGGGCCGAGGTCGTGCTTCACCGCGATCGTGCATCGTACACGGCTCACCGTGCGGGAACCAAGGCGGGGACGGCCAGCGCCCCCGATGGCGGCGGGACGCCCAGGAGTAGAGCGGCGGAGGGAGCGACCTGCGTGGCGGACAGCTCCTCGCCAATCTTCAGCCGGAATCCGGGCGCTTGGGCGAGGAGCGGAACCACCGCATCGTCGCTCCAAGGACTCCCGTGCATCGCCCACGCATTGCCGATCTCGGGCCCGGCGAGGCTGGCGAGCGGCGCTGGTACGAAGAGGACGTCGCCGCTCCGCCCCGCGAACCACGCGTGCCGCAACACCGGGTCGGCGTCCGCAATCCCGGCCTGCGTGACCGCCTTCCAGACGCCGGGGACGCGCCGCAGGGCTTCCGCCGCGATCTCGGCCGCCCGCGCCCGGTCGACGCCGGCGAACCTCCGCAGGACGAGCACGCCGTCGTCCACCAGCAGCACCCAGCCGGGATGAGGGCCGAACGCCTGGTCCAGCGCCTTCTGCACGGGCCCGGTCAGCTCGGCCGCCGGGACGTGCAGCGCGCGCAGGTGGACCTGCGCCGCCGTGGGCGGCGTCGGCGTCGCGCCGTGGTCCGAGGTGAGCAGGACCGAGAGCCCGTCGCCGAAGCGGGCGCGCAGGTCGCGCAGGAACGCGCCCAGCTCGTCGTGCATGCGCAGGAGCAGGTCCATCCGTTCCCGGGAGGCGGTGCCCGTCGAGTGGCCGACGTAGTCGACCCCCGCCAGCGAGAGGAGCAAGAGGTCGGTGCGCCCGCGCGTCCCCAGCTGCATCGCCTCGAGCCCGGCGCGCGCCGCCCGCAGCACGATGGTGGTGGACGGCGGCGCGGCGCGCAGCGCGCGGAACAGGCGGGGCGAGACGTCCCCGGTCCCGATGCGGTGCGGGAACGAGGGCCCGATCCCGTAGAGGTCGTGGATCTCCGTCCGCTCCTCGGCGATGCGCGCGTACACCGCCTCGGGCCGCGACAGCGTCCAGGTCCAGTCCTTCCACTCGCTCGGCGGGTGCGCCTTCTGCAGCGCGGAGAGCCAATCCGGCGGACCGGGCGCGTAGCAGGTGGTGGAGGTCAGCTCGCCCCGCTCCAGGTCGTAGAAGAGCGCCAGATCGGCGGAGCGCCCGGCGAGGAACAGCGCTCCCCGGTCTTTGATGGCGATGCTCAGCACGCGCGCGCGGCCGCGGCTCGCCAGCTTGAGCGCGTCCGCGAAGGTCGGCGCGCGAAGGGCGGCTGCGCTGACGCCGCGCTTGCCCTCCCACGCGGGGCAGCCGGGATCGTCGACCGCCTCGCGCAGCTCTTCGCCTTCGACGAAGCGGTTGCCGACGATGCCGTGCACCTCGGGCCACGCGCCGGTCGCGAGGGTGGCGTGGCCCGGCGCGGTGTGCGTCAGCGCGGTCTCGTACCGGATCGAGACGGGCTGCCCGAGGCCGGCGAACCCCCGCGGACCCAGCTCGTCGCGCAGCACCAGGAGATCTTCGGTGCGGAGCTGATCGACGACGATCACCACCACCAGCTTCCCCCGCTGCTCCGCGGCGGCGGCGGAGGAGGCGGCGAGCAGCGCGGCGCAAGCGAGCCAGCGGTGGACGCGGCGTGCGTGAATCTGCATCATGCGGCTCCTTCTACCCGGAGGCCTTTAGTGTACGCACCCGATCTGCTCAAGGGGCGCAACATCGTCGTGACGGGGGGCGGCTCGGGCCTGGGCGCCGAAATGGCCCGCCGCTTCGCCGAGCTGGGCGCGCACCCGGTGGTGCTGGGGCGCAGGCAGGAAAAGCTCGACGAGGTGGTGAAGCAGATCCGCTCGGGCGGGCACGAAGCGAGCGCGGTCGCCTGCGACGTGCGGGACGCCGCCGCGGTCGCGCGCGCCGCGGCGCAAGTGCCGCGCGTGGACGGCCTGGTGAACAACGCCGCCGGGAACTTCCTCGCCGCCTCGGAGGACCTGTCGCCGAACGGGTTCAAGGCGGTGGTGGACGTCGTGCTGAACGGCACGTTCCATTGCACCAGCGCGTTCGGGAAGAAGATGATCGCCGGCGGCAAGGGCGCCATCGTGAACATCGTGACCACCTACGCCTGGACGGGATCGGCGTTCGTGCTCCCTTCGGCGTGCGCGAAGGCGGGAGTCCTCGCCATGACGCGCTCGCTCGCCGTCGAGTGGGCCGCGTACGGCATCCGGGTCAACGCGATCGCGCCGGGGCCGGTGCCGACCGAGGGCGCCTTCAGCCGGCTCATGCCCGACCCGCAGATGACGGAGATGGCGAAGAACCGCGTCCCGCTGAAGCGATTCGGCACCCCTCGCGAGATCGCCGACGCCGCGGTGTTCCTCCTCTCCGACGGAGCGGCGTACGTGACCGGGGACTGCCTGACGGTGGACGGCGGCGAGTGGCTGAAGAACGGCGGCGAGTTCAGCTACGCCACCGACTACGACCGCGACAACGTGAAGCAGATGTTCCGCGCCATGCGCGGGAAGGAGCGGTAGCCTCCGTCTTCGGTGGCGGTCGTCTCACGGCGCCGCGAGCAGGTCGCGCACCGCGCGGAAACGCTGATTGGGCACCGTGATCGACAGCACGTACTGCTCGATGAGCCACTTGCCGTCGCGCAGCGAGACGACGCCGCTGCCGCGCGCCGGGCCCAGGTTCTGCGCTTCCAGATCTTCGTCGAACCAGGCCAGGTCGCCGCGCACGGTGACCGCCCGCCGTGCGGCGCGGAAGCTCCAGGCCTTCCCGCGCGCGAAATGCGGGTGCGCGTAGGCGCGGAACGCGGGAACCTCCCAACGCTCGGTGGCGTCCGTGCCGAGGAACACGCCGCCGGGCGCGAAGTGGGCGAAGTAGCGGTCCTCGTCCGCGCGCGCGGCGGCGTCGTGGAAATCGTCGAGCGCGCTCGCCACGGCCTGCTCGGCGGCAGGGCCACGGGGAGCGTGAGCGCAGGCGGCCAGAGCGGATGCCATCACGACCGCGCCGAGACGCATTCAGAATACGTATCGGATGCGCGGCAGCAGCGCCAGCGAGGCGATCCCGCCCTTGCCGCCGCCGTCGGGCCGCGGGGCCAGCGAGTACCGCAGGATGGCTTCGAGCCCGACCCCGAAGTGGTCGAGGCGCGTCTTGTAGTCGAGCCCCAGCCCCGCGCCCGCATGAGGCCCGATCGCCTCGGTCGCTCCCCTGGAAGGGGAGGACGTTGCCCACCGCCCGCTCCCGGCGCAACAAGCGTGCACTCGAC
>DASWGQ010000050.1:0-4433 GCA_036393595.1 Myxococcales bacterium | reverse complement strand
ATCGAGCTCGGCCCGGCCGGTCTGCTCCGGCTCGGGCCGGACCGGTTCCTCGTCGCGCCGGCGTTGATCGCCAACCTCGGGTTCGCGGACCGGTGGGAGGTCGTGCTGGAAGGCCGTCAGCACGTGCTGCTCGGGTCCGCTCCGGACGCCCCGCGCTCGCGCATCGTAGACACGGCGCTGAACCTCAAGACGGTCCTTCGCAGTGGAGAGCTGCAGGAGGAGGCGGGACCGAGCGTCGCGGCGGAGCTTGGCGTGCTGCTGCCGACGGTGAACGACGAGCCAGGCGTGGGTGCGCAGGGGACCGTCATCGTCTCGCGCCGATTCGCCGATCTGACCGCGCATCTGAACGTTGGCGTGGCGCTCTCGCGGGACCGGCACCTGGAGCTGCCCGCGAGCCTCATTCTGGAAGGGCCCTGGCGTTGGACCGTGCGACCCGTCTTCGAGCTGTTCTCGCAATTCCGGGAGCCCGACCAGGTGGTCGTGAGCGCCCTCGGTGGGCTCATCTGGCGCCCGTCGGGGTCGCTGGCAATCGACGCCGGGTTGCGCGCCGGACGCGCAGCGGGCCAGCCGCTTCTCGAAGGACGCCTCGGCTTGACCGTCTCGCTCGACCTCCTCGCGAAGACCTGAGCCGCCTTGACGGCGTCCAGCCGCGTCGGACGATGCGTGACGGGTCTCCAGCATGTCCCGAATCGTGGGATCAATGTCCTTGCGGACAACCGGGCGGCCGCGCACCATCGCGGGATGGGACCCTCCGCCGCACCGGACAGGCCGCTTCGCATCGCGCTTCTCGCGTACCCCGGAGTGCAGGGGTTGGACCTGTCCGGGCCGCTGGAGCTGTTCGCGCGGGCGTCGCGGCTGCTCCGGGACGAGGGCCGGTCGCACCCGGGGTACTCGCTCGTCGTCGTCGGCACGGAGGAGGGACCGATGGCCGCGTCCTCCGGGTTCCGCTTCCTGCCCGACACGACCTTCCGGACCGTGCGGGGAGGCGTGGACACCCTGCTGGTGGTCGGTGGACTCGGAATCGACGGGGTCCTCGGCGATCGCGCCGTCCTCGCCTGGCTGCGGCGGATGGCCGGCCGCGTGCGCAGGATCGGCTCGGTCTGCACGGGGGCCTTCCTCCTCGCCGAGTCAGGGTTGCTCGACGGGCGCACCGCGACCACGCACTGGTCGCGCGCCGCGGAGTTGCAGCGGCGTTACCCGAGGGTCCAGGTGGAAAAGGACCGCATCTGGGTGCGCGACGGCGACGTTTACACCTCTGCCGGCGTGAGCGCGGGGATGGACCTCGCCCTCGCGCTGATCGAGGAGGACCTCGGCGCGGAGGTGGCGCTGGCGGTCGCGCGGGCGATGGTCATGTACCTGCGCCGGCCGGGCGACCAGAGCCAGTACAGCGCGCCGCTGCGGCTGCAAGCGGCGCAGACGCCATCGGTGCGCGAGCTGATCGCCTGGGCCGCCGAGCACCCCGAAAGCGATCTCTCCGTGCCGGCGCTGGCCAGGCGCGTGGGAAAAAGCCCACGGCACCTGGCGCGCGTCTTCCAGCGGGAGCTGGGGATCGCCCCCGCCGAGGCCATCGAGCAGCTCCGGCTGGAAGCGGCGCGCCGCGCGCTACAACAGTCGCCCGCCGGCCTGGAGGAAGTCGCCGCGCGCTGCGGGTTCGGCAGCGCCGAGGTGTTGCGCCGCGCCTTCCTCCGGGCGCTGCACGTCACGCCCTCCGCCTACCGGGCGCGCTTCTCGTCGCGCCAGGAGCTCGCGTCATGAAAACACGGATCCATCCCGCGTTCGTCGTCGCCGGCGCCGTATTCGTGGTCCTCCTCTGCGCGGCCGCGGTGCGCGCGACTCCGTCGATCTTGATCGTTCCGCTCGAGCGCGAGTTCGGCTGGAGCCGCGCGCTGCTCTCCTCGGCCGTCTCCGTCAACCTCGTGCTCTACGGCCTTACGGGTCCGTTCGCCGCCGCTCTCATGGAGCGCTTCGGCATTCGCCGCACCGTGCTCGCCTCGCTGGCGCTGATCTGCGCGGGCGTCGCGCTCACCTCGCAGATGCGCACCAGCTGGCAGCTCGTGCTCGCCTGGGGAATCCTGGTCGGCCTCGGCACCGGGACCACCGCGATGGTGCTCGGCGCCACGGTGGTGAACCGCTGGTTCGTCTCGCGCCGGGGCGCGGTGATGGGCATGCTCACCGCGAGCACCGCCACCGGGCAGATGCTCTTCCTCCCCCTCGAGGCGCACGTGGTCGAGCAGCACGGCTGGCGGGCGGTGACGCTGCTCGTCGCCTCGGTGATCGCGCTGCTCTTGCCGCTGGTGGCGCTCCTGGTGCGCGATCGGCCGGCCGACCTCGGCCTGCTGCCCTACGGGGCATCTCCGGACACCCCGCCGTTGGTCCCGTCGCGCCAGAACCCGCTGGCGAACGCGCTCCGCGTCCTGCGCGAGAGCGCGCGCAAGGGCGACTTCTGGCTCCTCGCCGGCAGCTTCTTCGTCTGCGGCGCGACCACCAACGGCCTGGTCGGGACGCACCTCGTCCCCGCCTGCATGGACCACGGCATCCCCGAGGTGCGCGCGGCGGGACTGCTCGCGGTGATGGGCATCTTCGACCTGATCGGCACCACCGCCAGCGGCTGGCTCTCGGACCGCATCGACTCCCGCAAGCTCCTCTTCTGGTACTACGGCCTGCGCGGGCTTTCGCTGCTCTGGCTTCCGCAAGCATTCGACGCGCAGGTGCTCGGGCTGCCGGTCTTCGCCGTGTTCTACGGCCTCGACTGGATCGCGACGGTCCCGCCCACGGTGCGCCTGACCACCGAGGCGGTGGGCGTGCGCGACGCGCCCATCGCGTTCGGCTGGATCGTCGCCTCGCACCAGATCGGCGCGGGCGTCGGCGCGCTGGGCGCCGGAGTGATCCGCACCTCGCTCACGACCTACACGCCGGCCTGGGTCGCGGCGGGCGCGATCTGCCTGGTGGCGGCGCTGGTGGTCCTGCGCATCGGGCGCCGGGCGCCGACCCTCGGGCTCGCGCGCGCCGCGGCGGAATGATCCACGGCCGGAACGGTTCGCTTGCCCTGCGGCGGACTGACCCTCTCCTCGGCCGATCCCGGGCAAGCGCGCGTGGTGGTCGCCTCGATCGAGCCTACCTCAGGCACTCGGACACCATCACGCGCACGCTGTCCCTGGCGCTCCGGTCGATTTGAGAGTCGCTGCGCCAGGGCGGGGCCGCCCCGGCGCTTCCGAAGTGCGGCGCGAGGTCGGCCGGTCAGGGCCCGAGCATGAAGTCGATCGTCCAGTTCGGCTCGCTGGCATCGCGCCGCTTGAGCGCGAACGATCCGTTCCCCGAGCCGGAGATCGATCCGGCCATCGAGTCGCCCGCGACCGCGCCGTCGAAGGTGCCCTCGCCGGGCAGCTCGAAGTGGACGCTGGACGCCGTCACACGAACGTCTTGCAGCGGGACCGAGTTTTCGCCGGCGCTGAAGCGCCCGCGCCAGTCGCGATCCTGCTCCGACAGGTCGACGGCGATGGGCGCCCGCAGCCCGTTGCGCAAGAGCACGCCTTGCCAGCGGCCCGAGACGGCCTCGTCGTTGTCCGGGCGCGTCTGGGCGCCTGCGCACGCGCTGAGCAATAAGATGCTTCCGATCAGCAGCGGGATTCGCATGGCTCCTCCGATCTTCCGATCCGTACCTGGGATCTCCATGGTGCCTCCTTTGATTCTCGCGCCGCCAAAGCGGTGCGATGTTGACGGTGGAAACTTGGCTAGCGCTGAATGTGGCCGATGTCAACATGATCGTGCTATGCAGTGACCATGCGGAAAAAGCGCCCGTACCACCACGGGAATCTCCGCCAGGCGCTGATCGACGCCGCCCTGGAGCTGATCGAGGAGCGGGGCGTACCGGCCCTCACCCTCCGGGAAGTGGCGCGGCGCGTAGGCGTGACGCACGCGGCGCCCCAGCGTCACTTCGCCGACCGCGCGGCGCTGGTCGCCGCGGTCGCCGAGCAGGGGTTCCGCGGGCTGGGCGCGCACATGGAGGCGGTGCGGGCTTCCGCGCCTGCGCGCGTTCCTTCGCAGAGGCTTCGCGCGCTCGGCGTGGCCTACGTGGAGTACGCGCTCGCGCACCCCGCGCACCTGCGGGTCATGTTCTCGCCCGAGGTGGCCGACAAGTCGCGCCACCCGCGGCTGGCCGCGGCGGCGCAGGAAGTGCACGAGACGCTGGTGAAGCAGATCGTGGAAGGCCAGCGGCAGGGCGCGGTCGCGCCCGGCGATCCGGACGAGCTGTCCTTCGCCGCCTGGTCGATGGTGCACGGCTGCGCCAACCTGATCATCGACGGCCAGGCGTCGGGAAGATCGCCGGCGGCGTCGATCGACGCGGCGGTGGACCGGCTCCATCTGGGGCTCGCGCCTCGCGCGCCGGCGCGCAAGCGGCGTCGCTGACGCGCAGGACGGCCTCCGCCCTCGCG
>DASWGQ010000049.1:0-26858 GCA_036393595.1 Myxococcales bacterium | reverse complement strand
CAACCGCGGCGCATGCGGGACGGCGCCTCCACTCTGAGAAGTGGCGCCCCTTGGCCTGGGTTGTCCTGGGTTAGGCGCACCGACCGAATTTCAAGACCGCCGCCTTCAGCCTCTCGGCCACTCCTCCGGGACCCAGATTATCGCAGGTCGGGCGCCCGGGATGCGATCGGTCGCGATAGAATCCAGCGGTGCGCTGGTTCCGGCTGAGCCTGTTCTTCGTCGGCGTCGTCGCGGTGCTCTCGGGGTTGGCCCTGTTCCAATGGGGAAACGTCCCCGAGACCGCGCTCGGGTGGGTCCTTCTGCCGCTGGGTGGAGCCGCGCTGTTGCTGGTCGAGGCGCTCGCCGAAGAGGGCCTGGCACGAGCCGGACGCGTCCCGACGTTCCGGGGAATCGTGCTCTGGACGGTGGTCGTCGCGCTGTTCGCGTCCGCCCTCGCGGTCGCCTGGACGCTCCTCGCCTGAGCGCCGGCTCACCAACCCGCGGCGCGGGCCAGGAGCGATCGCGCCATCGTGCCGTCCACCGGGGGAGAGAAGTAGAAGCCCTGGGCGGCGGCGCAGCCGACCTCGCGGAGGAAGCCGAACTGGTCGGCGGTCTCCACGCCTTCGGCGACGACGTGGGTGCCCGTCTCGCGCGCCGCGGCGACGATGGTCCGGACCAGCTCGGGGGCCTGGCCGCGCGGCGAGCCGCCGCTGAACAGCGACCGATCGATCTTGAGCGAGTCGAGCTGGAACCGGAACAGCGAGCTCAAAGAGCTCGAGCCGATGCCGAAATCATCCATGTACAGGCGCACTCCGCGTTCGCGCAGCTCGCCGACGCGCGCCAGCGTGCCGTTGCCCTGCTGCAGCGTCGTCTCGGTCAACTCGACCGCGAGGTCCTGCGGGTCCAGGCCGTGCTCGGCCAGGACGCCGTCGATCTGCTCGAGCAGCGCGGGGTGCTGCAGCTGGCGCGAGGACAGGTTGACGTTCAGAGTCAGCTGCCCGGAGGCTCCCTCGCCGCGGCAGCTCCGGAAGTCCTTGCCGGCCTGGGCGAGCAGCCACTGCCCGATGGGCACGATGAGCCCCGTCTCCTCGGCGAGCGGCACGAATTGCTCCGGCGAGACCAGCCCCAGGGTCGGGTGCGCCCAGCGGATCAGCGCCTCCAGCCCCTGGATGCGCCCGGTGGCGACGTCCACGATGGGCAGGTAGTGGACGCGGAACTCGTCGCGCTGGAGCGCGCGGCGCAGATCGGCCTCCATCTCGACGAGCTGTGGCGCCCGCTCGCGCAGCGCGGCGTCGAAGGCCGCCGACCGCGCCCCGCCCTGCGCCTTGGCCCGGTACATGGCGGCGTCCGCGTCCTGGAGCAGTTCCTCGCCGCGCGCGTACGCGGGGGCGCTCACCGCGATGCCGATGCTCGCGGTGGCGGACACCTGGTGCCCGGCGACGTCGAAGGGCTGCGCGATGGCCTGGTGGATCCGCTCGGCGACCAGCTCCGCCTCGCCCGCTTCCTTCACGTCGTCGAGGAGGATGGTGAACTCGTCCCCGCCGGGTCGCGCGAGCACGTCGCCGTCGCGCAAGCAGGTCTGCAGCCGCTCTCCCAGCTTCACCAGCAGCTCGTCGCCGGCCGCATGCCCGAGGCCTTCGTTGACGGACTTGAAGCGGTCCAGGTCGACGAACAGCACGGCCGACCGGTATCCCTCGCGTCGCCGGCCGTGCGCGAGCGAGCGGTCCACGAGCTCGAGGAAGTGCGCGCGGTTCGGAAGCTGCGTCAGCGCATCGTTCAGCACTCGGCTCGCGGTCGCCTTCGGCTCGGTCACGTCCATCATCGAACCGGAGAAGCGCGCCGCCTTTCCGTTCGCGGCGCGGCTGGCCTGGCCGCGCGCCAGCACCCAGCGCCAGCTCCCGTCCTCGTGGCGCAGGCGGTGCTCGCTCTCGAAGCGCGGCGATTCGCCGTCGAGGTGCGCGCGGATGGCCGCCTGCACGGCGTCGCGGTCCGCCGGGTGGACCCGGTCGAGCCATTGCGAGGGCGCCGCGCCGTCCCCGGCGGCGCCGACGATCGCGCGCCAGGAATCCGACAGCCAGAGGCGATCGCCCTCCAGGTCCCAATCCCAGATGCCGTCGCCGGATGCTTGCCAGGCCAGCGCGTACCGGTCGCGCAGCGGATCCGCCTCCTGCACCAGGGCGGCGTTGCCGGCCTCGCGTCCCTTTCGATCGTGCAGCGGCACGACGGTCCACTCGCACATGCGCGGCGCACCCGCCCGGGTGGGCGTCAGGCGCAGCGACTGCAGCGTCTCCGGGCTCTCGAGCAGCTCGCGCAGCTCGGTGCGCTCCCCCGCGCGATCCGCGTCGGTGTCCGGGAAGACCAGCATCGACAGCTCCCGGCCCACCGCCTCCGCGGGGACGATCCCGAACAGCCGCTCGGCCGCGGCGTTCCACGCGGTCACCTTCCGGTCGGCGTCGCAGAGCAGCGCCGCGAACGGCGCTTGCTCGAACAGGCGCAGCACGGCGCGCGCCTGGGGCGAGGTGCCGCGCGGCCGGGCCGCGTCGGGTTGCCGCCGCAGCAAGTCGGACAAGAGCCCGAGCGCGCGCTGGAGTGACACGCGATCGTCGTCCGCGCGCCGGTACTCCTTCTCGATCCTGCGGAACAGCTTGCGCAGCTGCGGGGACGACTCACGTTCTTCACCGAGGGACTCGTCGAGCTGGCGTCGGAGGCGCCTGTGCATCATCAGCCCGGCTCCGGCGGCGCGGGGAGCGCGATGCGTAACGCAGCGCACCGACAGCTCTCGAAAATCCGTTTCAGGGACGAGCCTGCTCCGCGTGGTCGAGGAGTGCCCTCGCGCGACGGGTGTGCAGACACTGAACGCAACCCTACGCGCGCCGTTTCCCGATTGCAACAATTCGGCCACACAAACAGCTATCGGACGCCACGAATGGACGCGCTGGCGGCTCGGAGCGCAGCGACCGTAAGGCGCCGCACCTCACTTTATCGGCGCCAGGCGCTCGACGCCGCCCATGTACGGCCGGAGGGCGGCCGGCAGCACGACCGAGCCGTCTGCCTGCTGTCCATTCTCCAGCAGCGCGACGACGGTCCGGCCGACAGCGAGCCCGCTGCCGTTCAGGGTGTGCGCGAATCGCGGTTTCTCCTGCGGCCCGGGGCGGAAGCGGATCTGCGCGCGCCGCGCCTGGTAATCGGAGAAGGTCGAGCACGAGCTGATCTCGCGATACGCCTCCTGCCCGGGCAGCCACACCTCCAGGTCGTACGTCTTCTCCGCCGAGAATCCCAGGTCCCCGGTGCACAGCGCCACCACGCGGTGGTGCAGCCCGAGCCGCCGCAGCGGCTCCTGCGCGTCGTCGACCAGCTGCTCGAGCGCCCGGTGCGCGTCCTCCGGCGTCTCGAACCGGACCAGCTCGACCTTGTGGAACTGGTGCTGCCGGATGATTCCCTTGGCGTCCTTGCCGTAGCTCCCCGCCTCGCTGCGGAAGCAAGGCGAGAACGCGCAGTACTTGATCGGCAAGGACGAGAGGATCTCGTCGCGGTGGTAGTTCGTGACCGGCACTTCCGCGGTGGGGATGAGGTAGAGCCCGGTGGTGGTCTTGAACAGGTCCTCCTCGAACTTCGGCAGCTGTCCGGTGCCGCGCATGGAGTCGGCGGTCACTAGATATGGCGGGAGCAGCTCCAGGTACCCGCGGTCGCGGTGCAGATCGATGAAGAAGCTCACCAGCGCCCGCTCCAGGCGCGCCAGCTCGCCCCGGTAGAAGACGAACCGCGCTCCAGACACCTTTCCCCCGCGCGCGAAGTCGAGCATGCCGAGGCGCTCGCCCAGCTCGTCGTGCTGGCGCGGCGCGAAGGAGAACCGCGGCTTCTCGCCCCAGGAGCGGACCACCACGTTGTCCTCGGGGTCCTTCCCCACCGGCACGGACTCGTGCGGCAGGTTGGGGACCGCGAGCAGTGCCGCCTCGATCTGCTCCTCGACTTGCTTGAGCCGCGCTTCCTTCTCCTTCACCTCGTCGGAGAGGGCCTTGAGCTCCGCGCGCAGGCGCGCCTGCTCCTCGCCGCGCAGCGTCCGCATCTGCTCGCTGGCCTTCTTCTGCTCCGCGCGCCGCGTCTCGGTCGCCTGGATGAGCGCCTTCCGCTCGGAGGCGAGCTGCTCGATGGGCGCGAGCGCCTCCGCGGCGGCCGCGCTGCGGGCCTGCAGCCGCCGCTTCGCCTCGTCGAGGTTCGCCACCACCCAGCGCAGATCGAGCACGCCTCGTCTCCTTGCCGCGCCGCGGATGGCGCGACGCGATCTAGAGTGTGGCGGCCCCTCGCGTCAATTGCTACAGCTGTCTCCCTTCCGATGCCGGACGAGCGATCCCCTTCGGACGCAGATCTCTTGACCGCCTTCCGCGCGGGAGACTCGCGGGCGTTCGAGGCGCTGGTCCGGCGCTACCAGTCCGCGGTCCTGGCCATCGCGCACCGCTTCGCCCGCGACCTGGACGACGCGGAGGACCTGGCGCAGCGCGCGTTCATCAACGCGGCGGGCCGCGCCGGCGGCTGGCGCGGAGGTTCGTTCAAGTCCTGGCTCTTCCGCATCGTGGTGAACCTGGCGAAGAACCACCTGCGGGACATGGCGCGGTTCGACCGGAGCGAGGACGCGCACGAGCGCGAGGCGCCACCGAGCGAGGCCGGCGCACACGAACGGCTCGAGCGCGCGCAGCGACTGCGCACGCTGCGCGAGGCGATCGCGCGCCTGCCGCGGCGCCAGCGCGAGGTGCTGCTGCTGCGCGTCGACGGCGATCTGCCGTTCGCCGAAGTGGCCGCTGCGCTCGGCATCAGCGAAGTGAACGCGAAGGTGAACTTCCACCACGCGGTGCAGAGGCTGAAGACCTTGCTGGGCCGCGACTAACCGCGCGCTCGATTGAGTTGACCGTGATCTGTTGGGGGGTCGAGGGGGGAGCGAGCTCCCCCCTTGTAGAGGCGCCGAAGGCGCCGGATCGAAGAGCGTGCCACCGGTGGCAGAGCGGTCGACTCTAGCGAACTCTCCCGCTATGCAAGCAGCGGCCCGTCGCCGGCGAGCTGGAGCAGCTCGGCGGCGGAGATCCCGTAGCGCGTGCCGCAGAAATCGCAGCTCGCTTCCGCGCCGTCGTCGCGGGCCGCCATGTCGCGCAGCTCGTCACGGGCCAGGGTGGCGAGGGCGCGCACCACCCTCTCCCGCGAGCAGCGGCAGGCGAAGCGCGGCTTCACCTCTCCCTCGAGCTGCAGGGGACCCAGGCGCAGCGCGCGAGCCAGCTCCTCCGCGAGCGCGCGCGCATCGCCGCTCGCCTCCCCCGACTCGACCCGCAGCAACGACTCGTGCAGGACCCGCTGGCGCAGCGGCTTGCCCAGCGCGCGGAGCTCGTCCGCACCTTCTTCGCCCTGCGCCCACAGGAGCGCGCCCGCAACCGCGGCCAGCGGTTCGCCGGGACGGAAGAGCACCTCCAGGGCCATCTCACCGCCGCGCGCCCGGTCGTTGCGCAGGAACAGCGTGAGCGCGGCGCCCAGGTCCGCGCCGGCGAAGGGAAACGCGGCGCGGTGCAGCTGGTCGGATCCCGGCTCTGCGCGCACGATCGAGAGCACGCCGGCGCGCTCGTCGAGACCGGTGGCGAAAAGAGGACGCGGATCGAAGCGCCGCAGCGACTCGCCCGGGCGGGGCTCGCCGGCGGCAGCCGCGCGCGCTCCGCTGCGATCCAGCCCGTTGACGCGCACCAGCCCGCGCACGGCGCCGGACCCGTCCGCATCGGTGAGCAGGCCTTTGAGCGGTCCGCCGCACTCGAGCTGCACGTCCACCCGCGCCTGCGGCGGCCCGCGGTCCGAGGCGGCGAGCAGCACGGTCCCGGCGAGCGCCTGCGCCAGCGCGGAGGCGCTTCCCGGGGCCAGCGCGTGACGCCCCGCCGCCTCCCGCGCCAGCTTCGGCGCGACGCACACGGCGAGGCGGGCATCCGCCTCGGGGGCGGCGAAGACGAGCAGCTGATCGGGCATGCAGGGAGGATAACCCCGCGCGGGTCTGGCGGCCGGACGATCAGATCACCACCGAGAGATTCGCGCGCGCCGGCGCCTCGTCCAGCACGCTGCGGATCGTTTCACGCAGGGTGAACGAGGGCCGGTAGCCGAGGTCCTTCTCGGCCTTCGATCCGTCCGCCGTGCAGAGGAACTGCAGGTGGTCCAGCTCGGGCGGCGGGAAGCCGGTGATGCGGTACGTCCAGAGGCGGTCGAGGATCGGACGGGCCAGGAGGTGCGGCACCGGGATCGGCTGCCGCCCCAGTTCGCGCAGCACGGTGCCGAGAGGCACCTCGCCGGGGCCGACGACGTTGTAGACGCCGCGCGCGCCGGGCTTGAGCGACAGTTGCATCGCGCGCGCGGCGTCCTCCTCGTGAATGAGCTGCACCATCGGATCGAACCCCGCCAGCACCCAGGGGCGCTTGAGGCGCAGGTAGTTGGACGGCGCGTTGCGCACGTGAGGGCCGACGATGTGCACCGGCCGGAGGATCACCGTCTCCACCTCCGGCTGCTTCCACATGTACTGCTGCGCGTACATGTCGACCTCGATCAAGTCGCGGATGTCCGGGAAGTTCTGCGAGCCGAGCAGGGGGGCGTCCTCGGTGAGGAAGTTGTCGTTGTCCGGCCGCGGCCCGTAGACGTTGGTCGAGCTGAGCACCACCACCTTCTGGACGCCGTACTTGGCGGCGAACTCCAGCACCGCCTTGGTGCCCAGGACGTTGAAGCTGTGGTGCTCGCTCTGCGACAGCCGCGGGTCGTGCATGATCGCCATGTGGAGCAGCGCCCTGATCTCGCCCCGGCGGAAGACGTCCTCGACCTTCTTCTTGCGGATGTCGAGCTGGTGCAGCTCGAGGTCCTTGGGCTTGCCCGCGAAGGGCCGGCGGTCAAGGCCCGCGACCTTCTCGGTGCGGTGCAGGATCCGCGCGAGCGTCCGCCCCAGGTTGCCGCTGATGCCGGTGATGAGGACGGTGTCGCGCATTCAGCCCTCGAAAAGCGCAGCGCCGCCCCTATCGGCGGCGGCTGGCGGCGACTAGAAAAAGATCCCCTTCCGCTCCTCCACCCCGCGGTTCAGCATCGCCTGGACGCGCGCCTTCACTTCCTTCACCTTTCGCTCCAGCTCGGCGTCCTCGTCGTCGGCGCTGCCGCTGAACCGCATCGGGGCGCCGAAGTGGAGGCGGTACTTCACCGGAAGTGGAACGGGCAGCACGGTCGGCGTGACGGGGAGCGACGGGAAGCCGAGGATCTTCGCCGCCGCCTTGAAGTCCCACAGCGCGGGCGCCTGCTCCTCCGCGCCGACCACTGCGACCGGGACGATCGGCGCCTGCACCTCCAGCGCGAGGCGCATGAAGCCCAGCCCGAACTCCTGCAGCTGGTACTTCTTCTCGAAGGTCTTGTTCAGTCCGCGAGTCCCCTCTGGAAAGACCATCAAGGTCTCGCCCGCGGCGAGCAGCCGGCGCGCGTTCTCCGGGGTCCCGACCACCTGGCCGATGCGCGCGAAGAACGGCGCCACGAACGGCAGGGTGGGCGCCCACCTCTCCACCATCGCCCGGCAGATGCGCGGCGGCTCCGCCTCGAGCAGCATGGCGACGCCGATCATCAGCGCGTCGAAGGGGAGCTGCCCCGAGTGGTTGGCGATGATCAGCGCGCGGCCGGCCGGGACCTGCTCGACTCCGTGGGTCTCGACCCGGAACCAGCTCTTGTAGAGCCAGAGCGCCGGGGCGAGCGCCGCCTTGGCGAACTCCAGGTCCAGGCCGAACGGATCCACTCCGTACTCGTTCTGCGGCGCGACCAGGCGCGCCAGCCGCGCCTCGAGGTCCTTCCCGCCCTGCTGCAAGGTCCACTTCTCCATCGCCCCGCGCAGGCGGCCGAGGAGGCCCTTGGGCCGATCGGCGTCGAAGCGCACCAGCGCGGTGGACTGGCTCTCGACGGGAGCGCGCAAGGCCATGGAGCGTCGGGTGTAGTCCCGACCCTTGGGCCGGTCAACTCGCGGCGCGCGGCTCGCGGCCTGCGGCCCGCGGAAGGAGCCGGAGAGCCGACTCCTCCAGGGTCAGCGGCTCGGCGCGCGAGCGGAGCGAGTCGAGCAAAGCGCGGAGGCGGCGCAGCTTTTCCGAGGCGGCGAGACCCAGCCCGGGCTGGTGCGCGGCGAGCCCGGCGGTCGCGTCCGAAGCATCGAGCGCGTCGATCCCGTGCAATTCCAGATTCAAGTGGCCGCCGGCGCCGGCCGCCCGGGCGAGACCCTTGGCGATGCGCTCGCCCGCGGCGAGCACGACGGTCCCGATCACCGGCGCTCGCAAGACCGGAAGCGTGGCGACGGGCAGCTCGCGCACTCCGAGGCGCCAGTGCGGGCCTCGGCGCGAGAAGAGCTGTCCGGCGCCGCCCAGGATGCTGCGGCTCCGCCGGCCTCGAAGCGCGTGCAGCGCGATGGCCGCCGCCTTCGCCGCGTAGTAGGGCGGCGAGGGCAACAGCGAGCTGTCGTAGAGGTACCCGCGCGCGCGCACCGCCTCGAGCAGCGCGCGGGAGAGGGTGTATCCGGGGGCGCGGAACCCGCGCGGCGCCTTGCCGACCGCTTCGAGGATCGCGCCTTCGGCCCGTTCCAGGTCGGCATCGATCTCGGCCGCCGGCCGCCGCGACAGCGCGTAATCGTGCGCGTGGGAATGCGAACCGACCTCGTGCCCCGCGTCCGCCGCCGCACGCAAGGCGCGTCCGCTGCCCGGGATGCCCAGCTCGCCGCCGATGGCGAAGAACGTCGCGCGCAGCCGCAGCGCCGAGAACAGCTCGCTCAGCCGGGAGACCGCGGCGACGGGCACCGCCTGCAGCTCCCGCTCGGAGAGCGCCCCGGCGTCGAGCCCGTGGATGGCTGCGTAGCAGCCCAATCCGTCCAGGTCGACCGAGACGCTGAAGATCAAGGGGTGCGCCGGCTCTCTTCCTGCAGGTAGTAGATGTCGTCCTTCACCGTCTCGACGTCGCCGGCGTCGGGACGCAGGTTGAGGTACTTGCGGAACTGCGCGATCGCCTCCGCCCTGCGTCCGTCGTCCTTGTAGAGATAGCCCAGCTCGTGGTGCGCCACCCAGTCCTTCGGGTCCACCACCTCGGCGCGCTTCAACGCCTCGATCGCGCGGTTCTTGCACCCGCTGCAGCCGCGGTCCTTGTACGCGATGCCGAGCCTGCTCCACACCCCGGGCTGGTTCGGGTCCTGCGCGAGCGATTTCTGGTAACTGGCGATGGCGCCGTCCAGGTCGCCCGCCTGCTGCTGCGAGTCGGCGATCTGCGCCCACAGCCGCGCGCGCGCCGGGTCCACCTCCGCGGCCTTCTTGAACGCGGTCACCGCCTCCAGGAACCGGTTCTGCACGTTGAGGTTCTGCCCCAGGTGCTCGTAGGCGTCGGCGTTGCGGGGACTCTTCGCGATGGACTTCTGGAAGCTCTCCACGGCGTCCTGCACTTGCTGCCCCTGCTCGTAGATCAACCCCTGGAAATAGAGGTACTCGGGGTTGCCGGGCTCCAGCTCGACGGCCCGCCGCATGGTGTCCATGGCTTCGCCGAGCTTCCCCTGCCCCGCCAGCGCGCGCGCCAGGTTGAACCAGGTCTCGCCGTAGCGATCGTTGCCGAGGCGCGCCTGGCGAAGCTCCGCCTCCGCCTTCTCGTACTCGCGGCGCTCGACCAGCAGCGCGCCCAGGCGGGAGCGGAAGCGGTGGTCCTTCGAATCGAGCTGCACCGCCCGCTGGAGCGCCGAGAGGGCCCCTTGTGAATCCCCGATGCGGCGCAGCAGCGAGCCGTACTCGTAGTGGAGCACCGGGTCGGTATCCACCTGCCGCAGCGCGGACTCCAGCTCGGCGCGCGCGCCCGGCAAGTCGCCCAGGGCGGCGAGCGCGCGCCCCAGCCCCGAGTGCGCCTGCGGGTCCTCCGGATCGAGCTGCAGCGCGCGGTGGTAGCACTCCTTGCCGGTCTTCCCGTCCCCGAGGTCGAGGGCCAGGTCTCCGGCGGCCTCCTCCTCCCGAGCGGTGCGCGAGGGCGTCTTCAAGACCGCGTCGAGCTTCTCGCGCGCCTTCTGCTTGTCGCCGCGCAAGAACCAGATCGACCCCTGCGCGAGCAGCGCCTCGGCCAGGTCGGGCTTCTTCTGCAGCGCCTTGTCGTACGCCTTGTATGCGTCCTCCTGCTTGCCGATCGCTTCCGCCACCTTCCCCTGCGCGTAGAGGACCCACGGGTCGTTGGCGGCCTTCGCCAGCGCGTCCTGGATCCGCTTGTCCGCCTCGAGCAGCCGGTTGGTCCCCAGGTACGCGCGCGCGGCGTCGGCGAGCACGCGCGCGTTGCCCGGGTCGATGCCCAGGGCCGCGTCGAGCTGCTTCTGCGCTTTCTCGTACTCCCGGCGGCCCAGGCGGAACGCGCCGTACGCGGCGTGCACCTCGGCCGAGTTGGGATCGAGCTGCACCGAGCGCTCGAACGCGGCCTCCGCCTCCTTGCCATGGTGCTGCGCGACCAGCAGCTTGCCCCGCAGCATCGCGCCGCGGGCCTCTTCCGAGGCATCCAGCGTCTTGCGCGCGTCCTGCGCCAGCGCTTTGTCGAGCAGTTGCGCCGCCTGTTGCGTGTCGTTCTGCAAGAGCTTGACGTCGGCCAGCTCGACCAGCGCGCGGCCGTGCTCCGGCTGCGCCGCGATCGCCTTCTCGAAGAAGCCGCTCGCCTCCGCGAGCGCTCCCTGCGCCTTGGCGGCGATGCCGCGCGCGATGAGCAGCTTGGGCGAGGCGGCGTTCTCCCCCTTCAGCGCGCGGTCCAGCACCTGCGCGGCCCGCTGCACGTCGTTCGCGCGCATGAGCGCCTGCGAGAAGAGCCACGCCGATTCGAGGTCGGTCTCGGCCAGGGACGAGAGGAGCTGCCGGGCCTTCGGCGTGTCCCCGAGAGCGAGGGCGAACGCGCCGCGCGCGCGATTCTGCGGCGCCGCGTTGCCCTTGATCTTCTCCACCACGCGCATGGCCTGGTCCCAGTCGCCGCCGCCCTGCCCGTACCAGACCCTGAGCTCGGCCGCGCAGAGGACGAAGAACGACTTGGCGTCGTCGTCGTTCGGGGCCGAGGCGAGGAGCTGCGCGGCTGCGCCGAGCGCCTCGCGCGCGGACGAGAAGGTCCCCTGCGCGAGCTTCGCCTGCCCCCCCGCGACCACCGCCCGGGTGGCGGCGCTCGGCTTGGCCAGCGAGACGGACATCAGACGATTGCGCCAGAACAGGCCGGCCGGAGTGCCTCGGGCGCGCACGCCCATCGCCGCCACGCCGCCCACCGCGGCGAGCAGCAGGAGCACCACGACGTTGCGGGGCCTGAACGACGTCGAGGGTCCGCGCGGCGCGGGACGTTTCTTCTTCCTCCCGGCTTGGGCGGAAGCCGGCGCGATCATCGGGGGCGGAGCGCGGCCCGTCGAAGGCGACTGCCGGGGCTGCTCGTCCACGAAGTCGAGCAACTCGGGCGAATCCGGCGGCGGCGAGGCGGGAGGCGGCGGCCGCTTCGCGGGCCCGGGATCGACGAAGTCGAAGCTCGGCGCGTCATCGTCGGACGATGGGGGCGGCAGATCGTGGGCCCCGGCGGACTGCTTGGGAGCGAGGTCCGTCTCCTCGACCGCCCTCTTCGGCGTGAGCGCGGTGTCGTCGGGCACCGGGAACGCGTCGTCGAGCGAGCCTCGCGAGTCGGGAGGAGCGGGCGCGAACGCCGCGTCGAGGTCGACCTTCGGCGCCGGCGGGAAATCCATCGCCGCGCCGGCGGAAGGCGGATGCATCTCGTCGTCGAGGCCGGGCAAGGGAACGGCGCCCATCTCCGGCGCGGCGAACGGATCGGAGCCCGGAGGCGGCGCGGAGGCGAACACCTGCGTTCCGGGCAACGGCACCGCGCCTTTGGCTCGAGGCTGCTTGCCCGTGGCGCCGGCGCGCGCAGCTGGCGCCTTGGCTGGAGGCGCCGCTCCCGTTCCGGGCAGAGGTATCTTTTGTCCCGCCGCCTTGCCATCGGCCGGCTTGGGACGGTGCACGGTGAACGGCGTCTTGCACTTCGGGCACTTGATGGAGAGGCCCGCCGGGGGAACGCGGCCGTCGTCCAGCTCGTACGCCGCGGGGCAGTTGGGGCACTGGATCCGCATCGCCGTCCGTCGCTCCTCAGGCGTACTCGAACCGCTGCTCGAGCGAAGGCCCTGCAGCGGCTCGCTCATTCGGAGGAAGTCGACGGTAACAGACCGCCGCAGCGTGCAGCAACGAAACGGCGCGGCGTCGATCTGCGGAAATTCGGGACATTTTCGAATGGACAGCCCAGGGGGTGGCGGGGAAGATGGGTGCCGCTGTGCCGCCCTCCCACACCGTGATCGCCGGCGGCGGGCTCGCCGGGCTCTCGTGCGCGCGGGAGCTCGGCTCGGGCTTCACGCTGCTCGAGGCGGAGGACCGGGTCGGAGGCCTCGCGCGCACCGAAGTGGTGCAGGGGTTCTCCTTCGATTTCACCGGGCATTGGTTCCACGCGCGCGACGCGGAAGTGCGCGCGCTGGTCGAGGAGCGGTGGCTGCGCGGCAACCTGCTCGCGGTCGAGCGGCGCGCCCTCGTGCACAGTGAAGGCGTGTGGACGGAATTTCCCTACCAGCACAACCTCCACGGCCTCCCTGCGCGCACCGTCGCGGAATGCCTGATCGGATTCGTGCAAGCGACGGCGGGGGAGCCCGGACGCGCGCTGCGCGAGCGGCCGCTGCGCGACGCCGCCGAGTTCATCCAGCGCCATCTGGGCGAGGGCATTGCGCGCCATTTCATGCTGCCCTACAACGGCAAGCTGTTCACCGTGCCCTGCGAGGAGCTGTCGCCCGAATGGGGCGGCCGCTTCATCCCGCGGCCGACGCTGGAGGAAGTGGTGCGCGGGGCGCTCGGCACCGCGCCGGGCGGCGCCGGCTACAATGCGACGTTCTGGTATCCGCGGGAAGGCGGGATCGAGGCGCTGCCGCGCGGGATCGCCGCCGACCTGAAGGGCGGCGAGGTGCGGCTGCGCGCGCCCATCGCCGCGCTGGACCTCGCCGCGCGGCGCGTGCGGCTCGCCTCGGGCGAGGAGATCCCCTACGGGCAGCTCGTGCTCACCCTGCCGCTCTCGTCGGTGGCGCGGCTCCTGGAGGGCCCGCCAGGCGTGCTGGAGGCGGCGGGCAAGCTCCGCTCGGTGAGCGTCACCGTGGTGGAGATCGGCGCCGACGACGTGGGCGGGAAGCGCTTCCACTGGGCCTACTTCCCCGAGGAGCGCTTCCGCTTCTACCGGGTGGGCTCGCCGTCGGAGGTGAACCCGCGCCTCGCGCCGGAGGGGGCGCGCAGCTTCGCCGTGGAGTTCTCGCACCGCGGGCCGATCGACCCGGGACCGCTCGCCGCCCACGCGGTCGCGTCGCTGCACGAGCTGGGCCTCCTCGACCGCGCCCGCGTGCGGCTCCTGCGCTCGCGGACCATCCCGGTCGCGTACGTGCTCTTCGACCACGAACACGCGGCCGCGCGCGCCCAGGTGATCGCGCACCTGCACGGGCACGGCGTGCACGTCGCCGGGCGGTACGGGAACTGGGAATACAGCTCGATGGAGGACGCGATCCTCTCCGGCCGGGACGCGGCGCGGGCGCTCGCCGCATGAGCGCGCCGGAGATCTCGGTCGTCATCCCCGTCTACAACGAGGCGGGGATCGTGCGCGACGCGACCGGCGAGCTCCGCCGCAAGCTGGACGCGTTGGGCTGGGACTACGAGATCGTCCTGGCCGAGAACGGCTCGCGCGACGGCACGCAGGACGCGCTCCGCGAGATCGCGGAGGCGGATCCGCGCGTGCGCTGGTTCCACGAGGAGCGGCCCGACTACGGGCGCGCCCTGAAGCGGGGCATCCTCGAGGCGCGCGGGCGCGTCGTCATCTGCGACGAGATCGACCTCTGCGACGTGGGCTTCTACCAGCGCGCGCTCCCGCTCATCGCCGAGGGCGCAGATCTGGTGGTGGGCTCCAAGGCGATGCGCGGCGCCGACGACGGCCGGCCCTGGATCCGGCGCGCGGCGACGCGCACCATCACGGTCCTCTTGCGTCTCACCACCGGGTTCCGCGGCACCGACACGCACGGCCTCAAGGCGTTCGTCCGCGCTCGACTCGAGCCGGTCGTCCGGGCCTGCACGGTGGAGCGGGACCTCTTCGCCAGCGAGCTGGTCATCCGCGCCCAGCGCACCGGGCGCGACGTGCGCGAGATCCCCATCGCCCTGCGCGAGAAGCGGCCGCCGTCCGTCCAGCTGCTGCGGCGGGTGCCCCGGGTGCTCAAGGCGCTCCTGCAGCTCGGCTGGGCGATCCGCGTCCGGCACCGTTGACGGCGCCGCCGATCCTCAGAAGTCGTGGGTGAAGAGGATCGACACTTCGCTGGCCAGGTCGCCCACGGTCACCTCGGCGGTGAGCGACTTGCTGATCTCGTACTCCAGGCGGCCCTCGACGGTGTTCTCGTTGGGCGCCGGCGTGAGCCGCTGCCGGTACCCGATGAAGATGCGGTCGCCGATGTACTTGCCGACGCTGGCCTGCGCCACTCCGGTCCCCTGCGCCTCGATGGTGAGCACGTCCACCGGCAGCACGTTGGCCAGGGTCTTGCGCAGCTCGCCGAAGAGCAGGCTCCCCAGCACGCTGCTCGCCGCGCCGGAGAGATCGACGCCGCCGCCATTCTGCGTGGCGCGCCCTTCGACGCGCCCGGTGGCGAGGAAGAAGGCGATCGCGTCCTGGTCCATGGGCGGGTTCGAGGTGAGATCGATCTGCGGGACCTTCGCCGTCCCCGAGATGACGATGTTCACCGTCGCCTTGGCGCTCTCGAACCGGGCGCGGATGTCGAGCTCGGGGTCGGTGATGTCGCCGCCGGTCTCGGTGATCTTCGCGTAGTCGATGACGAACCGGCGGCCCAGCGCGCTGAAGCTGCCCTGCGGCACGAGGATGGTCCCGTCCGCGGCGGGCTGGTCGGGATGCTGCGCGTCGTAGTCGAAGGTCAGGTGGCTCTCCACCGGGAACTCGAAGTCCTCGGCGGCGACGTAGAGGTGCTCGATGTCCAGCTTGGCGTGAAGGCGGAAGTTGGCGGTGCGCCGCGCCTCGATCTCGCGCTCCACCTCCTCGGGCTCCTTGCCGGGCGGGTGCGCCCTCTCGCCGGCGTGCACCAGGAGCACGTCCGGGTGGGGATCGAGGCCGGGCAGCTTCTTGCTCGGCAGCTGCAGCACGCGGACGGCCGCGTCGGGGATCTTGGCGTTCAGGGTGAGCAGGCCGTCGGTGAAGTCGCCGAACAGATCCAGCTCGCCCTGCACCGTGGCGCGGTCCTCCCCGGCCTGGCGGATCGGCACGGGCGCCTTCTGCACCGGCTTGCCGTTGACGACGCGACCCTTCACCGACTCGTCGTCGCCCAGGTGCACCTCGCCGGTGAAATCGATCGCGCCGGGGACATCGGCGGCGGCTCCGGGACGCTGCGAGCCGACCAGCACCGCGGAGAAGGTGCCGCCGCTCAGCGTCCCGCTCAGGCGGTCGACCACGACCTCCTTGGGCGAGAAGGTCGCGTCCAGCGAGACGTCCTGGAAGACGCCCTGCCCCACCACGTCGAACTGGCCGCCGCGCAGCCGCGCGTTCCCTTCCGGCTTCGGCTTCGCCAACAGGCCGCTCACCTTGACCTGGGCGTCCAGCGTGCCACCCGCGCCCCGAAGCCGGGGCGCCACGCCGGAGAGGAACGCGAGGTCGAGGTGCCGCGCGTCGACCTGCCCGCTCAGCTCCCCGTCGAGCACCGCCGCGGCTCCCTTGCGCAGCAGAGTCCGCGCTCCCAGGTCGGCGAGCAGGTTCGCATGGCCGAGGAAGCTGCCCCCGCCGGGCGGGTTGATGCCGAGGTGCAGCAGAGCGCCGTCGCCGGTCGCCTCCACGTAGAGGTCCGCGCTGCCGAGGTGCTTCTCGTCGCGCTGCATGTCGCGCAGCTGGAACTGACCCGTGAGCCGCGGCGAGGCGGGCGTGCCGCTCAGCGCCAGACGGCCCTGCAACCGCCCCTCGGCCGGGACGCGATCCTGGCCGGCGAGATTGGCCACCCGGCCGACGAGGAGGCCGGGGACTTCCAGCGTCAGGGAGACTTGCCTCCCGAGCAGCGGCTCGAGCGTCGCCGGAGCAGCCTTCGCGCGGGCGAGCTCGACCAGCTCGGCGCCGGAGAGGGCGGCGCTCGCGTCCACGCGGCCGATCGCGTCGCCGTTGGACTGCGCAGAGGCCGCGAGCTTCACTCCTTCGTCCACGGTGAGCTGGGTCTGGAAGGAAAGGCCGCGCACCCTTCCGGAGGTGATGCCCTCCCCGCGCGCCGACGCCGCCAGCTGCGGCGCCAGAGGAGTGCCGCCGAGCCTCACGGAGAGGCTCACCTCGCCCTTGGCGTTCTCGGGCAG
This sequence comes from Myxococcales bacterium, assembly GCA_036393595.1. Taxonomy (GTDB): domain Bacteria; phylum Myxococcota; class Myxococcia; order Myxococcales; family 40CM-4-68-19; genus VBKO01. Next base: position 10,488 of record DASWGQ010000049.1, on the reverse strand, counting down.
CGCCCCCGCGCGGGCCAGCCGCTCGAGCGGGAGCTGCGCGACCGCCAGGTCCATCTGGAGCGGCCGCCGGAGCGCGCCCGCGAGATAGGATCGGTCGCGCAGTGCGCGGGAGAGGTCGAAGGGCGCCCCGCCTGCGAGGCTCACCGCCGGCTCGCCGGCGAGCGTGAGCGTCCCATCGAGGGAGGCGCGGCCCTTGTCGAGCACCACGCCCGCGCTCACATCCACGTCGCGCACGTGCACCGTCCCCACCCGGCGCGCCTCGATGGACAACGTCGCGCGCGGGGCGCCCAGCGTCCCGCTCGCCAGCAGGCGGGCGTCGACGGCCCCCTGGATCTCCTGCCTGCGCAGGGCGTCCAGGTGCAGCCGGTCGGCGAGCTGGGCAAGGTCCGCGTCGCGCAGCTGCACGTCGGCGCGCACGGGAGTGGCCGGCGAGAGGTCCGGCAGCGCCTGCACCGGGGCGTCGGCGTCGAAGCGCAGCTCGGGCCCGCCTCCCTGCGCTCGCGCGAACCCCTCCGCGCGCAGGCGACCGCCGTGTAGATGGGCGTGCGTGTGCGCGTCGATCGGCAGGTCCACCGTCCGGCGTGCTCCCGCGCCCCGAAGGTCGGCCTCGAGGTCGACCTCCGGCCGGGACTTCGGGCCGCTCACCACCAGGTTCCCGTCCAGGCGTCCGTGCAGCCCCAGGTCCGGCGACAGCGCGAACGCGGGGAGGCGGGAGAGGTCGAAATCCTTCACCACGGCGGCGGCGTCGACCCGGACCGGCGTGAGCTGGGCGGAGAGGCGCAGCGAACCGTGGTCCCCGACCAGGTCGAGCGGCTCGACGATGGTCATCCCTTCGCGGAAGTGGATACGCGTGTCGTGCGCGAGCCGCAGCTCGTTGCCCGGCCAGGCCACGGTGAAGTTGGCCAGGCGCAGCCCGTCGCGGTCGTCGTCGATGCGCGCGTCGCCGGCGAGCAGCACGCGGCCCTGCGCGACCGCCGAGTCGATGCGCAGGTTCGCCCACGGCCACCGCAGGGCGGCGTCGATGCGCGGCGAGCGCAGCGCGATCTGCCCCGCGTCGAGCGAATCGGCGCTGAGCCGGAGATTGCCGTCCGGCGCCGACAGCTTCCCGCGCAGGGTCCCGTCGATCGCCAGCGTGCGGGCCGCGAACCGGTCGCCCAGCCGGACCGCGGGGACGCGCAGGTGGATCCGCGCATCGGGTGCGCGCGGAGACCCGGTGAGGTGCGCTGCCACGTGCGCCGAGCCCGACAGCGGGAGCGACGGCTTCTTCTGCAGCGCACCCACGCCGCGGCCCACCACGCGCAGGTCCGGAGCGTTCACGTCGAGGTCGAGCGCGACCGCGTCGAAGGAGGCAGTGCCGTGCGCCGAAATCTGGAGCCCGAGCGCGGTGGCGGTGAATGCGCGCACGAACGCCTCGCGGCCCTGCACGTCGGCCTGGACGTCGAGGCGCACCTCGCCCACCTGGTCGATGCGCCCCGGCCCGACGTGCGCGCGCAGGTCCAGCTCGCCGCGGATGCCGTGCGCGTCGAGCTGCGGCACGCCGCGGCCGCGCGCCTCGATGCGCGCGCTCACCTCGCCCGCCGGGCCGGCGGCCGCCACGAGCGCGGGATCGACGCCGTCGAGCGTGAGCGCCACCTGCCAGCGCGGAGGCGCGCCCAGCGTGACGTTCGCGTCGAGCCGGACCCGGCCGCCGCCCGCCTCGAGACGCGCCGCGAGCGAGACGGAGTCGCCCTGCATCCGGGCATCGGCTTCGCCTCGCACCTCCCCGGAGAGGGGCGACGGGTCGCCACGCATCAGGACCGAGAGATCGCCCGGCGCCACGCGGAGCTGGCGCAGGTGCACCTCGCCGGTGCGCGCACCGAGATCGTACCGCCCCTCGCCGGAGAACCCGCTGTCCCCCAGCGACACGCGCAGCTCGCGCACCTCGGCGCTGCCCGCCTTGGCGGTCCCGGTCAGCTTCGCGTCGACCTCGAGCTTGACCGGGTCCCTTCCGGGCGAGGTCAACTCGGCCTGAAAGGCGAGGCGCGCATCCGCGCCGTCCGCGGCGTACCGCGCGTGCGGCGCGGTGATCTGCGCGCCCTGCAGCGCGAAGCCCGGGTCGGCCCGCGGCGCCGGACGGAGCGCGAGGCTCCCGTCCTCGACCCGCAGGCGCGTCACGTCGATGGCCCATTTGAACGGACCGCTCTGTGGGTGCGCCTCGGTCGGCGGCCTGCGCGTCTCGAGCGCCCGGCTCAGGGTGGTCGCCGGCTTCCCGTCGGGCCCTTCCACCGTCGCGATGTCGATCCGCGGCCGGATGATCTGCACGTCGCTGAGCAGCACCTTGTTGGCCCGCAGCGCGAGCGGGTTCACGTGCAGGCAGACCCGATCGGCGGCGAGGGCGGGGTTCCCGTCCGGGTCGCGCAGGTCCACGGCGTCGGCGCAGATGGTCAGCCCACGGACCTCGATCCCGCGGACCGCGAGCCGCCCGCGGATCGCGTTCCGCGCCTGCTCGGTGACGATGCCCGCCAGCTTGCCGGCGCCGGTCCCGGTGCGCAGCCAGACGAGCGCCCCCACGATCGCCAGCAATACGGCGGCAAGCAGCGCGGCGAGCGCGAAACCCACGGCGCGCAGGACGCGGCGCCCCGGCCGCCGGGGTGGCCGCGCGCCCGGCCGGGGCAGGTAGGCAGGCGTCGTCTCGGGCGGATGGGGCTCGGTCACGCGCTTGCAATTTTAGCTGCGGTGGAACGCGGCGGCAGCATCGCCGGTCGCCGGTGTCAGAACGCCTCGCCGAGCGTGAGGTGATAGGACCAGCGGCGCTGGTAGATGCACGTGTGCGTCGCCTCGATGCAGTCCGGGCCAATCGGGGTGTCCGCGACGGGTCGCTCGATACCCGTGCTCGGGTCGATCACGGTTCCCCCTGGCGCGGTCACCGCGGCCGGGTTCAGCACGTACGCGACGTCGAGGCGGATGGGTCCGAACGGCGTGATGTAGCGGAGCCCGACGCCCGGAGCGACCTCCAGGCGTCCCACCCACGGCAGGCTCGGGCTGGCGGTGATGCGGCTCGCGTCGGTGAACAGCACGATCCCGCTGTTCCGGAAGAGGAAGTCGGTGCGGAAGCGCAGCTCGCCGGACAGCAGGGCGGCGCCGTTCCCGCCGACCGATGCGTACGTCGACCAGTAGTTCTGGATCGGACCGAACGGCGTGATCAGCGCTCCTCCGACGCCGGCGCTGGGCGACCCTCCCACCTTGGGACCCTGGCCGAAGGACGCGTACCCGCGCTGGTAGCTCTGGCCGCCTCCGAAGAACCGCTGGGTGAAGGGGCTGGCCTGCGCGTCCTGGTTCGGCCCTTCCAGGATGAGCGCGCCATACTGCGCGCGGCCCGCGAGGACCAGCCACGGAGCGACCGGGAAGTAAGCGCGCACCTCGGGCTCGAGCCGGAAGTAGCTGAACGAGCCCGGCTTGAGCGTCTGCTGCAGCGAGAGGGTCCCGAAGAAGCCTGAAGTCGGTTCGAGCGCATTGTCGCGCGAGTCGTAGGTGTATCGCAGCTCCGGGTAGGTGAGCGTGCAGCTCGGGATGCATTTCGTGAGATTGCCGATGCTCTGTCCGCCCTGCTGCACCAGCGTGGTGAAGTCGATGCCGTTCAGACCCGCGTCGAAGTAGCGGACGAAGTTGAGCGAGGCCGCGATCGAGTGGCGGTCGATCCGGTAGAGGGGACCGAAGCGGCCCGCGACTTCCTTGTAAGCAAACCCCTGCTGGAGCTCGCGCGCGAACTCGGCGCGGCTGACCAGGTCGACGCCCGGGAACAGCAGGTTGGGCGTGATGAGCTGCGCGCTGGTCAGGGTGACGAAACCGGTCTCCGTCGGCGTGTTGGGCGCCCCGCGGATCACTTCCGGCAGGCTGGGCACGAACGCGTAGCCGAGGTTCGAGCTCAGCTCCAGGCGCCGCAGCCCGCCGAAGAGGTTCCGGTTGGTGTAGTCCGCGCGCAGGCGGGGCAGCTCCCAGCGGAACTCCTCGATCTGCCCTCCGACGCCCAACCGGATGGTCTGGAAGGGCGCCTCGCGCACGGTCACCCGCACCGCCGCGACCGGGCTGTCCCCCAGCGGCTCGAGCGCAACCCGGACGCCGGCGAACGCGCCCAGGTTGTAGACCCGCTGCTGCGCGAGCTGGAGCGCGCGCGGCGAGTAGCGGTCGCCGCGGCGGATCCCGGTCGCGCGGATGATCTCCGAGGCGTCGACGGCGCGGTTTCCGGTCACCACCACCCGGCCGAACGTGTACCTGGGGCCCGGATCGAGCTTGTAGGTGATGAACGCGGCGGCGTCCTCGGGCGCCACGCGCACCTGGCCGGTCACCTGCGCCTCGGCGAATCCGCGCTGCTTGAGCTGATCGACGAGCTGCTCCTTGGACTTCTCGTACTGGTCCTCGTCGAAATCATCACCGCGGTGCAGCGCCAGCGCGCCGTCGACGTCCGCCATCTCTTCCGGAGTCACGCCGTCGGTGTCGACGAACCAGATGTCCTTCACGAACGCGCGGTGCCCCTCCTCGATGTGGACCACCAGGCGCACGCGGCCCTTCTCGTCGCGCACCTCGTCGACGCCGGTGACCCTCGCCTCGTAGAAGCCCTTCTGGTTGTACCAGCGGACGATCCGCTTCAGGTCGATGGCGAACAGGTCGGCGTCGTAGTAGCGGGCCGTCTTCTTGAACAAACCGCTGGTCGGAGCCGTGGCGATGTGATCGAGCAGCTCGCCCGACGAGATGCTCTGGTTGCCGACGAAGTCGATCCCGACGAGCACCGGCCGGCCCTCGAAGGGCGTGGAGGGCGTCGCGCAAGCGCAGAGCGCGAGGAACAAGGGGGGCAAGGTCTTGCGCAAGGCCCGAGCAGCCTACAACGCATTCCATGCCGCGCCATGGGCGTGCGCTTCGCCTCGGGTCAGGGCCGGTGGCGAAGCAACAGATGCAGGTTCTGCTTCTCCCAGGCGCGCGCGCGCTCGTACCCGGGGAAGCGGCGCTCGCGGGCCCGGAAGTCGCGCCCGTGCACGATGCGGCGCCCGTCCCGCGCGTTCACAGGCGGGATGGCCTGGTGGAGCATCTCGTGGAACACGACCAGCTCGACGAAGGCGCGCGGCACGCGCGGATCGTCCAGCGCGGGGTGGATGCGGATCAGCTTCTGGTCGTGCAGGTACACGCCCATCTTGATCGAGCGCCGCCGGCCGCCCGGACCGCGGCGGCCCCAGCCGATGCGCGCCTCCAGGCCGCCTTCGAAGTGCTGTTCGTTGAGCTGCGCGAAGATGTCCCCGAGGTCGTGGACCCGCCCGCGCTCGGTGAGCTTCTGCTGAGGCCGCTCGGGGACGGCGCGGATCAGGTCGCGGTTGGTGCGGATGTAGTCATCGATGGCGCGGCCGTGCGTGCGCCGGTTGCGGCCGGTGAAGCCCGCCAGGGCTCGGACCACGTCGTCGTTCGCCGCCGAGAACATGTGGTGCAGGCGGAAGCGCACCCGGCCCTGCAGCCGCTTGAACGACACCATGGTCCAGGCGTTGTCGGTCAGGTGGACGTCCACCGGCTCGCGGAGCAGGCGCCCGATCCGCTCGGCGAGGACGTAGGCCGCGACCTGAGGCGCGGGGCGCTCCGGGAGCGCGGCGGCGCGATCGGCGGCGCGGGCGGAGAAGAGAGGAAGCTGCGTCGGTTTCATGCCCGGCCGTCACTCTAGGGGCAGGCCGATCGCTTGAGCAACAGGGCTCCGGCCGGCCGTCGGGGCCCGAGCAGGCGGGCGAGCGGTCCGCGCACACACGGGCGCACTTGCGCCGTCGCCGCCCCGACCCCGGCGCGCGGCGACGCGACCGCGACACCGGCAGCGGCCAGGCGGACTCGACTTCCACCGCGGCCTCCGCGTTCGAGCGCACGCGCGCCGCGTGCGCGCGCCGATCGGCGTTTCACTGAAAGTGAATCTGATTTCACTCTGAAAAATCGCGGTGATGCGCGCGGCCGCTTCCTTGACAGCCTGGATCGCGCTCTCTATGGTGCGCCACAGTGGTTGCGCGCGCGAATTGCTCCGCACCACACCAACAACGTTTCGGAGGGTGGAACCGATGCCGACGAAGAAGAAGGGCGGACGGAAGGGGACGAAGAAGGGCGCGAAGCGGACGACGAAGCGAAGGGGCTCGAAGAAGTAGCCCGGCACGTCCCGGGCGGCCTCGTCCGAGGCCGCCCCCGGCCGCAGCGCGGTAGTCTTCCGGCGCGTGGCCCGATCTCCTCCCAGCGGCAAGATGACGTTCGAGCGCCGCGCGCGCCTGCTGGGCGGCGTGCGCGCGCTCGTCGGCGGCACCGTGCAGAAGCTGTGGCTGCCCTCCGCGGCGGTGGCGGTGCTGCAGCTCCGCGTTCCGCGGCGCACCGCGCTCGCCGTGCTCGATGCGCGGCTCGCGCTCGCAGCGGTCGCGGACGAGCGGCCCACCTCGGCGGAGTCGGCGCCGAGGTCCCAGGCCACGTTGCGCGCCGCCCTCGAAGGGGCGCGGCTTTCGTCCGCGCGCCTGGAGCGGCCGCTCCATGGCGGCGACGTCGCGGCGCGGCTCGGCTTCGAGACGCTCGCGGGACCGCGCGCGCTCATCGCGGGGGACGGCCCCGCCCTGCTGCTGCTCGGACCGGCGGAGAGCGGCGAGCGCATCGTGTGGGCCGCCGCCGGCGCCGGAGCGGACCGCAGATCCGGGGCCGCGTATCGGGAGGTGCAGGAGGTCCAACTCGCCGAATCCACCTCGACCCCGACCTCGACCCCGCCCTCGCCCTCGACCTCGATCGAAGATGCTGCGCTCCTGCGCGCCGCCCTGGCGGCCGAGGAAGCCGCGGGCGTGGCAGCCCGCCGGCGCGAGCTGGAGAAGCGGCTCCGCGCCCGCGTCCAGCGGATGCGCCGGACGCTCACCGCCGTGGATGGCGACGCTGCGCGCGCGGCCCAGGCGAAGGAGGACCGCAGGCGCGCCGAGCTGCTCGTCCCGCACCAGTCCCGCATCCCGCGAGGCGCCCGCGAGGCGCGCGTGCCCGATTGGCTCGACCTCGACGAACGTGGCACGCCCCGCGAGGTCGTCCTGCAGCTCGACCCCGCCCTCTCGGCGTCCCAGAACGCCGCGCGTTGGTTCCGTCGTTCGCAGCGCTACCAAGCGGCGGCGGCGCGCATCGCCGCGCGCAGATCGGAGGTCGCCGCCAGCCTGGCGCGCGCCGAGGAGGCGCTGGCGCGCGCGGAGGCAGCGGCGGATGCCGGCGCGCTGCGCGCCATCGAGGAGGAGTCCGGCGCCATCCCGGGCGGACGTGCGCCGCGCCGCCCCGGCCGCGCGGAGGGGCCGCGCCTTCCCTACCGCACGTTCCGATCCGCGGGCGGCGCTCGCATCCTGGTCGGCCGCAGCGCGCGCGACAACGACGCGCTCACCCTGCGCGTGGCGCGCGGCAACGACGTGTGGCTGCACGCCCGAGGTGTGCAAGGCTCGCACGTCGTCATACCGGACGCGGGCGAAGCGCCCGACGCGCGGACGCTGGCCGACGCGGCGCTGCTCGCCGCGCACTTCTCCCGCGCCCGCGGCGAGGACGCCGCCGAGGTGTCCTGGACCCGGCGCAAGCACGTGCGCAAGCCGAAGGGCGCCTCCCCCGGGTCGGTGATCGCCACGCAGGAGCGCACCCTGCGCATGCGCCTCGACCGCGCGCGGCTGGCCGCGCTCCTGTCGAGCGAGGAATGAATCGGACCCGCTCTTGAGGCATCCTTGATCGAGGTCAAAGTGGCCCGCCTCCTCCCCTTCCTCGCTTTCGTCGCCGTCGCGCTCCTGCTCCTGGGCGGCATGCACTACTACGTGTGGGCCCGGCTCGTCCGCGACCCGCAGCTGCCGCCGGCCGCGGCGCGGCTCGCGACCGCGCTGCTGGCCACCATGGCGGTCGTGCTGCCCGCGACGCTGGTCCTGTCGCGGACCCGCGGCGCTCCCCGCGCGATGGTCTGGGTCGCCTTCCTCTGGATGGGCGTCGTCTTCCTGCTGTTCGCGTTCCTCGGCCTCGCCGACGCGGGCCGCGCGGTGGCCTGGGTCGCGCGCAAGCTCCGCTCGCCGGACGCTCCCTCCGATCCCGAGCGGCGCGTCCTCTTGGCGCGCGCGCTCGCGGTCGGCGTGAGCGGCGTCGTGGCCGGGCTGTCGGCCGCCGGAGTCCGCTCGGCGCTCGCGGGGCTGCGCATCAAGGACGTCCCCGTGCGCATCCCCAACCTGCCGCCCGCGCTCGCCGGTCTGCGGCTGGTGCAGATCTCCGACGTCCACATCGGGCCGCTCTTGCAGAAGGACTGGGTGGAGGGCGTGGTCGAGCGCGTGCGCGCGCTCCGGCCGGATCTGGTGGCCATCACCGGCGACCTGGTGGACGGCACGGTGGACGAGCTGCGCGAGCATGTCGCGCCGCTCGCGCGGCTCGCCGAGGCGCCTCGCGGCGTCTACTTCACCACCGGCAACCACGAGTACTACTCGGGCGTCGACGACTGGTTGCGGTACCTGCCGACCCTCGGGATCCGGCCGCTCGCCAACGAGCGCGTCGAGGTGGCGCCCGGGCTGGACGTGGCCGGCATCCACGATCCGACCGGGCGCGGGCGATACGCGCCCGACCTTCCGCGAGCGCTCGACGGGCGCGACTCCGCGAAGCCGGTCGTCCTCCTCGCCCACCAGCCGCGTCAGTTCCGCGAGGCGGCGCGGCACGGCGTCTCGCTCACGCTCAGCGGGCACACGCACGGCGGGCAGATCTGGCCGTTCTCCTGGCTGGTCGCGCTCGTCCAGCCGTACATCGCGGGGCTCCACCGGCTGGGCGATGCGCAGCTCTACGTCAGCCGAGGCACCGGGTTCTGGGGTCCGCCGATGCGCGTCTTCGCCCCGCCCGAGATCACGCTGTTGCGGCTCTTCCCTGCTTGAGATCAGCGCGGCGGAACGCCGTCGATCAACACCAGGGTCGGACGCGCGAAGAGCCGCGTGTCTTGCAGGGCCGCCTCGGGCACACCGATCACCGACGCCGCCGCTCCCTTGCGGAGATGACCGAGGTCCCGCTCCCCGAGCATCTCCGCCGCCGCGGCGGTCGCCGCCTCGATGGCTTCGCGGACCGAGAGGCCCGCCTTGCCCAGCAGCGCCAGCTCCTTCGCGTCGATTCCCGGCGAGGTGCCCTGGTTCCCCAGATCGGTGCCGTAGGCGACGCGGACGCCCGCAGCCCGCAGGCGGCGGAGGTTGTCGAGCGCGCCCGAGGTGCCTCCGAACGCGCGCAGCGTGGAGACCAGCCAGACCCGGCGCACGCCGGCTTCGCGCACCAGGTCCTCCGGGAGCGGCTCGACTGGCGTGTGCGCGAGGACGTCCGCGCCGGCGGCCAGGGCCCGGCGAACGGCGTCGGCGTCGAGGGCGTGCGCGGCGACGCGCAAGCCGAGCCGGTGCGCCTCCTGCGCGGCGGAGCGCGCCACCTCGGCATCGAGCAGCGGGAACCGCCGGTCGAACGCGAGCTTCACGAACCGCGCGCCCGCCTTCGCCAGCCGCTGGACCGCCGCGCGGGCCTCGTCCGGGGTGGCCAGCTCGAGCCCGTACCCGTTCGCGCCCCAGCTCTGCGTCGGGTACCCGCGCGGGGCGGTGAAGAGCGGGCCGGCGAAGCGCACCCGCAGCGGCGGCGCTTCGAGCGGCAAGGTGCGCTCGGGCTCGCCGAGATCGAGCACTGCCGCCACCCCGCCGCGGAGCTCGGCGGCGGCGACGTCCGGGACCTTTCCGGCCACGGAGAGGTGCACGTGCGCGTCGATGAATGCAGGGAGCAGCACGAGCCCGCTCGCGTCGACGATCTTCGCCCCGGCCGGCGGCCTGGGGGCCTCGCCCGCGATGCGGCCCGCCTCGATCGCCAGCGCAGCCGGGCGCGCTCCGTGCGCATCGAGCAGGCGCCCGCCGGCGATCCAGAGCTCGGCGGAGAGGAGCAGCGCACCCACTTCCGCAGCGTACCCCAACCGCTCCGCGCGGAGCGCACGTGCCGGTTGCGCGCCGCGGCCGCGTGCTAGGCTCAGCCCATGCCGGACGAGGTGGACGAGCTGATCCTCAAGATGCAGCACCTCGAGGCGCAAGCGCGCGCGCAGCGCGAGGCGCAGGCGCTGGAGGGGCGGGGGAAGTCGCTCAAGGCGCGCGCGCAGCAGGTCGCCTGGGCCGCGCAGGCGGAGCTGTCCGCGGCCGAGGCGCAGCAGCGCGCGGGCGAGGAGAAGCTGCAGCGCGCCCGCGATCCCGCTCTGAAGCCGATCGCCGCGGCCGACCTGCTCGAGGAGGGCCGCCGGCTCGCGGACGACGCCCGCAGCCGGGTGGTCAAGGCCCGCGCCAAGCTGAACTTCGCGCTCGACCAGATGGACGAAGCGGAACGCCGCGAGTACGAGGCGCTCCGGGCGGAGGCCCGCGCGGAAGCGCACCGGCAGATGGCGGACGATCCGTTGTTCAGGGGAACGACGCCGGCTCCGACCGCGACCCCGACCTCGACCTCGACCTCGACCTCGACCCCGACCCCGAC
>DASWGQ010000048.1:0-19978 GCA_036393595.1 Myxococcales bacterium | reverse complement strand
GGGCGGGTCTACACGTTCGAGGGGAATCTGCTCTGGGGCCTTTCGGCGGGGCTCGGCCTGACGTTGTGACCCCTCGCCATGGACGAGGGAAGGGCTGGATCGCGGCGCTGGTGGCAGCGGTGCCGATCGCGTTGGCGGCGTACCAATCGATCTCCACGTGGCGCGATGTGGCGGCGGCTCCGGCGCCCGGCCAGCTGATCGACGCGGCCGGCCCGCGGCTGCACCTGCTCTGCAAAGGGTCCGGACTGCCTACGGTGGTGCTCGAGTCGAGCGGGTTCGGAAACTACCTGCAATACGAGAGGGTGCAGGCCGACGTGGCCGGGACGACGCGCGCCTGCGCGTATGACCGCGCGGGCATGGGCTACAGCGAGCCAGGGCCGATGCCGCGCACGCTGGAACGGCTGTCGGGTGAACTGGAGGCGCTGCTCCGCGAGGCGCGCCTGCCGCCTCCGTACGTTCTCGCCGGCGCGTCCGCGGGCGGGATCGTGTCGCGCAGCTTCACCTCGCGGCACCCAGCGGACGTCTGCGGAGTGGTGCTGATCGACTCTCCCCACGAAGACTTCGCCAACGCGCTGCCCCGCTCTCAGGCCAAGGCCTCGCGGCAGGCCCACCTGGCGGCCTGGCTCGCGCGATTCGGGCTGATGCGTGTTTGGGACCCCTTCCGCCTCGGACATTCGCGGAGCGCCCGAGCGGTGGTGTATCGGCCGCAGGCGTTCGAGGCGGCCGCATCGCTGGTCGACGGGCTCCAGCCCTCGCTCCGGCAGCTTCGCGATCTGCCGCCGATGCGGGTGGACCTCCCGCTGGTGGTGCTCACTCACACCCGGCCGGGAGAGCTGCTCGGGGTCGACGCCGACGAGGAGCGCGAGGCGGAGCCGAAGTGGCAGGAGCTGGAGCGTGCCCTGGCCCACAAGTCGAAGCGCGGCCGGCTCGTGGTGGCCGAGGGCTCAGGCCACTTGATCGCCCGCGACCGACCCGATCTGGTGACGCGCGCGATTCTCGACGTCGTCGCCGATTGCCACCGGTAACTTGGGTCAGGGGAGCCGCGTCAGTACGGGCGGCCGTCTTTGTGGGAGTAGACCACGCCGCCTCGTACGTCCTTGCCGTAAGCGAGGTCGACGTCCGAATAGGCGGCGGTGTCATCGGGATCACGGTTGCTGATCTCCAAGTACCGCGCGGGCCGGCTGCTCCGGTTGATGAGCTGGTGGCCGTCCTTTGCGCCTGCCGGAAAGCCGGCGCACGTGCCGGCAGTGAGGATCTGCTCGCCGGTGTCGGTCTTGAGGACCACCTCGCCCTCCAGCACGTAGACCAACTCCTCCTCGAGCGTGTGCCAGTGCCGCATCGATGATTCCTTCCCGGGAGCGAGGGTCGTCAGGTTGACGCCGATCTTGGTGAGCCCGAGCGCATCTCCGAGCGCGCGCTTCGCCCGCGGAAGCACCCGTGAGCGGAAGGGCTCAGGATAGCCAGAGCTCGAACGGGGCTGCACGATGGCGGGGTCGAGGGCCGGACGTATGAGCGACATCGGTCTCCTCCCTACCGCAGCTCGTCCAGGAAGAGCCGGACCTCGTTGAAGAGCTGGTCCCGGTTCTTCTCCATGATCACGGTGTGGGTGCCCTCGCCGATCTCGACCAGCCGGCGGTACGGCGCGGAGGTCAGGCGCGAGAAGACCTCGCGGGGCATCGGGTTGGGGAGGTCCTGGTCCCACTCCGCGTGGACGATCAAAACCGGCACCTTGATCTGCGCCGGGTCGTAGTACGGCTTGCCGCTCGACCAGTACTCCTTCGTATCGCGCAGCGTGCCGTTCGGCGCGCGCAAGACCGGCGGGTTCTGCTTCGAGCCCACCGGATCGGTCGCGAACGTCGCCTGCGCCCATTGCTCGAACCAGCCGTCGGGGATCAGGTCCTTCCTCTTGTCCTCGGGCACTCCCTTGAGCCATCGGTCGCGCGCGGAGTCCATCGAGACGGTCCGGTAGGCGCCTTCTCCTACGATCAGCGAGGGCGTGGTGCGCAGCCATTGCGGCGCGTAGAGCACGAGCTTGCTGACCTTGCCCGGGTTCCGCACCGTGTAGCCCGCCATGATGGTCGTGCCCCACGACCAGCCCATCAGCGCGATCCTCGGCGCCTTGCGCTGCGCGAGGATGAAGTCCACCGCGCTCGCCACGTCCCGCACCGCCACGTCGGTGGTCACGATCGGCGGGTTCGCGCCGGGGGGCTGATCCATCTCCGGTGGCCGCGTCGAGCGGCCGTAGCCGCGCAGGTCGACGAGCCACACGTCCCAGCCGCCACGGGCGAGGAAGTCCATGAACGAGATGCCGCCCAGCGGCAGGTCGAACGACGTCTCGGCCGGGTAGGTCGAGCCGTGCACGAACAGCAGGATGCGGTCCGACGCGACCTTCTCGAGGCGCTTGTTGCGCAGGTAGAGCTGGATGCCCGCCGTGTCCGACGGGATCAGGTGCTCCTCCATCCGCGGCCGTTCCATCATGAGGTCGGCCCGGCCGGCCGAGGAGCCCGTCTGCGAGGGAGTCGATCCGGCGCAGGCCAGCGGCAAGGCCAGCGCGGAAACCGCGCGGAATGTCTTCATGGCGGCGCATCCTCGCTCGGACGCACGCCCTCCGCAACGGGCGCGGCGCCCGCCAGAACGCATCCGATGATCTTCGCGCTCTCGAAGAGCGCAGCGCCGCCCTGGCCGCCTGCGATCGCGAAAGTGTCCGCTCGCTCTACTTCGCAGCAGTGATCGCCGATCCCACGCGGGCGGGCACCGACCCACCGCAAAGCGCCACCAGCCGCTCGTGGAAGGCCTTCGCCTCTTGCTTCTTCCCGGCGCGCTCGGCCGCCTGCGCGGCGCCGTGATAGCTGTTGAGGCGCGCCGGCGCCGAACGGAGCGACGTCTCGTACTCGGCGAGCGCCGCGGCCGGCTGCGCCAGCTCGGCGAGCAGGTCGGCGAGTTGCTCGCGTGCCGGAAGGATCGACCCGGGCGTGACCGGATGCTTGTCGGTCGAGTCCTCGAGGTCGACCGCCGATCGCAGGAGCGCCAGCGCTTCGGCGTCCTTCTTCTCGGCCCGCGCCAGCCAGCCCGCCGCCTCGCGCCGCTGGATTTCGACCTGGGTCGCCCAGTCGAACCCCTTCTGGCCCTTGAGCGAGGCTTGGATCTCGGCCAGCGTCGCGACCTCGTGGCGCGCCGTTTCCAGGTCGCCCGCGCGAGCCCCGCCGACGGCGCGCGCGAAGTGAACGATCGCCTTGGCGTAGGGATACTTCGCCCAGGGGAACGTCGCTGGTCGTGCCGTCAGCGCCGCCGCCTCCTTCCAGGCGCGGCGCTCGAGCGCGTGACGGGCCGGGACGGCGGCCAGCGCGTAGGCGGCGGCGAACTGTGGGACGTCGAAGCTCGTCACCTTGGCGACGTTGTCGACCAGCTCTCGCGCCTTGGCATCCTGTCCCGTCTGTAGATACGCGTACTCCATGTAGTCCATCGCGTGCAGGGCGTCGAACGCCGTCGCTCCGGGTTGGGTCTTGGCGAGCCACGCCTGCGCCGTCTGCTCCGAGGCGAGGTTCGATTCGATCGACTCCTTCCACATCCCCAGGCGGGTGAAGATGTGCGACGGCATGTGCTGCGCGTGCGGCGCCGAAGGGGCGATCTTGGCGTAGGCGCGGGCCGCCGGTAGCGCCAGCTCGGCGAGCTCGGGGTAGTCGAAGGAGTGGATCATGTAGTGGGCGATCCCCGGATGCTCGGGCTCGACAGTCAACAGGCGGTTGAGAATCTTCGCCGCCTCCCTTTGCCGCGCGTAGGTCTTCTCGGGCGGCGAGTTGTAGGCCACGCCGAGAATTCCCAGGGCGTGGAAGATCGCCGCCTCGTGGTCGCCGGGGTTCCGCTCGTCCACGCCGGCCATCGCCTTTTCGTAGGCCACGACGCGCGCCGGATGCGCCACACCATCGCCCTGGTAGTAGGCGCCAATCGAAGCGATGTAGTCGCGCTCACGGGCGCTCGGCGCGCCCAGGGCCGCCGCCTTCTGCGCCGCCGTCCGTCCGGCGGCGAACTCGTCGTCGGTGGGCGGCCCCCAGATGGCGTGGAAGTACGTCATCGCGACCCCCCACTGCGCCATGCCGCAACTGGGCTCCTTGGCCGAAACCTCCTGGAAGACCGTCGCTGCCTTGGCGTAGGCGAAGGAGTGCAACAGCGCCAGCCCCCGCTCGAACACCGGCTGAACCCGCGGGTTGCACGAGGTCGGAAAATGAACCTGGCCGAACTTCTCCGGCGCGAGGTGCGCATGATCGTGCTCGTGCTGGGCGAGCGCCCAACCGGGCGCGAGTGCGAGGGCGGCCACCAGAACGTGACTGCCGCGGAAGGACCGCATGACTTCCCCCTTTGTTGTGGAGGCCCCGATATGTCATGAACGCGCCCTGTCGGGATAGTGTCCTTCGGCCCGGGGCGGCGGGTGTCAGCTCTCGGTGTCCTTCACCGCGAGGCGCTGCCCGACCTGCAGATCGCGGGCACGCCGGCCGGTCAGGTTGTTCAGGCGCTTGAGGCGCTCGACTGTGGTCGAGAACTTCGACGCGATGCTCCACAGCGTGTCGCCCGCCCTGACCACGTACGTCTGCCGCCGTCCGTCCTCATTGACCCGTACCGAGGCCGCCGTCGCGGCCGCCACCGTCTTGGCGGCGCTGCGGCCCTGCAGGCGCGGCGTGCGCCTGTCCTCCAGCTGGCTCCCGGCGAGCAGGCCGCGCGAGGACTGCTTCATCGGGATCACCAGCACCCTGCCGACCTTCACCTGCCGGTAGCTCTTGAGGCCGTTGGTGCGGAGGATGGCGCCCTCGCTCACGCCGTAGGCGCGGGCAATTTTCGAGAGCGGCTCGCCCCGCTCGACCTTGTGCTCGGTGAAGCTGAGCCGGTCGCCGGCGTCGAGCTTCTCGAACTCGGCGACGAACGCCTCCTTCTTGCCCTTCGGCAGCCGGACGCTCCAGCCGCCCGGAGGCGTGCAGAAACGGCGCAGCTCGGGGTTCAGGTCGCGCACCTCGTCGATGGTGATGCCGGCGGTCTTGGCGATGACGTGCAGGTCGGTCGCGTCCGCGATGTAGAGCTCGTCGGCCTCCCACGGCTCCGCATAATCGACCTTGAAGCCGAAACGCTCGGGGTGCTTGGCGATGAGCGCCGCCGCGATCAGCTTGGGCACGTAGTGCTTGGTCTCCGCGCGGAGCGTGCGGCCCTTGCTCATCATGCGCCAGAAGTCGCGCGTGGACTCGCGGCGGATGGCGCGATCCACCTTTCCCTCGCCGGCGTTGTAGCCCGCCCAGGCGAGGTACCAGTCGCCGTGGAAACGCTCCTTCAGGTCCTTCAGGTACCGCGCGGCGGCGATGGTCGCCTTGATCGGATCCCGCCGCTCGTCCACCCAGAAGTCGGTGTGCAGCCCGTACCGCCGGCTGGTGCCGACCACGAACTGCCAGAGCCCGGCTGCCCTGGCGAAGGAGTACGCGTAGGTGCTGAACCCGCTCTCGATCATGCTGAGGTACACCAGGTCGAGCGGCAGGCCCTGCTTCTCCAGCAGGCCGCGCATCATCGGCATGAAGCGCGTGCTGCGCCCGAGCCACTTGGTGAAGTGCACCCGCGCATCGGTCTGGAAGAAGCGGATGTAGGCGACCACCGCGTCGTTCAGCTCGACCGGGATGTCGTACTTGGCGCGCAGCTCGTCCTCGGAGATGCCGGCCAGCTCCGCGAGCCGCACCTGCGCCAGGCCCGAAGGCGCCGGATCGGCCAGCGGCGCGCCGTCGATCGAGGTGCCCAGCGCGGCGGCCAGGTCGCGGGCCAGCGGGTCCCAGGAGTCGAGCCCGATGGTGAGTCCGTCGCGCGGCCCGGCGCCCGGCGCCTGGGGCAAGAGGCCCGCCTTCTCCTCGGCCTTGCGCACTTCCTCGAGCTCGGCGGCGCCCTTGTCGACCTCGGCCTGCGACTCGGGATCGTCGGCGTCCGCGGCGTCGGCCTTCTCGTCGGGCCGCGCCGCGGGCTTGACCGGCTCCGGAGGAACCGACACGCCCGAGGCGGTGGGAACGGCGGTCACCGCCGAGCCCTCGAGCCCGGCGGCGGCGATGTCCGGCGCCGGCGCTTCGGCGCGCGCCGCGGCGGCGGCGAGGAGCAAGGCGACGAAGGCGGCCCCCTGTGGTCGTCCCGATCGCGGCGACAAGCTCCTCCACCTTTCGCTGACAGGGGGGACGGTAGCGGCGCCCCCACTCTGTGTCAAAACAGCCGAACGGGTTTCCCGTGTCGGATACCTGCCGACAAGCTGCTACCTCTCCACGCAACAGTGCTTCCGCAACAATACACGGCCGACAGGCCGCATTCCAGGCTTTCGGCCGGTGCCGCCGGCCGCGCGGGACACCCTGTCCTGCAGGGTATCGGACGATCCGGTCAGGTCTTCAATTTTTCGATGAATTCGCGCACGCGGCGCCGGGTGTAGGCGGGGCACTCGAGCTGCGGGATGTGTCCGCAGCCGGGGATCATCTCCACTCGCGCTCCGGGGATGTGCCGCCGGAAGTCCTCGGCGCTGGTGGAGGGCAGCAGCCGATCCTGCGCTCCCCAGAGGATGAGCACCGGCGCGCGGATCGCCGAGAGCACGTCGATGCCGAGCGACCGGTCGCGGTCGTTGCGCGCGTCGTCGAGGATGCGCTGCACCGTCGGGCTCGACCACCCGCGGGCGAAGTCCCTCGCCACCAGCCAGAACAGCCACGGCGTGCGGTGGAAGAGCAGCTGCGCCATGCGCGTCGCGCCCGTGCGCTCGTCGGCGAAGCTCTCCGGCAGCACGCCGAGCGCCTCCTCGGACAGGTCCGCGCCCGCCGGATTGAGGCCGACCACGCCCGCCACCTCATCGGGGCGCTCGTGCGCCGCGTACAGCGCGAGCGCGCCGCCCAGCGAATTGCCGACCAGCGCCACCTTGCCGTACTCGGCGTACAGGCGGTCCACGGCGGCGGTCACCACCTGGCCGTATTCGCGCGCGGCGAGGGGCCCTTCGGGCGGCGGCGGAGACCGCCCGTGTCCGGGAAGCTCGAGGAGCACCACCCGCGCGGAGATGGGCAGGAGCGGGGGCACCAGCGTGGCGACCGAGTCCGCCGATCCGCCCAGCCCGTGCAGGAGCAGCACCGGCCGGTCCTTGCCGCGGCCCGCGAAGGCGTAGCGGTGCACGCGGTAACCCCCCAGCGTGCCCGTCCAGCTCTCGGCGCCCTGGGCGATGAGCGCCGCGTGCGAGACGCGATGCAGCCAGTCCAGGCGCAGATCGGGGACGCCGCGCAGCGCGAGCGCCTGCATTTCCGCGCTGCTGCGCTGAAGCAGCCGGCGCGCCGACAAACCGAGCTTGCGGCGCTGGGCGGCGAGCGACAGCCAGAGGCGGCCGCGCGCCGGCTCTTCCCGGGCCGCGGCCTCCGCGGCCCGCTCCACCTCGCGCTCTCGGCTCACCCCTTCCCCTCGCAGCGAGTCGAGGATCCTCATTGCATCCCTTTCAAGGAAGCCTTCAGGGCCTCGTTCGGTCCGCTGCCTGACGCGAGCGGGTGGGGCTTCTCGCCGGGCTTGAGCGGCGTGCCATGCCCCGGGCCGACGATGAACGGGCGGTAGCGGCCGTCATCGAAGTGCGGCGAGTTGGCCGCCTCGTGGCAGCGCACGCAGACGCTGACCGGGACCTCCGTCGAGATGTGGCCGGGCGGGTCCTTGGCGTGCTCGCTGCCCGGTCCGTGGCACATCTCGCATTGCACGTCTTGCCTTCCTTTCCCACGTCCCTGGAATCCGGGGCCACCCATGTGTGTAAGATCGATGCGGCACACCCCGCCGGGTTGCTGCCATCCGGTCACGTGGCAGCGCACGCAGTCGAGGCTGAACTGCTTGCGGGCGGAGACCAGGGTGTCGTAGGCGTGCGAGTGGCCCGTGTTCGCCCAGAACTGCGACTGGGACTCGTGGCACTCCGCGCATCCCTTCACCTTGCCCGCGGAGGAGATCCCGGTGAAGGCGGGCTCGCCGCGCCTGGGCGGCGGGCAGGTCTCCGGCTGCTGCTTCGCCAGCCGCAGGTTCATCTCGGCCACCTGTTCGTCGTAGGCGGCGACCAGGGCGCCGACATCCGGCTCGTCACGGACGTCCGGGCCCAGCGGGATGAAGGTGGGCGTGATCACCAGCGAGCCGGCAGGCGCGGCCTGCTGCACGGAAGCGAGCTGCGCGCGCCGCTGCTCCACCTCGCGGATCTTGTCCGCGTACAGCAGGCGCATGTCCTCGGGCGCGGCGCGCGCCTGCTGGCGGAGGCGCGCGATGCGGTCGTCCAGCTCCTTCAGCTCGGCCTGCTTGCCGGCCTCGTCCTGGGCGAGGAAGACGCCCGTCGGCGCGCCCGCGGGGAGCTGCAGGTCGACGCGGAGCAAGCTCTGCCCGTGACCCTCGACCGACAGCAGCACCGGGGGACCCGGATCCGCGCGGTTCGGGTCGGTCGCCGGGTCGTCGAGGTGGCCGAGGATGACGAGGTCCACCTCGCCCAGCGTGGCTTGCGCGAGCTGGCGCGCCTCCTGCCAGCCGCCGCGCGGGTGGGCGAGGAGCACCACGGCGCGCGCCCCGTCCCGGCGGAGCTGCGCGGCGCGCGCGCGGACCGTCTGCGCCGGATCCGGGCCGAGGCCGGCGGCGAGGACGCCCACCGGCACGTCGCCGGCCTTGACGAGCAGCGCGGCCCGGGCGCCGACGACGGGCGCGGCGCCCGCATCGAGGAGCGGAACGTTCCCGCGGGTCTCGGCGACGAACTGCGCGCCCAGCGCGAGGTCCCGCGCGCCGACCGCCCGCGCCGCGGCGCCGAGCATCTCCTCCCCGCGCGCCAGGGTGCGCGCCTTCAACTCGGCCTGAGCGCCCGGGGGACCCCTGCGCGGCAGGGCCGATTCGAACAAGAGATCTCCGGCCTCGACGTAGGCGAGCCCCGGAGATGCGGCGCGCAGCTTCTTCAGCCCGGCCGCCGCGCGAGGCAGGCCGCCGCGCTGATCCGGGGAGCAGCCGCACGGCACGATCTGGCCCGCCGTGCTCGCCTTGAACACCAGGGTGCCACGGGCGGCGCCTGCCGCAGCCGGGGCGACCGCGGTTGGCGCGACCGCGGGTGGCGCTGCCTGCGCTGGAGCCGGCGCTCCTTCCCGCGCGGCCGACGGAGGCGCTTGTCTGCAGCCCGCCGCGAGCGCGAGGAGGCAGGCGACAGCGGAGAGTCGGGCAAGTCGAGTTCGCATGTGCGGGCAACGGGTGCCTGTATTGTGTATAGATCCCCGCCCGTGTCCATCGGCGCCCTCAACCAGGACTCTCCCTTCGACGCGCGGTTCGCGCGCGCCGCGCCCCAGGCGACCGGCGCCGGCGGCACGGTGCGCCCGGTGAAGCTGGGGCCTCTCACGCTGCCGAACCGCTACTTCCTGGCGCCGCTCGCGGGCGTGTCGGACTGGCCCTTCCGCCTGCTCTGCCGGGAGATGGGCGCCTCGATCGCGCACACAGAGATGATCTCCAGCCACGGGCTGGTGCACGGCGGCGACCAGACGCTCAGCTACCTGGAGCGTCCGCCGGACGAGCGGCCGTTCGCCATCCAGGTCTTCGGTCACGTCGCGGAGGTGCTCGCCGAGGGCGCGCGCGTCGCGGTCGAGAAGTACGGGCCGATCGATGCGGTGGACATCAACATGGGCTGCCCGGTGAAGAAGGTCTGCTGCCACGGCGCCGGCGCCGCCATGCTGAAGGAGCCCTCGGTGGCGGAGCGGGCCGTCCGCAAGGTGGTGGACGCGGTCGCCCCCCTGCCGGTCACGGTCAAGCTGCGCGCGGGCTGGGACGAGGAGCACCGCAACGCGCCGGAGATCGCCAAGGCTTGCGAGCAGGGCGGAGCGGTCGCCGTCGGCCTCCACCCCCGGACGCGCGCGCAGATGTACCGCGGGCGCGCCGACTGGGCCCTCATCGCCGCGACCAAGAGGGCGGTGCAGATCGGCGTGTGGGGCTCGGGCGATCTGTTCAGCGCCCGCGACGCGCGGCGCATGCTCGAGGAGACCGGCGCCGACGCGGCCCGCATCGCCCGGGGCGCATGCGGCTATCCCTGGATCTTCCGCGAGCTTCTCGCGCTCGAGCGCGGGGAGGAGCCGCCGGAGGTGACCGTGCAGGAGTGGCGCGCGATGATCCTGCGCCACGTCGACCTCGCGGTGCAGGAGAAGCAGGGCCGCTTCCGCGTGCTGCGTCCCGAAGGCGCCCCGCGCCCGCGGCCATACCGGGAAAATGGCGGCCATGCCCATGTCGAGCTGACCGCCGACGAGGCCGAGCGTGCCGCGGTGCGCGAGCTGCGCAAGCACCTGCTCTGGTACACGCGCGGCCGCCGGGGAGGCCTGGCGTTCCGGCGGCTGGCGCCCGACCTGCACACGGCGGCCGACGTGCGCCGCGCCCTGGACCGCTTCTTCCCCGAGGACGGCTCGATCCCGGCGGAAGTGCGCGGCGAGCCCATCCAGGGCCCGCTGACCGCGGACGACTGACCGGGACGCGGCCCTCTACTACCTGTACCGACAGCACCTCACCGCCGAGCCGCGGCCGGAATCCAGGGACGCTTCGGGCGTTGTGCCAGTCGCCGACGTATCCGGCGGCGCTGCGCTTTTCAGGGCGGACGTCCTGGATGCGCGGTAGGCTGCTGCGCCTCCGGAGGTCCCGACTTGGCCGTCACCCAGCCCGCCGCCGACATCCGCCTGCTCAACGAGCGCATCCAGCAGGAATCGGGGTTCGTCGATCAGCTCCTCGGCCAGGCCGGACAGGTGGTGGTCGGCCAGCGCACCATGATCGAGCGGCTGCTGGTGGGGCTCATCACCGGCGGCCACGTGCTGCTCGAAGGCGTCCCGGGCCTGGCGAAGACGCTCACGGTCAAGACCCTTTCGGACTGCCTGCGCCTCTCCTTCAAGCGCATCCAGTTCACGCCCGACCTGCTGCCGGCGGACCTGGTCGGCACGCAAGTCTACCAGCCGCAGACGCAGTCGTTCACGGTGAAGAAGGGCCCGCTCTTCGCGAACCTCATCCTCGCGGACGAGATCAACCGCGCGCCGGCCAAGGTGCAGAGCGCGCTGCTCGAGTCGATGCAGGAGAAGCAGGTCACCATCGGCGACCAGACCTTCCCGCTGCCGCGCCCGTTCCTGGTGATGGCGACCGAGAACCCCATCGAGCAGGAAGGCACGTACCCGTTGCCCGAGGCGCAGGTCGATCGGTTCATGCTCAAGGTGAAGGTCGGCTACCCGACGCGCGCGGAGGAGCTGCAGATCATGGAGCGCGTGGCCGGCAAGCCTCCCGTGCAGCTCGAGCCGGTGGTCGGCCCGGAGGAGCTGGAGCGGGCGCAGCAGACCGTCGCCGACGTCTACATCGATGCGAAGGTCAAGGAGTACATCGTCAACGTGGTGTTCGCGACGCGCGACCCGGCCCAGAGCGGCCTCAAGGAGCTGGCCGGGTACATCGAGTACGGCGCCTCGCCCCGCGCGACCATCTACCTGAACCTGGCGGCGCGCGCCCACGCCTTCCTGCGCCACCGCGGCTTCGTCACGCCCGAGGACGTGAAGGCGATCGCGTACGACGTCTTGCGCCACCGCGTCTCGCTCACCTACGAGGCCGAGGCGGAGAACCTCACCTCGGAGAAGATCGTCCAGAGGATCCTGGAGAAGATCGAAGTCCCCTGATGGCCGCGCCCGCAGAGCTGATCCGCAAGATCCGGCGCATCGAGATCACCACCCGGCGCGCGGTGCTGGACACGCTGGCGGGCGGGTACCACTCGGTCTTCAAGGGGCGGGGGATGGCGTTCAGCGAGGTGCGGCCGTACCAGCCCGGCGACGAGATCCGCGCCATCGATTGGAACGTGACCGCGCGCATCGGCGAGCCGTTCGTGAAGGTCTTCGTCGAGGAGCGCGAGCTGACCGCGCTCATCGCGGTGGACCGCAGCGCCTCCCAGGGTGTGGGGCTCTCGGCGCAGGCGAAGGCGGAGGTGGCCGCGGAGATCGCCGCCCTGCTCGTCTTCAGCGCGCTGGAGAATGGCGATCGGGCCGGGCTCCTGCTCTTCACCGACCGCGTCGAGCGGTTCGTCCCGCCCCGCCGGGGCCGCAAGCACGGGCTGCGGCTCATCAGCGAGGCCCTGGCCTTCAAGCCTGGCGGCCGCGGGACCGACATCGCCCTCGCGCTGCGCGACGTGACCAGGCTCCTGCGCCGCCGCGCGGTGGTGTTCGTGGTGAGCGACTTCCTCGCCAGCGACTACGAAGCCGCGCTCGCGGTCTGCGCGCGCCGGCACGACGTGGTTCCCGTGGTGGTGAGCGATCCGGTCGAGGACGAGCTGCCGGCCGGCGCGCTCTCCGGCCTGTGGCCCGTGGCGGACTCGGAGACCGGCGCCACGGTATGGATCGACATGTCCGACAAGCGCACCCGCGCCGCCTACGCCGAGGCGGCGCGCGAGGCGCGGGAGAGGCGCGAGCGCATCTTCCGGAAGCTGTCCTTGGACGCGGTGCGGGTGCGGCCGGGGGACGACTACGTCGCGCCCCTGGCGGCGCTCTTCCGCGCGCGCGGGAGGCGCAGGTGATCGCGCTGCTGCTCGCGGCCGCGGCCGCCGCCACGCCCGCGGCGGATGCGCAGCCGAGGCCGGCCGCGCACCCGTTCGCGCTCTCGGCGCAGCCCGACAAGGGCGAGGTGACGCTCGGCGAGCCGTTCACGATCACCCTCCGGGTCGAGCACGCTTCGCTCGACGTGGTCGCATTGCCCGAGCCGCTGCCGGTGGAGCCGCTCGCGCTGCGCGGCCCTCCCACCGCCACGCGTGCGACGAAGGGCGACCGCGCCGAGACGACGTTCACGCTGCCGCTCGTGGTCCTGAAGTCGCTCGACCCTCGCCTCCCGACGCTCGCGCTCCTCGTCGACGGACCCGAGGGAGCGCGCCAGCTCACCGTCCCGGAGACGCCGATCCGGCTGCGCAGCCTGGTCGCCGAGGAGCGCGCTTCGAACCCGGAGCAGGCGCACCACGGGCCCAAGCCCCCGGTTCCCGTGCTGGTGCGCAGCTTCCTCTGGGCCTGGATCCTGGGGGGGCTCCTGCTGCTGGTCGCGTGCATCCTCCTGGTGCGCGAGGCGAGGCGCCGGCGCGCCCGCAGGCCCGCGCCGGTCCCGCCGCCCCCGACGCCCGAGGAGGAGGCGATGGCGCGCCTCCTCGCGCTCAAGCAGCGGCGACCGTGGGACCGCGGCCTGGGCAGGGCCGCCGTCTTCGAGCTGTCGGAGATCGTGCGCGCCTACCTCGGGCGCAGGCTGCGCTTCGACGCGCTCGATCTCACCAGCGAGGAGCTGCTCGCCGAGCTGCACCGCCGCAGGCTCCTGGGCCTCGACCTGCCGGAGCTGTCGGACGAGCTGTCCTGGCAGGACCTGGTGAAGTTCGCCCGCGCCGAGCCGAGCGCAGGGGAATGCGAGCGCGCGATCGACCGCGCCGCCTCGCTGGTGGACAGGACCCTGGCGGTGGTCGAGATGCCTGTCCGCGCCGCGGCGGCCGGAGGCGCGGCGTGATCGCCGCCGCCTTCGAGCGCGTCGCCTTCGCGCACCCGTGGGCGCTCCTGGCGCTGCTCTTCGCGCCTCCCGCGGTGTGGCTGCTCGCGCGCCGCAGGCGGCGGATGCCGCGGCTGGTGGTCCCCGCCGCTCCGATCGCGCTGCCCGTGTCGAGGTGGGCGCGGCTGTGGTGGCTGCCCGGCGGGCTCCTCATCGCGGCGCTGGCGCTCACGACGGTAGGGCTGTCCGGCCCGCGCCTGCGCGCCAGCCGCCGCATCGATCTGTCGGTGCAGGGGATCGACATCGTGGTCGCGTTCGACCTCTCCACCTCGATGCTGGCGGCGGACTTCCGCCCCAAGGACCGCATCTCCGTCGCCAAGGAAGTGCTCAAGAACTTCATCTCCTCGCGCCAGAACGACCGCATCGGCCTGGTGGTGTTCGCCGGCGAGGCCTACACCCAGTGCCCGCTGACCCTCGACTACCGCGTGCTGGAGGAGCTGCTCGACCAGGTCAAGACCGGCGTCATCGTCGACGGCACCGCCATCGGCAACGCGCTGGCGACCGCGGTGAACCGCCTGCGCGAGTCCGACGCGAAGAGCAAGGTCGTCATCCTGCTCACCGACGGCGACAACAACGCCGGCAACATCTCTCCCCTGCAGGCCGCCCAGATCGCCAAGGACATGGGCATCAAGGTCTTCACCATCCTGATCGGGAAGGGAGGCCGGGTCCCGTATCCGACCGGCACCGATCTGTTCGGGCGCACGCTGTACGAGCAGGTCGAGATCGACGTGAACCCCGATCTCTTGCACCAAATCGCGAAGTCCACCGGCGGCACCGCCTACCAGGCCACCGATCGCGAGTCGCTCGAGCGCGGCCTCTCCCAGGTCCTGGACAGCCTGGAGAAGTCGAAGATCTACGAGGCGGGCGGCTCCGCGCAGTACGACGAGTGGTACGGGCGGATGTTCCTTCCCGCCGCCCTGCTCGGGCTGTTCGGCCTCTCGCTGCGCGCCACGCGCTTCTCGGGGGCGCCATGACCGCCGCGCTCCTCTTCGCCGCCGCGCTGCAGACCACGCTGCTCGGCTTCCGGCTCCGCATCGTCGACCCGGTCTGGCTGTGGCTCTCGCCTCTGGGGCTCGCCGCCGGCGCCGCGGCGGCCTTCTGCGTCTGGCGGAGGTGGGGACGCGCGCGCTCCGCGGTTCCCGAGGGCAGGCGCGAGCAGGTCCTGCCCGGCGGCGGCGCGTCGCAGGGCGTGCTGCGCGGCGGCCTGCTCGGCACGGGGCTGGCGCTGCTCTCGATCGCGGCGGCCGGCCCGCAATGCGGCGAGCGCACGGAGATCGTGAAGCGGAGCGGCATCGACCTGGTGGTGGCGCTGGATGCCTCGACCAGCATGCTGGCGCGGGACGTGAAGCCGTCGCGGCTGGAGCGGGCCAAGGTGGAGGTCACGGCCCTTCTCGATCGCCTGCGCGGCGATCGCGTGGGGCTGGTCGTGTTCGCCGGCGAGGCGTTCGTGCAGTGCCCGCTCACCACCGACTACAGCGCCGCGAAGCTGTTCCTGCGCGCCGTCGATCCCGGCGCCATGCCCCAGCAGGGGACGGCGATCGCGGGCGCGCTGCAGGAAGCCCGGCGCGTACTGGACGGCGGCGCCCGCGGCGCTGCCGGCAAGGCGGTGCTGCTCATCACCGACGGCGAGGACAACGAGGGCGCCGCCCTGGAGTCCGCCAAGGAGCTGGGCGACGCGGGCATCCACGTCTACGCGGTCGCCGTGGGCAACGAGGAAGGCGAGCCCATCCCCTTGGTCGACGCAAAGGGCAACGTGACCGGCTACAAGAAGGACCGGGACGGGCGCACGGTGCTGACGCGCACCGATCTCGCGGGGCTGCGCGAGCTGACGGCGCGCGCGGGAGGGAGGGTGCTGACCGCGGGGGGCGTCGACCTGGGCGTCACGGCCATGGTCGACGAGCTGGAGAAGCTGCAGAAGGGCGAGCTCGAGTCGCGCCTCGCCGTGCAGTACGACGACCGCTATCCGTACGTCGCCTGGCCCGCCTTCGCGCTGCTCTGCGCGGCCGCCGCCCTGGGCGAAGGGCGGCTGCGCCGGAGGGCCCCTTGATCGCGCTCCTCCTGGCCGCGCTGATGGCTGAACCGACGGTGGCGCTCGAACCCGACGCGCTCCGCGCTCCGGGACCGTCGCTCCTCGACCGGGCCGGCCGCGCGCTGCGCAGGCTGGTGGAGAAGCCCGAGCCAAACGTCGCCGAGGGAAACGCCCGCGCCGCGGCAGGCGACGTCGAGGGCGCCCTGAACGCGTACGAGAAGGCCGAGGCGCCAGAACACGGGCCGCGGGCCGCGGCGCTCGCGCACGACCGGGCCTCCGCCCTGCTGCGCGCGGGGAACGCCCGGCTCGCCCCCCAGGCGGTGCAGGAGGCGAATCGCGCGCTGACCGAGGGCGATGGGCCGCTCAAGGCCATGGGCGCGTACGATCTGGGTTACGCGCTGGAGCAATCCGGAAGGCCGGACGAGGCGATCGCCGCGTACGCGCGCGCGCTGCAGCTCGATCCGGACGATCGCGACGCGAAGGTGAACCTCGAGCTGCTGCTCCGCGCGGACGAGCGCAAGCAGAAGCAGCCGCAGGGCCAGCGGGCAGAGGAGAAGAAGCCGCAGGCGGGGAAGGACGACAAGCAGAAGCAGCAGGGTCCGCAGGAGCAGCAGAAGGACCAGCAGAAGCAGGCCGGGCAGGACCAACAGCGCAAGCAGGACGGCCAGCGGCAGCAGGCCGGACAGGAGCAGCAGCAGGAAAAAGCGGCCCAGCGGCCGGACGAGGCGGGAGAGAAAGAATTGCAAGCGGCGGGAAACCGTCCGATGGATCGGAGCGAGGCCCAGCGGCTCCTCGACGCGCTGCGGGCGGGAGAGAAGAACCTCCAGATCTGGCGGTTCGGGAAGCAGAAGGCCAAGGAGCGGCGGACGGATGTCGAGAAGGATTGGTAGCGCGCTCGCCGCCTTGCTGGTCGCCTCGGCGGCGCCCGCCGCGGAGGAGGTGCAGGTGTCCGCGCGCGCCGACGCCGACGAGGTGGCGCTCGACGGGACGCTGAACCTCCAGATCACGGCGACCGTCTCGTCCAAGGGAGACCAGGCCGAGCTCACCTTGCCCGACCTCAAGGACTTCGACGTGGTCAGCCGGTCCCAGTCCGAGCAGGTCGCCTTCACGTTCCTGAACGGCGCGCCGACCTTCCGCCGCACCACCGTGACCTCGGTGAAGCTCGCGCCGCGGCGCGAAGGGCAGCTCGCCATCGAGCCGGCCCGGGTCACCTACAAGGGGCGGACCTACACCACCCAGCCGATCTCCATCCGCGCCCTTCCGCCCGGCCAGACCCCCGCGCCCAAGGCGCGCGCCCAGGCAACTCCGCCGCCACCTCTGCCGGATCCGTTCACCGAGGACGGCGCGCTCGACCCCTTCCAGGACGTGCACCCCCAGAGCCGCGACCTGGTGCTGCGCGCGAGCGTCGACCGCGAGCGTCCGTTCGTCGGTCAACAGATCACGTACTCGCTCTACCTGCTCGCGCGCCTCAACGTGAGCGGCATCGACAAGCTGCAGCTTCCCCGCCTGGACGGCTTCTGGAGCGAGGAGATCGAGGCGCCCCAGCAGCTGGTCGGCGAGGCGCGCATCATCGACGGCGTCCCCTACCGCGCCTTCCTGCTGCGCAAGCGCGCGCTCTTCCCGCTCCGGGCCGGCAAGGTGCAGGTCGAGCCCGCCGAGGTCGAGGTGATGACCGGCTTCGGGATGCTCTTCTCGCGCAGCTCGACCCGGCGCTCCTCGCAGCCGGTCACCCTGGACGTGCAGCCGCTCCCCGAGGTGCGCAAGCCCGCCGGCTTCGATGCGGGCAACGTGGGGAGCTGGACGCTCACCGCCTCGGTGGATCCGGTGGCGGTAGCCGTGGGGCAGCCGGTGACCTTCAAGCTGGTGGCGCAGGGCCGCGGCAACGTGCGCAACCTCGCGCTGCCGAAGCTGGGCCAGATCCCCGGGCTGCGCTCGTACGACGCGACCAGCAACGACAAGGAGTCGATCGAGCAGGGCCAGGTGACCGGCACGCGTACCGTCGAGCAGCTCCTGGTGCCCGAGCGCACCGGCGCGATCGAGATCCCGTCCCTGTCCATGGACGTGTTCGACCCGGCGCAGAAGACGTATCGCGCGGTGCGCACCGACCCCATCCGGATGGAGGTGCACGCCGCGCCCGCGAACGCATCGGTCGGCTCGCAGGTGCCCGCGCAGAACCTGCTCGCCGCGGGAGGGCTGCGCCCCATCCGGCTGCGGATGACGCGGGCCTCGGTCGAGCCGCCGCCGTGGACGCGCGGCTGGTTCTGGCCGCTGCTCGCGGTGGGTCCCGTGGGAGTCGCGCTCGTCGCCGGCGCCGGCCGGGTCCGCCGTGTGCTGGCGCGGGACCCGGCGGAGGAGCGGGTGAAGAAGGCGCGCAGCGCGGCGCGGGCGCGGCTGCGCGGCGCGGAGGCGCTGCTGGAGGAGCAGCGGCGCGGGAACGGGTCCGCGTCCGACTTCCACGCCGAGGTGGCCCGCGCGCTCACCGGGTACCTCGCCGACAAGCAGGGCATCGCGGCCGCGGGGCTCACGCGCGAGGAGCTGGGCCGGGCGCTCCTCGACCGCGGTCACCCGCCGGGGACCGTGCGCGCGGTGCTCGGGGTCCTCGACGAATGCGACCGCGCCCGCTTCGCCCCGGGCGGCTCCGACTTGCCGTCGCAGGAGGCGCGGCTCGAGCGCGCCGGACGGCTGCTGGGCGAGCTCGAGAAGGTGCGGAGGAGCGCATGAGGCGCCTCGCGCTCGCCGCGCTCTGCGCCGCCTCGGCGGCGCGCGCCGGCGTCTCCGTCCCCCCGGAGGCGCGCGGGAACGCGCTCTTCGACCAGGCCAACGCGGCGTACCTCTCCGGCGACACCTCCCGCGCGGTGGCCGGATACGAGGCGCTCCTCGAGGAGGGGCTGGTCAGTCCCGAGCTGGAGACCAACCTCGGCGCCGCATACCTGCGCCAGGGCAAGCGCGGGCAAGCGGCTCTGCACCTCGAGCGGGCCCTGTTCCTCGACCCCTCGGACGACGACGCCCGCGCCGACCTCCTCGAGGTCCGCCGGGGCAACGTCGACAAGCTGGAGGGCGAGGCGGAGGACGGCGGCGCGGAGGCGATCTCGCGCGTGCTCGCTCCGCTGCCCGGCCGCCCCGCCGCGGTGGCGCTGGTCGCGCTGTGGACGCTCGGGTGGGGCCTGCTCACCGCGAACTTCCTGCGGTCGCGCGCGGCGCTGGGGACCTCGGCGGGCGCCTGCTTCATCCTGGCGGGAGCGGCGGCGCTGGTCACGGCCGGCTCCGCGGCCGCGCACCGCCTGACGCTCCGCCGCGCCGTGGTGGTGGCGCAGGCAGCCCCGGCGCGCGAAGGCCCGAGCGACCGCGCCGCGAGCCACTTCGAGGTGCACGAGGGCACCGCTCTGCGCATCGAGGACGAGGACCACGGCTTCCGCCGCGTGAAGCTCGCCAACGGTCTGACCGGCTGGGTCCCCTCCTCCGCGGTCGAGCCCGTCGTGCCCGCGGGGTGGTCGAACCAGCGTCGGTTGTAGGGCCGAGCCCCACCCTCGTTTCCTCGCAGACCCCGCTCGCAAAGGTACACTCGCAGATCGAATTGGACGCTGGACCGTCCAAGACGATTGCACCACGGAGCACACGGAGACCACGGAGGTTGTTTTGCGAAAAACTGATCTCCGTGACCTCAGTGCTCTCCGTGGTGCAATCGCTTTGTCCGGATGAACGTGAGGGGGGAGATGGAAGCGGCCTGTCCAGGGTGCGGCCGTGCCGGGGCGGAGCCGCGCTGCACGTTCTGCGGCGTCGCCCGCGTCGCCGGCGGCTACCGCGTGGAGCGCATCCTCGGTCAGGGCGCGAACGGCCGCGTCTACCGCGCCACCGCGACGGACGGCGCGGTCATCGCGCTCAAGGAGCTGCAGTTCGCGACCGTGCCGGGCGCGCAGCAGATCGACGCCTTCGAGCGCGAGGCGGCGACGCTGAAGACGCTGCACCACCCGCGCATCCCGCGGTTCATCGCCAGCTTCCAGGAGGGCGAGGGCGTCCATCTGCGGCTCTACCTGGCCGCCGAGTTCATCGAGGGCGAGCCGCTCTCGGCGCGCATCGCGCGCAGCCCGCTCGCCGAGGCCGAGCTGCGCGACGTCGCCGTCCAGGTGCTGCGGGTGCTCGCCTATCTGCACAAGCTCGGCCTGCTGCACAGGGACATCAAGCCCGACAACCTGATCGTCCGCCCGGGCGGCGAGCTGGTGCTGGTCGACTTCGGCAGCGCACGGAGGCTCTCGGGCTCGCGCACGTTCGGCGCGACCCTGGTGGGCACCTTCGGGTACATGCCGACCGAGCAGCTCGGCGGCACCGTCGACGCGACCAGCGACCTGTACGCGCTCGGCGCCACCCTGCTGCACGCCGCGACCGGGAAGCCGCCTTCCGACCTGCTCG
>DASWGQ010000047.1:0-6242 GCA_036393595.1 Myxococcales bacterium | reverse complement strand
CATGCCGCTGGCGCTCAAGGACGTGACGCTCGCGCTGCAGGCCGGCCAGGAGCTGCGCGCGCCGCTGCCGCTGGCCTCGTTGCTCCGCGATCACCTGCTCGCCGCGCTCGCCCGGGGCCGCGACGGCTGGGACTGGGCGGGACTCGCCAGCGTGGCCCGCGAGGAGGCGGGGCTGCCGCCTCGCCGGACCTGATCTCGGCGGGCATCGGCTGCCCTCTCCCGCTGGTCGCAAGTGCACTTGCGCTCGCCTTGACAGGCCGGACCCCGGGCGCTACTTCCAGCCGCCTTTCTGAAGCCGGAGGACCTGGTGGCCCAGTACGACGTGGCGATCATCGGAGCAGGACCGGGCGGTTACGTCGCGTCCATCCGCGCCGGGCAGCTGGGCCTCAAGACGGTGTGCATCGAGAAGGACCCGCGCCTGGGCGGGACCTGCACGCTGCGCGGCTGCATCCCGACCAAGGCCATCCTGCACACCGCCGAGCTGTACGAGAACGCGCAGGAGTCCGCCGAGCAAGGCGTCAGGGTCTCGGGCGTCGAGCTCGACATGGCCTCCGTGCTCAAGCACAAGGACTCGGTCGTCTCCAAGAGCTCCAAGGGGGTCGAGTTCCTCTTCCGCAAGAACAAGGTCGACCGCGTGCACGGTCACGCGCGGATCGCCGGACCCGGGCGCATCGCGGTCTCCGGCGGGTCGTCCGGCGATCAGATGGTGGAGGCGAAGCACGTGATCCTCGCCTCCGGCTCGGCGCCGCGGCTCATCCCGGGTCTCAAAATAGACGGCACTCGGATCCTCACCTCGGACGAGCTGCTCGAGAACACCACCGTCCCCAAGCGGCTCATCGTCCTCGGCGCCGGCGCGGTGGGCGTCGAGTTCGCCAGCGTCTACGAGCGGTTCGGCAGCCAGGTGACCATCGTGGAGATGCTGCCGCACCTCCTCCCGCTCGAGGACGAGGACATCTCCACCGAGTTCGAGAAGTCGATGCGGCGCCGCAAGGTGAAGTTCCTCACCTCGGCCAAGGTGGAGAAGGTGGAGGTCGCGGGCGAGCTGGTGAAGTGCACGGTCACCTCGCAGAAGGGCACCGAGGTACTCGAGGCCGAGGTGTTCCTCTGCGCCGTCGGGCGCCGGCCGGTGACGGAGGACCTGAATCTCGAGACGCTCGGGAAGGTGAAGCTCGAGCGCGGATTCGTGGTGATCGATCCCAAGACGCTGCTCACCGGCGAGCCGTGGCTGTCCGCCATCGGCGACGTGGTGGCGCTGCCCGGCAGGCCGCACCCGCAGCTCGCTCACCTCGCGTTCGTGGAAGGCGAGTTCGTCGCCGACCGGCTGGCGGGGCACAACCCGAAGCCGGTGAACTACGACCTGGTGCCGGGCGCGACGTACTCGGAGCCCGAGGTCGCCTCGGTGGGCCTCACCGAGAAGGCGGCGCGCGAGCGCGGCTACAAGGTGAAGACGGGCGTGTTCCCCATGTCCGCGAACGGCAAGGCGCGCATCCTCGGCGCGTCCGAGGGCATGGTGAAGGTCGTCGGCGAGGAGAAATACGACGAGGTGCTCGGCGTCCACATCGTGGGCCCTCGGGCGACGGAGATGATCGCGGAAGCGTGCTCGCTCTTGCGGCTGGAGACGACCAGCGAAGAGATGGCGCGCGTCATCCGCCCGCATCCGACGCTGACCGAGGCCATGACGGAGGCGGCCATGGCGGTGCGGGGGAAGCCGCTGCACATCTGAGAGGCTGGCGGCTTGGGGTGGGGGCTGGCGTCCCCTTGCCTCCGCGCTCTTCCGCCACGGCTTTTGCTCTTGGTCCCGGGCGCTTGCGCGCCGGCCGAAACCGGTGTGGACTGGCGATCACCTCCGGCAGGGAATGCGTCGGGCGTTCCCCTGTTGACCTGCCGGAACCCCGGAGGGCCCATGTACACGCCGACCGACTCCGAGGCCCGAGAGTGGCGCCGTTGCTCGCTGCTCGGACTGGCCGTGCTGCTGTTCTCGGTGACGGGCGAGATGGTGGTGAGCGCGCACGAGCAGCACGCCGCGCCGCGCAAGGCC
The DNA here is from genome assembly GCA_036393595.1 of Myxococcales bacterium. Lineage (GTDB taxonomy): Bacteria > Myxococcota > Myxococcia > Myxococcales > 40CM-4-68-19 > VBKO01. Next base: position 4,204 of record DASWGQ010000047.1, on the reverse strand, counting down.
GGTCATTGGCGCTGCGTGGTCGACGCGCCGGCGCGCTCGTGGAGCTTCCTGAACTACTTCATCGCGCCGCTGTCGCGCTGACGGCGCGGGGGCTCGCGCCTCCGCGTAGTTTCGGTTATGTACGGCCCCTCATGGCGGGCCTGGTCCAGATCGGGAGCGCGTCGGGCGGCGGCTGCGCCCCGCGGGCGCGCTCGCGTGATCCCAAGCCGGACTGGCTCAAGGTCCGCATGCCGGGCGGCGGGCGGTACGAGCACGTCAAGCGCACGCTGCGCGAGCTGAACCTGCACACCGTCTGCGAGGAGGCGAGCTGCCCCAACGTCGGCGAGTGCTGGGGCGGCGGCACCGCCACCGTGATGCTGATGGGCGACGTCTGCACCCGCGGCTGCCGCTTCTGCGACGTGGCTTCGGGCCTGCCGGCTCCCCTCGATCCCCTGGAGCCGCGCCACCTGGCCGAGGCGGTGGGCCGGCTCGGGCTCGACTACCTGGTGGTCACCAGCGTGAACCGGGACGAGCTGCCGGACGGGGGCGCGTCGCACTTCGCGCAGGCCATCGTCGAGCTGCGCCGCGCCGCGCCTCGCACGCTGGTCGAGGTGCTCACGCCGGATTTCCAGGGCGACGCGGCGGCGCTGGACATGATCGTCGACGCGCAGCCGACCGTGGCCGCGCACAACGTGGAGACGGTCGAGCGGCTCACGCCGCGCGTGCGCGACCGGCGCGCCGCGTACCGGCAGTCGCTCGAGGTCCTGGCCCACTACAAGCGCGGCGGGATGAGGACCAAGTCGTCCATCATGCTCGGCCTGGGCGAGCAGCGCGGCGAGGTGCTCCAGGCGATGCGCGACCTGCGCTCGGCCGGCTGCGACATCCTCACGCTCGGCCAGTACCTGCGCCCCAGCGAGAAGCACTTGCCCGTCGAGGAGTACGTCCGGCCCGAGGTCTTCCGCGACCTGGAGCAGGAGGGCGTGGAGCTGGGGTTCAAGTTCGTCGCCGCCGGCCCTCTGGTGCGCAGCTCGTACAAGGCGGGCGAGTTCTTCGTCCAGCGCTGGGTCGAGGAAGGCCGGAAGGTCGCGTCGCAGTAACCTGAAGCCGCGAGCCGCAAGCAGCAAGCCGGGTCCAGCAAATGCCAGAGTGGAACATCATCCAGGCGGTCAACGATGCGCTGCGCGTCGAGATGCGGCGCGATCCGTCCGTGGTGGTGCTCGGCGAGGACGTGGGCAAGTTCGGCGGCGTGTTCCGCGCCACCGCGGGCCTCTACGAGGAGTTCGGGCCGGAGCGCGTGATCGACACCCCGCTCGCCGAGGCCGGCATCGTCGGCGCGGCGATCGGGATGGCGATGTACGGCCTGCGCCCGGTCCCCGAGGTCCAGTTCAGCGACTTCATCTATCCCGCCTTCGACCAGATCGTGAACGAGCTGGCGAAGCTCCGCTACCGCTCGGGCGGGCAGTACTCGGCGCCGGTGGTGATCCGCACTCCGGTGGGCGGAGGCATCAAGGGGGGCCACTACCACTCGCAGTCTCCCGAGGCGCTCTTCATCCACGCCGGCGGGCTGCAAGTGGTCTGTCCGAGCAATCCGGTCGACGCCAAGGGCCTGCTCATCTCCGCCATCCGCGGCAGCGATCCGGTGCTGTTCATGGAGCCGAAGCGGGTGTACCGCGCGGCGCGCGGCGAGGTGCCCGAGGGCGAGTACTCGGTCCCGATCGGCGCGGCGCGCCTGGTGCGCGAGGGCCGCGGCGTCACCGTGCTCTCCTGGGGGGCCATGCTGCACGAGGCCGAGCTGGCCTGCGCGCAGGCCGCCGAGCAGGGTCTCGACCCGGAGCTGATCGACCTGCGCACGCTGTGGCCGCTGGACGTCGAGACGGTGACGCGCAGCGTGCGCAAGACGGGCCGCTGCGCCATCGTGCAGGAGGCGCCGCGCACCTCGGGGTTCGCGGCCGAGATCTCCGCGCTGGTCCAGGAGCGCTGCTTCACCTCGCTGGAGGCGCCCGTCCTGCGCATCACCGGCTGGGACACCCCGTTCCCGTACACGCTCGAGAACGACTACCTGCCGCTCGCCCCGCGCATCCTGAAAGGCCTGCGCGGCCTGGCGGCCTACCTGCCCTGAGGAGGACCGCGATGGCGCAGTTCGAGTTCAAGCTGCCCGACATCGGCGAGGGCGTGGTCGAGGGCGAGATCGTCAAGTGGCTGGTGAAGCCGGGGGACGAGATCGCGGAGGACCAGCCGCTCGTCGAGGTGATGACCGACAAGGCCACCGTGACCATCCCCAGCCCGCGCAAGGGGAAGGTGGTGCAGACGCTGGGCAACGAAGGCGACACCGCCAAGGTGCACCAGACGCTGGTGGTGCTCGAGGTGGACGGGGGCAGCGCCGAGGCCGGCCCGCCGCACGCGCCGCCGACCGCCCAGTCCGCGCCTCCGCTGCCTCCGCAGCACGCCGGCAGCCCGGCGCCGCTCGCCACCGTTCCCGGTCCGGCGCGCCTGGAACAGGCACCGTCGCCCCGGCCGCAGGCGCGGGCCGAAGGGTCCGGGAACGGCGAGCAGCGCGGCAAGGTCCTCGCCACGCCGGTGACGCGGAAGATGGCGCGCGACATGGGCGTCGACCTGGGCAGCGTGCACGGCACTGGCCCCCTCGGCCGCGTGATGAAGACCGACGTGCTCGCGTACGTGGAGCAGCAGCGGACGCCGCAGCCCGAGGGTAGGGAGCAGAGGGCGCCCGCCCGGCCGCAGCCGCGTCCCCCGGGCGGTGAGGAGCGCATCCCTCTGCGCGGCCTGCGCAAGCGCATCGCGGAATCGATGGTGAGGAGCAAGTCCACCGCCGCGCACTTCACCTTCGTCGAGGAGACCGACACCAAGGCGCTCACCGCGCTGCGCGCGCGCATGAACGAGCGGCTCGCGGCGCGCGGCGAGCCGAAGCTGAGCTACCTCCCGTTCATCGCCAAGGCGCTGGTGGCCGCCTTCCGCAAGTACCCGCACCTGAACGCGGTGATGGACGAGGCCAGGCAGGAGCTGGTGGTGAAGCAGGACGTGAACCTCGGCTTCGGCGCCGCCACCGAACAGGGCCTCACCGTGTTCGTGGTGAAGAACGTCGAGAGCCTGGACCTCCGGGAGATCGGCAGCGAGATCGACCGGCTGACCAAGGCGGCGCGCGAGCAGAGGCTCGCCATCCCCGAGCTGCAGGGCGGCACCTTCACCATCACCTCGCTCGGCAAGGACGGCGGCCTGCTGGCGACGCCGATCATCCACCACCCGGAGGTGGCGATCCTCGGCGTGCACAAGATCAAGCAGACGCCGGTGGTGGCCACCGGGGCAAACGGCGAGCAGCGGATCGAGATCGGCGAGCGCATGAACCTCTCGTGCTCGTTCGACCACCGCGTGATCGACGGGCACGTCGGCGCCGCGTTCCTCTACGAGGTCATCCGCGAGTTGGAGGCACCCGAGCTGCTCGTGATCGACGGCTAACGCGCGGGACGTCTACTTCTTGGCCATCTTGCGTGGATCGTCTGCCGGGTCCAGGTACGTGATTCCCCACGGGCCGACGCCGTGCAACTGGATGACTGTCTGGCCCTTGGCCATCCCGAAATGGTGCACGCCCTTGGGGATGCTGTGGAAGCCGCCGGTGGGCATCTCCTTCAATGCCGCCTCGTCGAACTTGTCCCCCATGCCCATCCAGAACGCGCCCTGCAGCACGGTGACGTGCTCGTCCTTGGGATGGAAATGCGCCGCGACCTTCCAGCCGTCCGGCACCCGCAGGCGCAGGGTGAACTCGGAGCCGGCCTTCGCCATGTCCCCGTCCAGGATCGCCGCCTCGGTCCCCGGCGGGAGGGAGGCGGGCCCGGGCCCCCACTTCACCATGTCGGGGGTGAGGATGTGGTCTGCCATGGTCTTGGCGCCGGCGGATTTCGGCTCCTTCGCCGCAAGACCGAGCGCCGCCAGGGCCAGGCAGAGGACGAGGCTGCCAGCGATTTGCAACTTCATGTTGAATCCCCCTTTCCTCGGAGCGCCGCCCTCATGCGCCTCCGCAGCGAGAAAAGCAAGCCTGGCGCCGAGCGCGTGGACACGGCGGGCGGCTTCCCGTAGGTTCCGCTCCCGCGAGAGGCCCGCCTCGAATGAAGCGCGCACAGACATTGCTGGAACAGGCCGGGCCGCGCCCCTCGCCGGAGCTGCTCTTGCGGCTCTACCGCGAGATGCTCCGGCTGCGGACGCTCGACGAGCG
>DASWGQ010000046.1:0-29798 GCA_036393595.1 Myxococcales bacterium | reverse complement strand
GTCGAGGTGGGCCCGCTGGACCGCGCGCTGCAGGCCTGCTTCGGCGATCTCGACTCCGCCCTGCTCCTCGTCACCGATCTCCGCCTGCCGGGCGTCCGCTCCGCCGGCCGCATCGTCGCCGCCCCCGAGGAAGAATCCCTCCCCCGCCTCCTCAAGCTCCTCGGCGCCGCCTGACCAGGCAAAGCAATCGCACCACGGAGAGCACGGAGCACACGGAGATTTCGTTCAACCAATCCCTCCGTGTCCTCCGTGGTGAATGCTTTTTGTCCTGCTCTCGGCTAGATCGAGGCGGTGGACCTGAATGGGTTGCAGGAGTTCCTCGAGAGGGTGAGGAAGGGCGAGCTCCCCGTGGCGGAGGCGGCGCGGAGGCTGGCCGAGCTGCCCGTGCAGCGGATCGCGGAGTTCGCCCAGCTCGACGGAGAGCGGGCGGTGCGGCAAGGCGTACCCGAGGTGATCTTCGGGGAGCGCAAGTCGCCCGAGCAGATCGGGCAGCTGGTGGCGCGCCTGCGCGAGCTGGGGCAGGCGGTGCTGGTGACCCGCCTGTCGCCGGAGGCGGCACCCGCCGCGATGGCCGCGGCGCCGGAGGGCAGGTACGACGCCGTCTCCAGGACGTTCCATGCCCGCGCGCCGGGCGCCGTCCAGGAGCCGCGAGGGCTGGTGGCGGTCGTCTGCGCAGGCACCACGGACATCCCGGTCGCCGAGGAGGCCGCGGTCACCGCCGGGTTCGCGGGAGCGGCCGTCGAGCGCCTGTACGACGCGGGCGTCTCGGGCCTCCACCGCCTGCTTCGCCGCGCCCCGGACCTGCGCGAAGCCGACGCGCTGGTGGTCTGCGCGGGAATGGAAGGCGCCCTGCCGTCCGTGGTGGGCGGGCTGGTTCCGCGGCCGGTGATCGCGGTCCCCACCAGCGTGGGGTACGGCGCCTCGCTGGGGGGCCTGGCCGCGCTGCTCGCCATGCTCAACTCGTGCGCGGCCAACGTGTCCGTGGTGAACATCGACAACGGATTCGGCGCCGGGTTCCAGGCGGCGCTGATCGCTCGCGCGGCGGCCGGGGGCCGCGCCAGGTGACGGTCCTCGCGCTGGAGCCGGTCGGCGGCATCGCCGGCGACATGATGCTCGCCGCGCTGCTGCACCTCGGCGCTCCGCGCGTGGCGCTCGACGACGGCCTTCTCGCCCTCGCCGAGGCGTCCGGCGCCGTCGACCTGCGCGGCACGCGGGTGGTGGCCGAGCCGGTCGAGGTGAGCGGCATCCGCGCGCTGCGGGTCGAGGTGCGGGTCCCGCCGGAGGTGCGCGATCGCGAGCCGCACCACCGTCCCTGGCGCGCCATCCGCGAGCTGCTCGGCAGCGCCGGGCTGCCGGAGCGCGCGCGGGAGCTGGCCCTGCTCGCCTTCACGCGCCTCGCCGAAGCGGAAGGGCGCGTTCACGGCGTCCCACCCGACCAGGTCGAGTTCCACGAGGTGGGAGCGGTGGACTCGATCGTCGACGTGGTGGGCAGCGCGCTGCTCGTCGCCGCGCTCGCTCCGGCGCGCATCGTGTGCCTTCCGCCGCCCTCCGGCGGAGGGACGGCGCGCGCCGCGCACGGGCCGATCCCCATCCCCGGCCCCGCGGTGCTCGAGGTGATGCGCGGGCGGGCCCTGCGGCCCAGCGGGCCGGGCGAGCGCACCACCCCCACCGGCGCGGCGCTGGTCGCCGCGTGGACCGAATCCGCCGATTCCCTGCCCGAGCTTTCCGTGCAGGCGGTCGGCTACGGTGCAGGGACACGGCGCTGGGAGGATGCGCCCAACCTGCTCCGCGCCGTGCTCGGCGCGACCGTCCGAGGTCAGCCGGGAGGCGGCGCCGGGTGGGTGCTGGAGGCGAACCTCGACGATCTGTCGCCGCAGCTGGTGGCCGCCGCTCTCGAGGCGGTGCTGGCGGCCGGCGCGGCCGATGCGTGGATCGCCCCGGTGACGATGAAGAAGGGCAGGCCGGGGCACCTGCTCGGGGCGGTGGTGCCCGAGGGCGCGCGGGCGGCCGTCGAGGAAGCGCTGTTCCAGGAGACGAGCACCCTGGGCGTGCGCGCGCACCGGGTCGAGCGCAGCGTCCTCGATCGCGAGGTGGTGGAGGTCGCGACGCGGTACGGTCCCGTCCGGGTCAAGCTCGGTCGCCGCGGAGGCGCGGTGGTCAACGCGGCGCCCGAGTTCGAGGACTGCCGCGTGCGGGCCAAAGAGCACGGCGTGGCGGTGAAGGAAGTGCTGGCCGCCGCCCTCGCCGCCTGGCGCTCTGCTGGCTAATCTATCGGTTTTGCTCGCGAATCCGAAATGGATGCGAGCGTGCGGACGCCCCCTCGGCCGCTCGCCGAACCGGCGGATTTCCGCCAGGCTTTTCCGCACCCTGGGGGCCTGGGCTATGCTCGGCCGTGGGGGGAGCCGAAGGGCCTTCAGTTGCAGAAGCCGCTCACAGTCGCCCTCCTGGGCCTCACCGAGGGCAACGGGCCGCTCCGCGACGCGCTTCGTGCTTCCGGCCTCCTGCTCGAAGGCGACCCCGGCGCTTCCGGGATGGTGGCGGCCGTCATCGACCTCGCCGCGCGCGATCGCGAGGAGCTGATCGCGCTCGCGCGGCAGTGCTACGGACCGCTGGTCGGCGTGCTCCCGCGAGACAGCGAGGCGCCTCTGGCGGATGGGCTGGACGGGTTCGTCCGCGCTCCCTACGCCGCTGTGGATCTTCCCCCGCTCCTGCGGGCCCTCTCCCGCGCGCGCCGGGATCGCGACGAGATGCTGCGGCAGACGCAGGACCTGGCCGCGCTGCTCGACGTCACCCGCACCTTCGCCGCCAGCGGCGACACGGACCGGTTGCTCTTCGAGGTAGTGGAGAAGCTGGCCGGCCGCCTGACCGTCGAGCGCTGCTCGCTGGTGCTGGTCGATTCGCAGCGCGGCACCGGCTGGGTGGTGGCGGCGAGCGACGATGCGATGGTGCGCGAGCTGCGCATCGACCTGTCCGCCTATCCCGAGATCCGCGAGGTGCTGCAGACCCGCAAGCCGCTGGTGATCGACGACGCGCGCCGCCACCCGCTGCTCGATCCGGTGCGCGAGGCGGTGGACAAGCAAGGCATCTCGGCGGTGGCGGTCGTTCCCATGGTCTCCGAGGGCGACGTCGTCGGCGTGCTCTTCCTGCGCGCGATGGCCCGCTCCGCCTTCGCGCCGCGCGAGATCGGCTTCCTTTCCATCGTCGCCAATGCCACCGCGGTGGCGCTGCGCAACGCGCAGCTGGTGGGGCGCGTGCAGACCGAGCGGTCGCAGGAGGTGGCCGCGCGCGTCGCCGCCGAGCGCGAGGTGCACCAGCTCCGCCGCTACGAGGAGTTCTTCAGCCACGTCTCCGACGGGATGGCGGTGCTCGACGAGGACGGGCGGGTGCTCAGCCTCAACCCGGCCGGGTGCGCCACGCTGGGCGTCACCATGGAGCAGGCGCGCGGGCTTCCCTGGACCGAGCTGGTCGCGCCGCAGAGCGCGATGAACGCCGCCCTGGTGTGGCGGGAGCTGCAGCGCGGCGGCCGCGTGCTCTCGGCGGACCTCGAGATCCAGACCCGCGACGGGCGGAGGCTGGTGCTGAGTGTCTCGGCGGGGCCGCTCCGCTCGCAGCACGGGCGCGCGATCCTGAGCTTCCGCGACGTGACCGAGCCGCGCGAGATCGAAGCCGAGCTGCGCAAGACGAAGGACTTCCTCGAGCGGCTGATCGACGCGACGGTCGACGGGATCGTCGCCGCCGACCTGCGCGGCCGCATCCTGCTCTGGAACAAGGGCGCCGAGCGCGTCACCGGCTTCTCCGCCGCCGAAGTGGTGGGGAAGATGTCCGTCGCCGACGTGTACCCGCCCGGGCAGGCGCGGGAGATCATGGACCGGCTGCGCGGGGCCAACCCGGGCGAGGCACAGATCCGGCTCCTGCAAGCGGAGGTGGTGGCCAGGAGCGGCGAGGTGATCCCGGTCCATCTCTCGGCGGCCCTCTTGACCGAGAGCGGGCGGGAGACGGCGACGGTGGGCGTCTTCAGCGATCAGCGGCACCGCCTGCGCGTCGAGGCCGAGCTGCACGAGGCGCAGGCCAAGCTCGCGCTGGCGGAGAAGGCGAAGGTGGCCTCGGAGCTGGCCGGCGCCGCCGCGCACGAGCTGAACCAGCCGCTCACCAGCATCCTGGGGTTCTCCGAGCTGCTCTTCCGCCGCGCCAAGGGGGACGGGCCCGGCCGCGAGGAGCTGGAGCAGATCCTCCACGAGGCCGAGCGGATGGCCCTGATCGTCCGCAAGATCGGCAAGATCGCCCGCTACGAGACCATGGAGTACGTCGGCAACCGCCGCATCGTCGACCTCGAGCGCTCCTCCGAGCCTCCTCCCCCGGCTCCAGGCCCGATCGTCATCAAGGACTCATCCAGGACCAAAAGATCGACGCGGAGGCGCTGAGACTACCGCGGCACCGCGAGGAGGGCGCCGGCGGAGATGCCGGGCAGGACGGTGCTGACCGAGAAGCCGGAGGGGTTGAGCGAAATGCGCTCTCCGTCCTTGCCCGCGTCGCGCTCCGGGGCGAACCAGTAACCGGTGCGGCCCGCGCCGGCGGCCTGGCCGGCGATGTGGAGCAGGACGCCCTGGGCCGGCCGCGGGGCGTCGAGGTTCACCAGGTGCACGTCCAGCTTCCGCTCCGGATCGAGGTACGCGCGAGCGAACAGCCGCGCCCGCCCGGAGAGGCTCAGGTGCGACCGGCCGCGGCCCAACAGCTCGCGGGCGGCGCGGACCACCTGCGTTTCGGGCGAGGGCGGCGCGTCCGAGTCCACCCCGATGGCGTACACCCGGCCTTCGCCGATCCGCTGGATCCCGGCCTTGGCCTCGGGAAAGACGGGCGGGCCCAGGCGCCCCTCCTCGTCGCAGGTGGCGCACTTGCCGACCACGATGGCGTCTCCTCCGGACTCGACGTGACGGCGGGCGCGGGCCGCGTCCTCGGCCGGGAGCGCGGCGCAGCCGGCGAGCAGCAGCACCTGCGCGCGGGGCTCCGACAGATCGAGCCTCGCCCCGAGCAGCAGATGCGCCCGGCCGAGCGCGGCGGCGCAGACGCTCGCGGTGCGCAGGTGCGCGCCGCCCCAGTGCTCCGCGAAGGGCGAGACGAGCACCTCGAGATCGAGCAGCGGCTCGGACGGGCGGAACCGCTCGCGCACCACCTCCTGGAACTTGCGGTGCTCGGCGAGGGCCGCTTCCGCCCCGGGCGGCGCGCCGGGGGGCAAGGTCACGTCCGCGTCGCAGGCGAGCGCCAGCGCCGCGAAGAGCTGCACCTGCTCGGGCGTCGCCCCGGCGGGCAGCACTGCCACCGCCGGCCGCAGCCCGAGCGCGGCCCGGGTGGCGAGGAGCGGCAACACGGCCTCTTCCGGGTCGAGCGAGGGCAGGTCGAAGACGAGCCCGTCCAGGTGGCGGCAGATCGCGAGCGCCGCGCCGGTCAAGGTGCCGACGCGGCCCAGCACCGCGATCTCCACCCCGCGCCCGCGGCGCGCCTCGTCTCGGGCGCGGAGCGCCGCGCGCTTGGCCGCCTCCACCGTCGAGGCGAGCCGCAGCGCCTCCCGCGCTCCCGCGAACGGCGCCGTGCGCGAAGCGGGCTGCTCCCGCAGGCGCGCGAGGGGGTCGAACGCCTCGAAATGGTCGCCGTAGCTTTCCCGGAGCGCCTCGACCAGGGCCAACTCGCAGGAGCGGCAGAAGCCCGCGCCGGCCGGGCCGGAGCGGTACCAGCGATCGAGGCCGTCGAGCAGCACCGCCTCGCCCAGGTGCGTGGCCCAGGCCGCCACGCCGCCCGCGTGCTCGAGGCCGGCGGCGGAGTTGGGGCACCGGACCGGCCGGTCCTCCGCCATGACCGTTGCTCCGGCGGCGGTCCGGCAGGCCTCGCCGTCGTCGCGCGCCCGCGCCACGTCGACCACCACCACGCGGGCCACGGCCGGCGACGGGGCCGGAGGAGGCGGAGGGACGCCCGTGGCCGCGGGGGCGGCGGCCTGCGCCCCGGCGCGCAGCGCGGGATCCTGCGCCGCCGCGGGCAGGGCCCCTTCGGGCGCCCCTTGCGTGGGCTCGGCGGGCTCGGGCTGCGCGGCCTCGAACGCGACGATGACCGCGTCAGCGCCCGCGCCCGGTTCCGCTGTGGACAGCGCGATGTGCCGCACCTTGGGGAAGTCGGGTCCGCGGGCCATGCGCAAGAGCGACGCTAGCCGATCGGCGGACCACGCGAAAGGCGCCCGCGAGGAGTCGACTTTCGGAAAGTCCGGCGCTCCGCCGGGCGCTGCCGCGGGGCGGCAGCGGGCGACCGATTGCATCCCGGGCATGCGCACCCAAGATTGCTGCCGCGAGCCGAGGGTGGCCTCGGGGCGGCAGGCGGAGGGCGTCCGGCGAGCCCATCCCGCGGCACGGTGGATTTCGAACTCTTTGCGGAGCAGAGGACACGATGAACCAGTTCTTCGAGACCCTGGCGCAGCACTGGAAGGGCGGCGGGCCGGGCATGTACCCGATCGCCATCTGCCTGGTCTTCGCCATCGCGGTCATCATCGACCGCGTGCAGGTGCTGTTCTTCTCGGCCAGCGTGGACAAGGAGCAGTTCCTGCGCGGGCTCAAGACGCACATCTTCAATGGCGACCTGGACAAGGCGATCAGCTACACCGCCGGCCAGAAGCAGACGCCCCTCACCAACATCGTCAAAGCGGGCCTGATCAACGTCCCCAAGGGCGAGGACGAGGTGCAGGCGGCGATGGACGAGGCCTCCTTGCGCGAGATGCCGCGCATCGAGAAGCGCACCGGCTACCTGGCGATGATCGGCAACGTGGCCACCCTGGTCGGCCTCCTGGGCACCATCGTGGGCCTCATCCAGTGCTTCGCCGCGGTGGCGGGGGTGGACGCGAGCGAGAAGGCGCGGGTCCTCTCCGACGGTATCGCCGAGGCCATGAACTGCACCGCGTTCGGCCTCATCGTGGCGATCCCCTCCCTGGTGGCGTTCTCGCTCCTGCAAGGGCGCACCCAGCACATGATCGACGACATCAACGAGACGTCGGTGGGCGTCTTGAATCTGATCGTGGCGAACAAGGACAAGATGCGCGTCTCGCAGGATCTGCCGCAGCAGTAGCAGCGGCCGACTCCAGAAAAAAGGGCGACGACGATGGCGGGCGCGGCACCTCAACCCCATACGAAAAGCGGCAAGAAGGCGCTGGACGCCGAGGTCAACCTCGTGCCGTTCATCGACCTCCTCTCCTGCTGCATCAGCTTCCTCCTGATCACGGCGGTGTGGACCCAGATCGCCGGCCTTCAAGTTTCCTCGAGCGGCGGGCCGCCGGAGCCGCAGCAGAAACAGGAGCAGACCGTGGACCTGAAACTGCTCCTCACCGAGAAGGGATACCAGCTGACCATGCCCGGCGCGGCGGTGGAGATCCCCAAGGTGACCTCGGCCGGAGGAGGGGCCGCCTTCGACCGGCGCTCCCTCGCCGACAAGCTCAAGACCCTCAAGGCCAGCCTTCCGGATCAGAGCGCGATCGCCGTGCAGCCGGAGGACGCCGTGGCCTACGACGACCTGGTGAGCACCGTGGACATCTGCCTGGGGGAGCAGCTGCGCAACGTGACCGTTGCGCCGCTGAACTAGCGATGGCGATCGTCGAACCCGGCAAGCGGCCCGGCCCGCGCATCGAGCAGAGCCGCGTCTTCAGCAAGAAGTTCGCCCGCGGGAAGAAGAACGGCTACGCGGGGCTGATGCTGACCTCGCTGGTCGACATGTTCACCATCATCGTCATCTTCCTGCTCATGAACTTCTCCGCCAACGGAGAGGTCCTCTACATGAGCAAGGACATCAAGCTGCCCGACGCCTACCACGGCGCGCAGCTCGAGCGGGCGCCGGTCATCTCGGTGTCCGGGGACGCGGTGACCTTCGACGGCCGCCAGGTGGCCTCGACCGACGAGCTGGTCAAGGGCGACGTGCTCAACGTGCCCGAGCTGGAGGACGCGCTGCGGGACGAGCGCCGGCGGTACGAGACCATCCACGCCCAGGACCTCGAGCACCCGTTCCGCGGCCTGGTGAACGTGCAGGCCGACCGCAAGATCCCGTTCAAGGTGATCAAGCGGATCATGTTCGCCTGCAACCAGAGCGGCTTCGGCAACATCAATTTCGCCGCGCTGGCCAAGGAAGGCGAGGGCCCGCGCAAGGTGGCTTTGAAGTAACGGACCCCTCTTTACACGACTGTCTGATCCGCCTATCCTGCGCCGCCCCTTTTGGCCCCTGGGGTCCAGCGGAGATCCGGCTGCATGCAGACCTTCAAGACTTCCCTTTCGCGCGCCCTTTCGGCCCTCGGCGCCGCCGCGCTCGCCCTGCTCCTGCCCGCCGCCGCGCGGGCCGACGAGGCGCGCCTGATCCTGCCCGACCTCGGCAGCGTGCAGTTCCTGGGGATGAGCGGCCGCTCGCTCCTCCTCCTCGGCCTGGTGGTATGCGCCCTGGGCGGCGCCTTCGGCCTGATCGTCTACCGGCAGCTCAAGGGCCTCCCGGTGCACCGCTCCATGCTCGAGGTGAGCGAGCTGATCTACGAGACCTGCAAGACGTACCTGATCACGCAGGGCAAGTTCATCCTCATCCTCGAGGGGTTCATCGGCGTCATCATGGTGGTCTACTTCGGGTGGCTGCGGCATTTCGACGCCTCGAAGGTGATCGCCATCCTGGTCTTCAGCCTGCTCGGCATCGGCGGCAGCTACGGCGTGGCGTGGTTCGGGATCCGCGTCAATACCTTCGCCAACTCGCGCACCGCCTTCGCCGCGCTGCGCGGCAAGCCGTTCCCGACGTATGCCATCCCGCTCAAGGCGGGCATGAGCATCGGCACCATGCTCATCTCCACCGAGCTGGTGATGATGCTCTGCATCCTGCTCTTCGTTCCCCGGGACTACGCCGGCCCCTGCTTCATCGGGTTCGCCATCGGCGAATCGCTGGGCGCCTCGGCACTGCGCATCGCGGGCGGCATCTTCACCAAGATCGCCGACATCGGCAGCGACCTGATGAAGATCGTCTTCAACATCAAGGAGGACGACGCGCGCAACCCGGGCGTCATCGCGGACTGCACCGGCGACAACGCGGGCGACTCGGTCGGCCCTACCGCGGACGGCTTCGAGACCTACGGCGTCACCGGCGTCGCGCTGATCAGCTTCATCCTGCTGGCCGTGAACGATTCCACGGTGCAGGTGCAGCTGCTGGTGTGGATCTTCGCGATGCGCATCCTGATGATCGTCACCTCGGTCGCCTCGTACCTCGTCAACGAGGCCGCCGCGCGCGCCCGGTACGGCGGCGTGGACCGCATGAACTTCGAGGCGCCGCTCACCTCGCTGGTCTGGCTGACGAGCTTCGTCTCCATCGCCCTCACCTTCGTCGCCAGCTACCTGCTGATCCCCAATCTGGGGGGCGACGCGTCCCTGTGGTGGAAGCTGTCCCTGATCATCACCTGCGGCACATTGGCGGGCGCGGTCATCCCCGAGTTGGTCAAGGTGTTCACCTCCACCGAGTCGGCCCACGTGCGCGAGGTGGTGACCGCCTCGCGCGAGGGCGGCGCCTCGCTCAACGTCCTCGCGGGGCTCACGGCGGGCAACTTCAGCGCGTTCTGGATGGGCGTCGCCATCGCGGCGCTGATGGGCATCGGGTTCGTGGTGTCGCTCCAGCTGCCGCCCGGCTTGATGCTCGCTCCGGCGGTGTTCGCCTTCGGCCTCATCGCGTTCGGTTTCCTCGGCATGGGCCCGGTGACCATCGCGGTCGATTCCTACGGCCCGGTGACCGACAACGCGCAGAGCGTCTTCGAGCTGTCGGTGATCGAGGCGCAACCCGGGATCAAGCAGGAGCTGAAGAGGGACTTCGGGTTCGACGTCGACTTCGAGCGCGCCAAGAACTACCTGGAGGAGAACGACGGCGCCGGCAATACCTTCAAGGCCACTGCCAAGCCGGTGCTGATCGGCACCGCCGTGGTGGGCGCGACCACCATGATCTTCAGCATCATCATGGTGCTCACCGATGGGCTGAAGGCGAACATGCAGTTCCTCACCATCCTGCACGCGCCGTTCCTCCTCGGGCTCATCACCGGCGGCGCCGTCATCTACTGGTTCACCGGCGCCTCCATCCAGGCGGTCTCCACCGGCGCCTACCGCGCGGTCGAGTTCATCAAGGCGAACATCAAGCTGGACAGCGCGGAGAAGGCGTCCATCGCCGACTCGAAGAAGGTGGTGGAGATCTGCACGCAATACGCGCAGCGCGGGATGTGGAACATCTTCCTGACCGTCTTCTTCATCACCCTCGCCTTCGCCTGCCTCGAGTCGTTCTTCTTCATCGGCTACCTCATCTCCATCGCCGTCTTCGGCCTGTACCAGGCCATCTTCATGGCCGACGCGGGCGGCGCCTGGGACAACGCCAAGAAGGTCGTCGAGGTGGAGCTGAAGGCGAAGGGCACGCCGCTGCACGCCGCAAGCGTGGTCGGCGACACGGTGGGCGACCCCTTCAAGGACACCTCCAGCGTGGCGATGAACCCGATCATCAAGTTCACCACGCTCTTCGGCCTGCTCGCCGTGGAGCTGGCCACCGAGCTGCAGAACTCGACCCGCTGGACCCTCGCCGCGGTGTTCTTCGCCGCGGCCCTGGTCTTCGTCTGGCGGTCCTTCTACGGCATGCGCATCCAGGCGGGGGTCAAGGAGCAGCGCGCCCGTCAGGCGCAGGCCGCGTGATCCGCGCGCCGACCATGGACGACGCGCAGCGAGTCGAACGCCAGCTGCACCGGCTGCCCATCTTCCCGCTGCCGGGCGCGGTGCTCCTCCCGTTCGCGCTGATCCCGCTGCACGTTTTCGAGCCGCGCTACCGCAAGATGGTCCGCGATTGCCAGGCCGGGACGGGCGTCCTGGCGCTGGCCAACGTCCCGGCGGAAGCGCTGCACGAGCGCAGGGAGCCGCCGCGAGTGCTGCCGGTGATCGGCGCCGGGATCCTGGCCCGCGTCGATCCGCTCCCGGACGGACGCTCCAACATCGTGCTGCGAGGCGTGCTGCGCGCGCGCATCGTGGAGGAGCTGCCCGCCGAGGAACCCTACCGGCTGGTGCACGCCGAGCCGCTGGCGGAACCGGAGGCGGACGCGGCCGGCCTGGAGCGCTCCGCGGAGGAGCTGCGCCGGCTCGTGCTCGCGCTGTGCGCCCACCGGCCCGGCGCCGCGGCCACCGCGCTGGCGCAGATGGCCGGGAGCAAGGCGCTGCCCGGAGAGCTGGCGGACGCCGTGGGCGCCATGGTGATCGAATCGCCGCACGACCGGCAGCAGCTGCTCGAGACCTCCTCTCCGGAGCAGCGCCTGCGCCGCGTGGCGCAGCACGTCGCCGCCACGCTCGCGCGGACGCAGCCCGGGCAGGGTACCCTGCCCAATTGATCATGCGCAGAATTCCCGAAGCCATCGTTCTCGCCCTCGCGCTCGCCTCCGCCGGCTGCCCCGAGTCGCTCGCGCGGCGCTGCCCTTCGAACAGCCTGCCCTCCGGCAATTTCGAGCTCGCCCTGACCCTGCAGCACACGGCCGACGAGTGCGTCCTGAAACGCTCTCCGGACGGGGGACCGCCGCCGGCGGACGGATCGATCGTGCCGCCCTCGCAGCAGGTGGAGTCCACCCTCTGCGCAGGCGAGGCGGCCGCGGCCGCCACCCTCTACCTGGTGGTGGCGAACAGCGAGCTCGTCCGGCAGAGCCCGCTCGACCCCGACGGCGGCTTCACCTTCGTCTCGCCGCCGCTGATGGCGGCGCAGACGCTGTGCGGGTGCACGGCGGACGTGAACGAGACCATCAGCGGCACGCTTTTGGGCGGAGGCGCCACCGGGTTCGCGCTGGGGCCCGACGGCGGCCTGGTTCCGCAGCCGACCGGGATCGACGGGTCGGTCTTGCAGACGCTCACCACGGACGCGGGGGGCTGCCTCTGCGACCTCCCGTGCGCGGAGCACTACACGCTCATCGGGACGCCCAATCGATGAGGCCCGCGGTCGTCCTCTTCTCGGGCGGCCTCGACTCCTCGACGTGCCTGGCCATCGCGCGGGAGGAAGGGTTCGCGCCGCACGCCCTGGCCGTGCGGTACGGCCAGCGGCACGCGCACGAGCTGCGCGCCGCGGAGCGCGTCGCCGCGGCTGCGGGCGTTCCGCTCAAGGTGGTCGAGCTCGATCTGCGCGCCATCGGAGGCTCGGCGCTGACCGGCGAGATGGAGGTGCCGAAGGACGCTCCTCTCGGGCAAGGCATCCCGGTCACCTACGTCCCGGCGCGCAACACGGTGCTGCTCGCGCTCGCGCTTGGATACGCGGAAGTGCTCGGCGCCCAGGACCTGTACATCGGCGTGAACGCGATCGACTACTCGGGGTACCCCGATTGCCGGCCGGCTTTCGTGCGCGCGTTCGAGGCGCTCGCCAACGTGGCCACCGCGGCGGCGGTGGAAGGCCGCGCGCGGTACACGGTGCACGCGCCCCTCTTGCAGCTCTCCAAGGCGGAGATCATCCGCCTCGGGACGCGGCTGGGCGTTCCGTACGGGCTCACCCATTCGTGCTATGCCCCCGACCTCGAGGGGCGCGCCTGCGGCCGCTGCGATTCGTGCCGGCTCAGGCGAGGGGGCTTCGCGGAAGCGGGCGTGCCCGATCCCACGCCGTACGCCTGAATCGAGGTCTTCCATGCGCATTCCGCTGCTCGTCCTCGCGCTCGCCTTCCCGGCGTTCGCGCAGGAGCACGTCCACGGCTCCGGGTCCGACAAGGACGCCAAGGTGCCCGTCCACCAGATGCACCCGATGGACGCCCAGGCGCCCCGGCCCAAGGGACAGAACGTCTCGCTGAAGGCCGAGGGGGGCGAGGCCAAGGCCTACGTGGCGAAGCCCAAGGCGACGCCGAGAGGGGCAATCTTGCTGCTTCACGAGTGGTGGGGCCTGAACGACTGGGTCAAGTCGATGGCCGACCGGCTCGCCGGCGACGGATACCTCGCGCTCGCAGTCGACCTCTACAAGGGGAAGGTGACCGCCGACCCGAAGGAGGCCGGCGCGCTGATGGGGCAGAAGGACGAGAAGTGGGGCGACGCCGTCGAGGAGGCGGGGCTCGAGTGGCTCAAGGCGAACGCGGGCGGGGCGAAGGTCGCCACGCTCGGCTGGTGCATGGGAGGGGGCGAGTCGCTGAAGACCTCGCTGAACGACCCGAAGGACGTGGACGCCACGGTCATCTATTACGGGATGCCGATCACGGACGTGAACCGGCTCAAGACGCTGCGCGGTCCGGTGCTCGGCATCTGGGCCAACAAGGACGGCTGGATCACGCCGGACAAGGTGAAGGCGTTCGACGAAGCCCTGACCCAGGCGGGGGTGAAGCACGAGTTCCACGCGTACGACGCGGACCACGCCTTCGCGAATCCCTCCGGCGGCAAGTACAACGGCCCCGCCGCCGCCGAGGCCTGGCAAAAAACCCAAGCCTTCCTCGCCAAGAACCTCTAGAGGGCAAACCAATTGCACCACGGAGAGCACGGAGCTCACAGAGGTTCTTTTCGGAAAAATGACAACCTCCGTGCTCTCCGTGTGCTCCGTGGTGCAGTGGTTTGGTCTACACCGGGGCGGGGCGGCGGGGGAGTTGGCGCATCGTGCCGTAGTAGCGGACGGCCGCTTCGCCGGCGCGCTGGATGTCCTTGTTGTTCAGCCAGGCGCTGACGGGAGCGGCGACCACCGGCAGCACGCGGCCCAGCGAGGCGAGGCCCCGCTTGGTGAGCACCATCTCCGCGACGCGGGCGAACAGCTTCGGACCGGCGCGGCTCGCCAGGTTGACGGTGTCCGCGCCGTTCGAGTAGCCCAGCACCTCGAACACCTCGGTGCGCGCGCGATCGGACTTGAGGTTCGCCTTGAACACCAGCGCGATCTCCATGATCAGCGAGAGCTGCAGCGCGGTGACGAAGGCGAGGTCGGCGGGCACCGACACCAGCCCGAACAGCCCGCTCACCGCGCCGCCGGTTGCGGCCCAGGTCTTCTTGGCGTCGATGAGCCGCTGCGCGACTTCCTGCGGCTGCGCGCTCGGGTACCGCGAGCGCAACTCGTCCACGCGCCGCCGCGCGCGTCCGATCTCGTTGAGGTACAGCTTTCCCAGCTTTTGCTTGGCGAGCTGCGGCAGCACCAATGGAGTCTAAGCCGCGCGCCGCGCGCCGCAAAGCTACGCGGGCGAGCACACCTCGCTCCGACGAATTTACGCCGGCGAGCAGACCTGGCGGAGGATGTCGAGCTCCTCCAGCGCCTTCCCGGCGCCGATCACGACGGAGCTGAGCGGGTCCTCGGCGAGGAAGACGGGCAGGCCGGTCTCCTCGCGCAGGAGCGCGTCGAGGTTCTTGAGCAGCGCGCCGCCGCCGGCGAGCACGATTCCGCGGTCGGCGATGTCGCCGGCCAGCTCGGGCGGGGTGCGCTCCAGGGTCACCTTCACCGCCTCGACGATGGCGTTCACCGGCTCGGCGAGCGCGTCGCGGATCTCGTCGCTGGAGACGGTGAGCGTGCGCGGGACGCCGGCGACCAGGTCGCGTCCCTTGATGTCCATCGTCAGCACCTCGTCGGTCGGGTAGGCGTTGCCGATGCCCATCTTGATCAGCTCGGCCGTCCGCTCGCCTATCAGCAGGTTGTACTTGCGCTTGATGTGCTGGATGATCGCCTCGTCCATCTTGTCGCCGCCCACGCGCACGCTCTTCGCGAAGACGATGCCGGCGAGCGAGATGACCGCCACGTCGGAAGTGCCGCCGCCGATGTCCACGATCATGTTCCCGGACGGCTCGGTGATGGGGAGGCCCGCGCCGATCGCCGCCGCCATCGGCTGCTCGATCAGGTAGACCTCGCGGGCGCCGGCGCTCTCCGCCGCCTCGCGCACCGCGCGGCGCTCCACCTCGGTGATGCCGCTGGGGATGCCGATGATGATCCGCGGCTTGACCAGCGTCGAGCGGTTGTGCGCGGCGCGGATGAAGTAGCGCAGCATGGCGGCGGTGATCTCGAAGTCCGCGATCACGCCGTCCTTCATCGGGCGGATGGCGACGATGTTTCCGGGCGTGCGGCCGAGCATCTCCTTCGCTTCCTTGCCGACCGCGAGTACCTTCTTGCCGCCGCGGTGCTCCTGCTGCACGGCCACGACGGAGGGCTCGTTGGAGACGATGCCCTGGCCGCGGATGTAGATGAGCGTGTTCGCCGTTCCGAGATCGATGGCCAGGTCGCGGGAGAAGAACTTGTAGATCCCATTGAACACGTGCGTTCAGACCCTTCCTGGAAGGCGCGCGGACGCTAGCACCCGCATTCCACCTCCGCAACGCACCGTACCGGGCTGAAATGCCACGGGCCAGTAATTTCTTGGGCTTCACAGCGGCTGGAATTCCGGTTGGTTGAGCGCGTGCGCGGAGGTAGGCTGCGCACCCTCCATAGGGGCGAGGTGGCGATGCGGATACCCGAGGCGGACGAGCGGCGGAAGAACCTGATCGGGGGCGAGTGGCGCCCTCCAGCGACCGGCCAGCACGAACCCTGCCTGAACCCCGCCGACACACGCGAGGTGATCGGCCTGTGGCCGAAGAGCGGCGCCGAAGACGCGCGGGCGGCCGTCGACGCCGCGGCGCAGGCGTTCCCCGGATGGGCCCAGACGCCCGGCCCCGAGCGGGGGCGCATCCTCGGCCGCGCCCACCAGATCCTCAAGCCGAAGATCGACCTCCTGGCGGAGGCGCTGTGCCGCGAGGAAGGCAAGACGCTCGCCGAGTCGCGCGGCGAGGTGATGAAGGGCCTCAACCTGCTCGAGTTCTATTCGGGCGAGGGTTTCCGCACCCACGGCAAGACGCTGCCGAGCGAGACGCGGCAGTCGCTCATGCTGACGCTCCGGCAGCCGGTCGGCCCCGTGACGCTGATCACACCCTGGAACTTCCCGTTCGCGATCCCGGTGTGGAAGACGGCCCCGGCGCTGGTCGCGGGCTGCACGGTGGTGCTCAAGCCCGCCTCGCTCACTCCGGTGTGCACGCACCTCCTCGCCGAGGCGCTGGTGGAAGCCGGACTGCCGCCCGGCGTGCTGAACGTGGTGACGGGCCCGGGCAGCGCGGTCGGGAACGCGCTGGTGGACGATCCACGCATCCGCGCCGTCAGCTTCACCGGCTCGAACGCCGTCGGGCTCAAGCTCTACGAGCGCGCCGCCCGGCGCGGCATCAAGGTGACCTGCGAGATGGGAGGCAAGAACCCGGTGGTGGTGCTGGACGATGCCGACGTCGAGCTGGCCGCCGCCGGGATCCTGCAGGGCGCGTTCGGATCGACGGGCCAGCGTTGCACCGCCACCTCGCGCGTGGTGGCCACGCCGCGCATCGCCACCAAGCTGACCGAGGCGCTGGTGTCCGGCGCGCGCTCCCTCAAGGTGGGCGACGGCCGCAAGGCCGGCGTGCAGATGGGGCCCGCCGTGGACGAGTCGCAGCTGAAGACCAACCTCGACGCGATCGCGCAGGCGCGGGCCGACGGCGCGCGGCTCCTCTGCGGCGGCGAGCGTCTGCGGGGACCTGCGCACGACCACGGGTTCTTCGTCGCGCCCACCGTCTTCGACGACGTGAAACCCGGCAGCCAGCTCGCCCGCGAGGAGATCTTCGGGCCGGTGCTGGCGGTGCAGAAGGCGCGCGACGTGGAGGAGGCGATCCGGCTCGCCAACGACGTCGAGTACGGGCTGACGGCGAGCATCTATACCTCGGACTATTTCGCCGCGATGCGGTTCGTCGAGCGCGCGGAGGTGGGCATGGTGCACGTCAACCAGCCCACCGTCGGCGGCGAGGCGCAGCTCCCCTTCGGCGGCATCAAGGCGACCGGCGTGGGCGAGAAGGAGATGGCCGAGGAAGGCTCGAACTTCTTCACCTACCTGAAGACCGTCTTCCTCGACTACACCGGCTCGCGCCGCACCACCAACATCTACTGAAGCGAAAGCGCCGCGCCGCCCAGCAGTCGAAACTCGAAACTCGCAGTCGAAGCTCGAAACTCGCAGTCGACGTCGAACCTCGACATCGATTCCTTCAGCTCTCCGACCTCCCCGATCCTTTCAGCGTCCCTTTCTTCTTCAGCTTCTCCACCAGCGTCGTCCGGTTCAGCCCCAGGATCTTCGCCGCCTGGTTCTTGTTCCCTCCGGATCGCTCCAGCGCCTCCCGGATCAGCCGGTCCTCGATGTCCGCCAGCACCTTGTAGAGATCCACTCCCTCGGGTGGCAGCGCCGCCGGGATCTCCGCTTCGACGGGGGTCGCCGCCGCCGAGGCCCCTGCCCGCGCGTTGCGGATCGGTCCCGGCAGATCGGCCACCTCGATCTCGCCTTCGCCCTTGAGGACGGCGAGCCGCTCGACCAGGTTCTCCAGCTCGCGCACGTTGCCCGGCCAGGCGTGCCGCTCGAGCGATTCGATCGCGGCCGGGGAGAAGCGCAGCGGCTTCTCCTTGCCTGCGTTGTGCCGGGCGAGGAAATGCGTCGCGAGCAGAGGCACGTCGCCGCTGCGCTGGCGCAGCGGCGGCAGCACCAGCGGCACCACGTTGAGGCGGTAGAACAGGTCGCCCCGGAAGGCGCTCTTCTCCACCTGCGCCTCGAGGTCCTTGTTGGTCGCGGCGATCAGCCGGAAGTCCACCGCCTCGGGCTTGCTCCCGCCCACCGGCTCGATGGCGTGCTCCTGCAGCACGCGGAGCAGCTTGCCTTGCAGCGCGAGCGGCATCTCGCCGATCTCGTCCAGGAAGATGGTCCCGCCGTCCGCCAGCTTGAAGCGGCCCTGGCGCGCCTGCGACGCCCCGGTGAAGGCGCCCTTCACGTGGCCGAACAACTCGGACTCCAACAGTTGCTCGGGGATGGCCGCGCAGTTGACCGCGACCAGCGGGCCCAGCGCGCGCCGCGAGAGGCGGTGCACCGCCTGGGCGACCAGCTCCTTGCCCGTGCCGCTCTCTCCCTGGATGAGCACCGAGCTGTTCGAGGGAGCGACCCGGACCAGCGTGTCGAAGACGTCCCGGATGGCCTGCGAGGTGCCCACCAGCCCCGCTCCGCCGGCCGCCTCGAGACCCCCCTCCACCTCGAGCGCGCCGGCGATGGCGTCGCGCACCTCGCGCTCGAGCTGCGCGATCGGGACGGGCTTCTCCAGCATGGTCACGGCGCCGAGGCGCATCGCCTCCACGCTCGTCGCCACCGAGCCGAACGCGGTCATCACCAGCACGGGCGTGCCGGGCAACAGGCGCCGCACCTCGCCCAGGATGACGAGCCCGTCGCCGTCGGGCATGCGCAGGTCGGTCACCACCGCGTCGAAGCGCTTGCCCGCGGCCCGGGCTTCCTCGAGCTTGGCCACCGCTTCGGAGACGCCGAAGGCGCCCGCCGTCTCGAACCCGTGCAGCCGGAAATACCGCGACAGGGAGGAGACGAGGTCGCGCTCGTCGTCGACGAAGAGGACCCGCATCCCCTCTACCACTCCCCCACGCAGGTCCACTCCGTCAAGCAAACGGCGCAGCGTCAAGCGAATGACGCCATCCCACATCGCGCACCGGCCGGTCGTCCTGCTTGGCCGAAGCGAAAGGCCTGGATTTTCAACAGCGCCACCATCCCACCCGACTCCAGGCACACCGGTTGCTCTTGTCCATCCGCAGCGCTGAACCAGGCGCCTTTGGAGGACGCGATGCGGAGCTGTGCGGCTGCCGGGAAGAAGGCGATGCAGGCCCAGGAGCGCGAAGCTCTCATCCGCGCCCACACCGGTCTGGCGCGCAACCTCGCGCTCCGGTTGGCCGGCCGGGTGCCCCCGAGCGTGGACCTGGACGATCTGATCGGCGCCGGCGTGCTCGGTCTCATCGACGCGGTCGATCGCTTCGACGCCTCGCGCTCGATCCCCTTCGAGGCCTACGCCCGCACGCGCATCCAGGGAGCGATCCTCGACGCCCTGCGCGCCGAGGACCACCTGTCCCGCCGCGACCGGCGCCGCAGCCGCGAGGCGGACCGCGCCGAGGATACCCTGCGCATGAAGCTCGGCCGCGAGCTGTCCACCGACGAGTCGCACCTGGCCCGCCGGGGCGTTCCTCGCACCCTTGCCCACGCGCAGGCCTTCGTGCAGGTGGAGGACGCGGACGACGGCAGCCTGGGCGAGGAGGAGAGCGCCTTCGCGCATGTCGCGGCGATGCAGGACCACGCCCGGCTGCGCCAGGCGGTGGACCGGCTCCCGGCGCGCGAGCGGACCATCCTGTCGCTCTACTATGAAGAGGAGCTGACGTACCGGGAGATCGGCGAGGTCCTGGGGGTCACCGAATCGCGCATCTGCCAGATCCTGCGGGGGATTCAGCGCAACCTGCGGGAGGAGCTGCAGGAGACCGTCTAAAGCGGAACCCCCGATGGCCGACTGTGGGGGTATGCGCAGCGAGCACGAGCGGGAGCGCCGGGTGGCCGAGTTGCGCGTGCTGGTCCAGGCCGGTTTGTACCAGGCCGACCCCGACCGCCTGGCCCAGGCGATCGCGAAGGTCAGTCGAAAGAAGGTCCTGGGCCAGCTTGACGTGAAGCCCGGCTGTTGAGAGGCTCCCGGCCGGGAGGTTTCATGGGGTCCGGCCTGCGCAGGAAGGCGCTCTGCCTGCTCTTCGGGTTGGGCGGGCTCGTCTTCGGCATCGCCGGCGCCGAGAGCACCTTCGGCCGCCTGCGCGAAGCCCAGGGCGCGGCGCTCCTCTTCTCCGTGGAGCTTCGCGACGAGGCGGGCGCGCTCCTGGCGAGCCCCATGCTCGTCGGCGCGGAGGGGCGCAAGCTGCACCTCGACCTGGCCCAGCCGGCCGGCCCCGACAGCGAGCCCCTGCGGATGTCGCTCGACCTGTCGCCGCGCAAGAGCGGCGGCGGCGCGCTGTGCGTCGAGTACAGCCTCGCTCTCGACGGCGGGCGGGCCCGCGGCGGATGGATGAGCGTGCCGATGGGCGAGCGCCGCTCGGTGCGCGTGCCCGGCCCGGGCGAGCCGCTCCGCCTCGATCTGGTGGTGGCGCGCGCCGGGACGCCGGCGTTCGACCGGATCCTCCTGGCGCGACGCCTGGGCAAACCGGTCACCTGAAACGAGTCGGTCTGGGCCGCCCTGTGGTAGAGGAGCGCGCATGCCTCTCCCGGAGCTGTCGCGACAGGAGGTCCGC
The DNA here is from genome assembly GCA_036393595.1 of Myxococcales bacterium. Taxonomy (GTDB): domain Bacteria; phylum Myxococcota; class Myxococcia; order Myxococcales; family 40CM-4-68-19; genus VBKO01. Next base: position 9,692 of record DASWGQ010000046.1, on the reverse strand, counting down.
CTCGGCCGGTTCGCCGCCTTCTCCAGCGCGCTGTACGGCGTCCTCGGGCTGCTGTTCGCCGCCTTCCCGGGATGGACGTTCCGTGTGGCGGGCCTGGGGGCGCGGGCGGAGCTGACGCCCGAGGTGCGCTTCTGGCAGGTGCTCGGCGTCGCGATGATGGCCGCGATCTGCGTCGCCTGTGCGGTGGTGGCGCATTCGCCGCGCGAGAGGCGCGCCGCGCTCCTGCCGGCGCTGGCCGGGCAGCTGACGAGCAGCGCGATGGCGCTCCTCCTGGTCGCGGGCTCGGCTCCCGCCGGCTGGCCCGACTCCGCCTGGCGCGCGGTCTTCTCCGTCTTCGCCACCGGTTTCCCGCTCTTCGCCCTGTCCGCCTGGCTCTTCCATTCGGCGGCGCCGGGCGTGCACCTCAGCTCCGCGCCCACCCAGTCGGCGCCGGAGCTGCCCGCTCCGCCCAAGCCGGTCCGCCTCACCGTGGGGGGCGGCAAGCAGCCCTGAACGCGCGCTCATCGGTCGTTCCTTTCCGGGCGCCGGGCGCAGCGCTGCGCTACATTTCCCCGCATGACCGGCGTCGTCGTTGCCGCGCACGGAAAGCTCGCGGAGGAGCTCCTGAGAACAGCGGAGGCCGTGGTGGGCCCGCTCGCGGAGGTCCGCACGGTCAACGTGGTGGCGAGCGATCCCGAGGTGCGCCACAAGATCGAGGAGGCGATCCGGGCCGTCGACGGCGGCGAAGGCGTGCTGCTGCTCACCGACCTGCTCGGCGGATCGCCGACGCAGCTGTGCCTCTCCTTCCTGGACGAGCGGAAGGTGGAGGTGGTGACGGGCGTCAACCTGCCCATGCTGCTGAAGCTGGTCTCGCTGCGGGCGGCGGGGAAGCCGATCGTCCAGCTCGCGCGCGAGGTGGCCGAGGCGGGGCAGAAGGCGATCGGCCACGCTTCCGAGCTCCTGCGGGGGAGGATGGGGTGAAGGAGGCCCCGGGCGTGGCCCTCATCCGCGTCGACAACCGGCTCGTGCACGGCCAGGTGCTCGAGGCGTGGCTGCCGGCGCTCGACGCGCACGGCGTGCTGGTCGCCGACGACGAAGCGGCCGGGAACGTTCTGGCCCGCTCGGCCATGGCGCTGGCGATCCCGCCCAAGGTGCAGTTCCAGGTGCTCAAGGTGTCCGCCGCCGCCGATCTGTTGCGGCCCGGCGGGAAGGGAGTGCCGGGCGTGCGCACGCTGCTGCTCGTGCGGGACGTGCGCGACGCGATCGCGCTCGGCGAGCGCGGGGTGCCGATCCCGCGGCTGAACCTGGGCAACGTCCACTTCGCCAACGGCCGCCGGCAGGTGGCGCCCTCGGTGTACCTGGATGCGGGCGAGATGGACGCGCTCTCCGGCCTCTCCTCCCGGGGCACGGAAGTCGAGGCGCGCGCCGTCCCTTCCGAGCACCCCACTCCCCTCTCCTCCTTGAAGGCCCGATTCGCCGCGGGTCAGCGCTGATCCTCTAGGATGGAACGGTGAACGCGCTGGCGGGAGGGGCGGAGCTGTTCGGGACGGCCGTGATCGCGGCGGTGATCGGGGGGCTGGCGGCCGTCGAGCGCAAGGGCGCCCTGCAGCTGATGCTGAGCCGGCCGATCGTGCTGGCGCCGCTCCTGGGGTGGGCGCTCGGCGATCCGCGCGGCGGGCTGGTGCTGGGCGTGCCGCTGGAGCTGATCTTCCTCGGGGGCGTGAACCTCGGCGGGAGCCTGCCCGAGAACGAGACGCTGCTCGCCGCCGCGCTGACCTCGGCGGTGGTCCCGGCGGGCATCGCCGCGGGGACCGGAGTCGACGCGCCGCTGGCTGCGCTCGGGCTTGCGCTGCTCTATCCCCTCGCCGTGGCGGGGCGCCGGCTGGACCGCGCCACGGAGAGGCACAACGCGCGGCTGTCGGAAGTGGCGCTCGCGCGCGCCGCCGGCGGGGACGATCGGGCGGCGCGCGCGAACCTGCGCGGGCTCCTCCTCCCCTTCGCGGTCACCGCCTCGATCTGCTTCGTCTGCGCCGCCTTCTCGCCGCTCCTCGGCATCGCGCGCGGCGAGTGCCCGCCGCGCCTGGCTTCCGGGCTCACCGGCGCGTGGCACGCCGTCTGGGCGCTCGCCGCGGCCAGCGCGATCCGCGCCATCCGCGATCCGCGCGCGCCGGCGCTCGCGGCGATCGGCTTCGGCGCGACCCTCGCCGCCGCCGCGGTCCTGAGAGCGCTGCCGTGACCGGGGAGGGACAGGCGCCCGGCGCGCGCCGGCGCGTCTCGCCGCTGGCCCTGTTGCGGGTCCTCTGGCGGTCGCTGTTCCTGCAGGCGGCGTGGAACCCGCGCGGGATGCAGAACCTCGGCTTCGCTTTCGCCATGGAGCCCGCGCTCCGTGAGCTGTATCCCGACGGCTCGCCGCGCGCGCGCGCCATCGAGCGTCACCTCGAGTTCTTCAACTGCCACCCGTATCTCGCCGCCGCGATCGTGGGCGGCGCGGTCCGGCTGGAGGAGGAGGTCGCGCGCGGCGCCGCCGAACCTCGCAGCGTCTCCGAATTCAAGTCGGCGCTGGCCTCTCCCTTCGCCGCGCTCGGGGACGGCTTCTTCTGGCTGGCCCTGCGCCCCGCTGCGGCGTTGATCGCCGCGGTCAGCGAACCGTACCTGGGCCTCTGGTCCGTGGTGCTCTTCCTCACCCTCTACGACGGCGTGCACCTCGCCGCGCGCGCGTGGCTCTTCTTCGCCGGCTACCTCCGGGGCGAGGGGATCGTTGCCGCGGTCTCGCACGCCCACCTTCCCCAGACCATCGCGATCCTCAAAGGATCCGCCGCGGTGCTGGCGGGCGTCATCGCGGGCCGATCGGTGGTGATCGCCGGACTGCCCCACCGGCCCTGGCACGCCGTGCTGATCGCGGTGCTCATCGTCGCGATGGCCGCGCTGCTCCCCCGGATCGGGCTGACCGCCGCACTGTACACGGCCATGGCCCTGGGCCTTGCCTTGGGCGGCGGCTTCCTCTAGCAAGGACGTAGAGTGCCAGACGACCGGGCCGAAAAGGACCTCCTGGTGCGGAACAAGATGGGCCTGCATGCGCGGCCCGCGGCGCTCATCGTGCAGACGGCGAACCGCTATCCCTGCGACGTGTCCCTGGTGAAGGATGGCCAGGAAGTGAACGGCAAGAGCATCATGGGCGTGCTGATGCTGGCGGCCGCGAAGGGGTCGACGATCACCGTCCGCACCGAAGGCGAGCAGGCCGGGGCGTGCGCCGCCGCGCTCGCCGACCTGTTCGACAAGGGGTTCAACGAGGCGATGTAGTCGCCGCCGACAGTCGCCGCGCGGACGCTCCCGCAGGTGGTGCAGACCCGCCCGTCGTTTTCGAGTGTGTTCAAACTTGCGAGGACGGCCGTGGCGCGGCAAGCCCCGGGCGGGCGCGCGGTCGGCTGCAGGGACGCGCGGCAGCGTGCGCTCTACCGCTCCTCGTGACGCAGCAGTCTCTTCAGATTAGCCCGGTGGCGGACGAGCACGATCCCGGCGATGGCCGCCAGCCCGGCGATGCTCCAGCGCGGCCCGGTCGCCGCCGCGACGAGCAGCGCGGTCGCCACGCCGGCCAGCGAGCCGACGCTCGAGATCCGGACCAGCTTGTAGAGGAGGACCCAGACCGCCGCCCCGCACGCCGCGGACAGCGGCGCCAGCGCGAGCGCGACGCCGAATCCCGTCGCCACACCCTTGCCGCCTCGAAACCGCAGCCAGACCGGGTAGCAGTGGCCGATCACGGCGGCCACGCCGCACGCCGCCGGCGCCCAAGGCTCGGCCAGGGTTCGCCCGGCGACCGCGGCGGGCAAGAGCCCCTTGAGCGCATCGAGCAGCAGGGTGATCGCAGCGGCCGCGCGTCCGGCCGCGCGCGCCACGTTGGTGGCGCCGATGTTCCCCGAGCCCACGGTGCGCACGTCCTTGCCCGCCGCGACGCGCGCGACGAGCAGGCCGAACGGTACCGAGCCGGCCAGGTACGACGCGAGCAGCGCGAGCGCGATCACGGCGCGCCGCGCAGGACCAGGAATGCCCAGTTCAGGACCAGCATCGTCGCCGCGCCGAGCCGGACGCGGGGCGTGACGGGGAAACCCGCCGGAGCGTACCGGAATCCGCACAGGCGCAGCGCCGTCCACACGGCGTGCACCGCGCAGGCGAACGCCGCCAGCGCGCCGAGCGGGCTCGCCGCCACCGCTTCGAGCGGATGCAGGTGCGCGACGGCCGCGAACGCGTGGGTGCACCCGCAGGACAGGCAGGGCAAGGAGGTGGCGGCGCGGAACGGGCAGGCGAAGAGCGAGAGCGGCGGCGCGTCGAGGGGCAGCACCGCGGCGGCGACCAGCAGCGCGAGCCCGGCGGCGGCGAGACCCAGCGCATGCGCCGAGGGCGGCCCGGCGCGGACGACGCACCTCATTGGGGGACCCCGCCGGCGACCATGCCCCCGAGCATCGTGAGCGCGCACGCGGCGCAGCAGAGCAGCGCGTAAGGCGCGAGGACGGCGGCGGCGGCGCCCCCCGGCTCGATCCGGTGCGTCTCCTTGAGCCCCACGCCGGTGAGCACGGCGGTCCACACCGCGCCCACGATGCCGCCGCAGCCCGGGATCGCGAGCAGGACCAGCGGCGCGCAAGCGTAAGCGCAGGCCGCGAAGGTGGCGGCGAACCCGCGCTTCGCCTGCCCGAGGAGCACGGCCGCGAGGTGCGTCACCGCGGCATTGATGTACAGCCCGACGACGACGAGCAAGGGCGTGAGCAGCGCCACGAGCACGGTGGTCCGCGGCGAGTTGTCGTGGCCGGCCGCGGCCAGCTTCTGCAAGAGCGGCGCGAAGGGGCCGCTCGCTCCGAGCCTCTCCATCAGGCGCTGCGTCCACGGCCGCAGCAGGAAGCGGTCCAGCATCTGCCCCACGAACCAAGGAACGCTCACGGTGAGCACGGCGAAGCCGGTCTGGGCCGCTCCGCGGTCGAGCCGCGCGGAGCGGAAGAGCCGTCCGGGCTCGAACAGCGCCTGGACGAGCGTCTCCCACCAGGCGCGCCACGCGCCGATCTCCGCGCGCCGTTCCCACGGGGTCCCTTCCTCCTCGGGCGGAGGGGCGCCGGCCTGTAAAGGCGACTGCGTGCCGGGCGGTACCGCCCCCGGGACTTCCGGGACGACCAGCGGTTTCCCGCAGGCGGGGCAGTCCTGCGGGCCCGCGCGCTCGGTCGAGAACGTGCTGCGGCAGCTCGGACAGCGGGCGAGCACGGGGCCTTCTAGCACGTCCAATGCGGGGCTGAGCGGTCCGCCGGCAGTGAGGGTTCCGCATTGCCGGTGCGATGCCTACCTAAGCAGTAGCCGGTTCGCGCGGCACGGCGTGTGCGCCGGGTCCCCTGTTCGGGGGTCCCGGTGCTCGCGTTTTTCGGGGTAGGTTGGCCGCGTGCCGAGACTCGTCTGCGGCATCGCCGCGGTGGCCGGGACCCTGCTGCTCTCGCGAAGGTCCGAGCAGATCGACCTGTGGCGTTTCGCGATCTGCTGGTGGGGCGTGCTGCTGGCCCTCGACGGCGCCGTGAGGATGCGCCACGGGGCCTCCCCGCTGGCGCGCGCCGGCGACTGGATTGCCTGCGCTGCGGCGAGCGTCCTCTTCTGGGACCTGTTCGAGCTGTTCGATCTGCGGCTGCGCGATTGGTGGTACGTCGGCGTGCCGCGCACCCGCCTCGCCGGCGCCGCCTTCAGCGCGATCTGCTTCGCCACCGTGCTGCCCGCCGCCCGGCTCGGGCTCGCGTTGATCTCGCCGCGCCTCGATGCCGGCATCGGCGTGCCCGCGCCTTCCCCGCGGTCCGGACGGGTCCTGTTCGCGCTCTTCGCAGCCTCGCTGGCGCTGGTGCTCGCGCTTCCCAGGGTGGCCTTCCCGCTCGCCTGGCTGCTCCTCTGGTTCTTGTTCGAGGCTGAGCTCGCGCGCAGGAACGACGCCGACCGGAAGCTGCTCAGCCCTCTGCAGGCGTGGCGCGCCGGCGACCGCGGCGTCCTGTGGCGCCTCCTCGCGCTCGCGCTGCCGCTCGGTCTGCTCTGGGAAGGCCTCAACGCCGGAGCGGCGCGCGGCTGGGTCTACACCGTCCCGCGCTTCGAATCCCCCAAGCTGTTCGAGATGCCGCTCGCGGGCTATCTCGGCTACCTGCCGTTCCTCCTCGAATGCGGCGCGGCGCTCGCGCTTCTCGACCGCAGCGCCTCGCGGCTGCGCCGCGCGCCGGCGCTGATCCTGCTGGCGGCGATCGCCGGCTTCCACTGGCAAGTGGACGGGTTCGGCCGGCGCGCGACGGCCGTCTCGGTCGCTCCGCGCATGGCGGACGCGCGGACGCTGCCGCCGAGCGACCTCGAGTGGCTCGAGCGCGCAGGGCTCCGCACCCCTCTCGACGTGCTGCGCGCGACCCGGCAGGTGCCCGCGCGCATCCGCGACCTGGCGGAGGTCGCGCAGGTGGCCTACCTCGGGATTCCCTGGGCGGAGCGGCTGGCGCGCGCCGGGATCCGCGGGCGCGCGATGCTCGCGGCGGCCGATCCGGACCGGCTGTGGGAGCGGCTCGGCACCGGCGGAGAGCAGCCGCCCGATCCGGCGCTGGTGAGGCTCTGGGTGCGCAAGGCGGGCGAGTCGCGGTAAAGAAGGGCGGTGCCCCGCACTTCGCCCACCCGCGGCTTCCTCGCGCGCGAGCAGCACCGCGTCCTGCTCACCATCCACGCGCTGGTGCTGATCTCGGGCCTGCTCGCCTGCGCCCTGCTGAACCGGCGGTTCAGCCCGGATCGGATGTGGGTGCAGTGGGTCGCGCTGGCGTGGGGCGCCCTGTTCGTGGTCCACCTGTGGATCTTCTCGCGCGGCACGCTCGCGACCATGGGCGGCCGAAGGTCCGGCGCCCGATGGCCGTTCTCGCCACCCTGAAGAAGGACCGGCTCGGCGAGTGGACCACGCTCGCCGAGTACCTGGGGGACCTGCGGCGGCGGGAGACCAACTCCATCGCCGCTCTCGCGCTGGCCCTGTCCTCGCCGCCGGAAGAGCAGCGCGAGCTGGCGCAGGGCAGCGGTCTCGCGGTGCTGGTCGAGGTCGCCTCCGATCTCCGGCTTCCCAAGGGGTCTCGGCTGGCGGCGGTGCGCTGCGCGGTCGAGGCAGGCGCTTCCGGAGAGGCGCTGTCCGCGCTGTTCGTCGGCGCGGGCGATCTCGCCACCGACCCCCGGCTCGGTGCCGCGGCGAAGAAGCTGGTCGAGTCGGGCCTGCCCGCCGCGCTCGCGCAGAGGGCAGGCGCCGAAGTGTCGCTCGAGGCCGGAGCGTTCGCGCGCGCGGCGCACGCCGGCGCCTCCGCGGTGGGTCAGGCGCGGCTCAAGGAGCTGATCGCCGCCGCACCCAAGGGACACGCCGGCGCGGCGGCGGCGCTGTTCTCGCTGGGAGCGGGCGAGCTGGGGGCGGTGGAGCGGGAGCGCTGGGCGAAGCTGCTCCAGCAGACCTGCGCGGCCCACCGCAGCGCTCCCGCGGCGGCCAAGCGCCTCGGGCTCGCGCCGCCCTGGCCTCCCAACCTGCCCGACGCGTTCGCGCCGCTGGTGCAGGAAGCGGAGAAGGCGGCGGCGGACGTGACCGCTCCGGACGCGGCGGCAGCGCCGGTCAGGACCGGCCCGCGCGCCACCGCTCCGCCTCGCGCCTCCGGGCGGCTCGGCCCGCCTCTCGGGGCGCGGCCGTCCCCCTCCACCGCGCACGCCGCCGGACCGCCACCCGCGGCTCCGGCGTCGCTGCGCGGCGAGCCCGCGCACGTCCTGCCGCGGATCGGACCTACCGAAGTGGGCAGGAAGGTCATCGCTCCCCTCAAGCCGTCCCTCTTCCGGCGGCCGCGCGGCACCGTGGTCGAAGGACCGGTGAAGCTGCCGCCCAAGCCGATGCCGCCCGTGGCCGGCCGGGCGCCGGAAGGCGCGCAGCCACCCTCCCCCCCGGATCCCCCCCTGCCTCGGGTCCCGGAGGCCCCGCCGATAAGACGGGCGGCGGTCGCTGCGGGGCCCTTCGCGCACCGGCTGCAGTCGCTGTTCGAGGACCGTCCCGAGGCCGTCGAGCGCCTCTGTGCCGCCATGGAGGCGCGGGCCGCGGTGAGCGGCCTCCCCGCCGCCCTCGAGGAGCTGGAGCGCGAGCTGTCGCAGCCGCGTTGGAAGGGCCGGCGCGCGCCTCCGGCCCAACTCGGGCGCCTCGCCGCCGCCGCGCGAGCGCAGCCGGAGCCCTGGAGGGCCGCCGCCGGGCTCCTCCTGACGAGATTGCGCATCGAACGCGCGTAAGTCCGGGGGGATTTTTCTTGTGGCCGGATCCACTCCGGGGGAGTCTCCCCCCGATGGTGACGCGCAACGTCGCAGCGATTGCAACCCCGGTCCGAAGGGTGCTAAAGGGCCGCCTTTCAAGTCCAGACCGGCACCCGGACCTGGAGTGCTTTGCATGAAGATCGCTCTGAGCCCGCTGGAGAAGTTCCGAGCGGCGGGCAAGTTCCTCGATTGCACCTTCAACAAGCGTCCGCTCACGGTCAGCATCGAGGTGACCAAGCGCTGCAACGCGCGCTGCGATTTCTGCGACTATTGGAAGATTACCGACCGCGATGAGCTGACCGACTTCACCGACGTCGTGCGCCGGTTCGATCCGCTCGTCGTCGTGTTCACCGGCGGCGAGCCCATGCTGCGCCGGGACCTGGTGCCGATCGTCAAGTCCATCAAGGAGCTGCCCGGGTTCCGATACGTGACGCTCCTCACCCACGGCGGCTTCCTCTCCGAGGGGAAGATCAAGGAGCTGGTCGGGGTCGGCGTGAACCAGATCAACATCTCGATGAACTACCCGGACGCGCGGCAGGACAAGGAGCGCGGCATCCCGGGGCTCTTCGAGCGGCTGGAGCGGACGGTCCCGAAGATGGTGAACGGCGGCTACAACGTCTTCACTTTCGCCTCGATGCTGATGGTCGACAACATGCACGACGCCGAGCCGCTCATCCGGCTCGCGCACTCCTGGGGCATCAACATCGCCTTCTCCGGCTACAACGATCTGAAGAACGGGAACCAGGCGCACTTCGTCTCCAAGGCGAAGATGGACGAGTTCCGGGCCGTCTGCGCCCGCATCGTCGAGCTGAAGCGCGAGCTCGGCAACGTGATGACCTCCGACTACTTCTTCCAGACCCTGCCCACCTTCTACGAGCAGCGCGAGATCGGCGGGTGCAAGGCAGGCAAGATCATGATCCACGTCACCCCCAAGGGGATGGTGCAGCCCTGCGCCGAGCTGGAGCCGGTGGCGCACTATTCGGAGTTCCTGCCCGGCAGCTACGAGGGGCCGAACTGCGGGAAGTGCTTCGACGCCTGCCGCTCGGAACCGCAGGCTCCGCTCACGCTGCGGCGTCTCGGGGAGCTGGCGGGAGTCCTTTGAGCGAGGCGGTCCTCGATCCCGATCCTCGCCAGGGACTCCGCCGGTTCTGGCTCCGCGCGCTCGTCGGGCTCTGCGCCGGTCTTGCCGCCGCGACCGGCGTCGCCGCTTACCTCGGCATCTCGCAGCGCGAGCTGATCGCCACCATCCACGGCGTGGCCCTGGAGCCGCTCCTGCTCGCGGCGGCGGGCGGGCTCATCCTCATGGCGCTGCAGGCCCTGCGCTGGTGGGTGGTGATGCGGCCCCTGCTCGCGTTGACCTACGGGCAGGCCTACCGCGCGCTGATGGTCGGCTTCGCCTTCAACGTGCTGCTGCC
>DASWGQ010000045.1:0-2895 GCA_036393595.1 Myxococcales bacterium | reverse complement strand
CTGGAACGCGATCAGGTGCCCGACCGGGTAGTCCGGCAGGTAGAGGAACGCGCTGACCATGTGCGAGTAGATGGCGAGGAGCAGCGAGCCCTTCCCGCCCAGCACGGGGGCGTAGTGGCGATCCCACAGGTCGCGCGCGATGCCGATGGTCGCCTCGCGAAGCTGCTCCGGACCTTTGTCCGGGTGCGCGTACATCCAGCGCCACACCGCCATGTCGACCAGCGCCACGCCGCTGATCTCCCACGTCGCCCAGAAGTCGTTGAGCACGCGCAGCTGCTCGCTCCGCGCATCGGGCTTGGACAGGCCCAGGAGCTCCAGGTCGCGGTTCTGGAAGGTGAACGCCAGCGCCTCGGTGAAGGCGGTGTTGGGGACTCCCGAAAGGAGCGTGTGGTCCACCTCGTAGAGCGAACAGATCTGCTCGACGTTGTGCCCCATCTCGTGGACCGCGATGTTGTAGCCCTTGTAATCCATGCCGTCCGGGTTCACGCGCGTTCGCAGGTGCGGGTCGTCGCCGCGGCGCGCGGAGGGCATGGCGTGGCCCGCGCCGCGGGCCGGATCGACCACGATGTGGGAGTCGAAGAACCGCGCCCTCTCGGGAGTGAAGCCCAGGCCTTCGAGCAGCCGCGGGATGTCCTTCTTGTAGGCGCCTGCGGTCGGGTACTTGGCGCGGGTGACCCGCGACAGCTCGGCCTCGGGGTACTTCGCGCGGGGGAGGAAGCCGCTGTACCAGACGTCTTGCGGCTCGAGCGGGCGGCCCAGCCGCTTGCGGATCAGCGCGGCCACCCGCGGCGCGAGCGGCGAGCCGGCGATGCTCTCCAGCAGCTGCTTCACGCGCGCTTCCGGGACCTCCCGATCGAACTGGAACCTTCGGTCGATCTCGGTGGGCGCGAGCGGCGAGTCCGCGTCGGTGCGGCGCGCGGCGCGGAAGTCCTCCAGGATGACCGCGTAGCGCTTGTCCTCCTCGCGATCCGGGGCCGCCACCGCCTGCGGCGGCCGCTTCCCCTGCCGGCCCATCTGCTCCGTCTCGATCTCCTCCGCCGGCGCGGCGGTCACCCGCCCCGTGTCCGGGTACCAATCGAGGCGCGGGTCGTCGATCACCGAGCGCGGGATGGACTGCGCCACGATCTGCTCCATGACCGAGCGGATGAGCCGCTGCCGCGCAAGCCCCTTCGCCTTGTCCGGCTCCGCGTACTCCGCCTTGATCTGGTCGCGCAGGTTCCAATGGCTGATCAGCCGCACTCCCTTGGGGAACAGCCGCGTGCCGTCGCGCGTGAGCAGGTGGTGCATCCACAGGTTGTACCCGGCGACGTACGCCTCGGCGGCGGCCGACGCCCTCGCGCGCGCCTGCAACGCCTCGCCGCTGGGGCGCAGCGCGAAGCGGCGCGTGAGGCGCACCGCGGCCCAATCCTCGCGCGACCACTTCCCGCCCTGCGCGAGCATCTCGTCCAGCGTGGGCAGGGGGAAGTTCAGCAGGGCGACGAAGGCGAGCTTGGACTGGAAGAGGTCCTCGGGGGAGTGGGCCGAGAGGTCGAGCCCCGCGAACTGCTCGTCGATGGGGAGCTCGGGTCCCAGCTCCAGCTCGCTCCAGCGGCGCAGCTCGCGCCCGATGTCGAGGAAATAGCCGTCGACCTGTTCCAGGGCGTACTCGAACCTGCCGAGCAGCGCGGACAGCTTGCGCGGATCGGACTCGAACCACTGCTCCACGAACGCGCGGCGCGCGCGATTGTCGCCGTCCTGAGGCCGCCACATCGCCGCCACCTGCGCAAGGCCGCGCTCGATGCGCGTGCGCTGCGCCTCCCCGTGCTTCGCGACCAACTGATCCCGGAGCTCGGAGTCGTTGCCGCTCTGCGGCCAGCCGGGCAACGTGCGCGACCCGAGCTGGCGGTCGCTGGGCGTCACCGCGCCTTCGCGCGCGTCGGGAGGCTCGGTGGCATTGGGCGGCTTCAGCGAGGCACAGGCGGCCAGCAGCACGGCGGGCAGCAATCGTCTCATGGGCGGCGCCTTGTAGCATGGCCTGCGGCCTCTGCGTCCTCCGCGGTGCGAGCTTTTCGCCCTGAACGGCTCGACCGCGCCCGCTGGATGGTTACGCTACGCCCCATGAAGCGCCTCGCCCTCTTCTGCGCCGACGCGCCCTGCGCCTGCTCGCTTCTGCGCTGCTGCGGAGCTCCGATCGATGCGTGACACCACTCCACGCTCTTTTCGCAAAGGTGTGACGCACCACAAGGAAGCGGCGGTGTGGGCAGCGTGGTGGATCCTCTGGCGCCGCATCGCCGCCGGCCTGGGCGAGGCGGAGCACGCGGCGATCTTCGCCGCCATCGAGCCGCACCTGCGCCCCACGCCGAAGGGACGCGTGGCCAATCCCGGCAAGAAGGCGCCGGGACTCGCGGTGGACGAGATGGTCCGCCTGCTCGGGGCGCTGGAGCGCTTGGCGCCCGCCGCGAAGGTGGAGGCAGGATCGTTGCTGGTCGAGCGGCTGCGCGCCGGGGCCGCCCCGGGAGTCGCCTGGGCGCTGGGCCGCCTCGGCGCGCGCGTGCCGCTCGCCGGGGCCGCGCACCAGGCCGTGCCGCCCGAAGTAGCCACGGACTGGCTGGAGCTCTTGCTCGGGCTCGACCTGCGGGTAAACGCCGAGGCGCCCTTCGCCATCGCCCAGCTGGCGCGCCTGTCCGGAGACCGGGCACGCGATCTCGACGAGGAGCTGCAGGCCCTGGCCGCGGCGGCGCTGGAGGAAGCAGGGGCGCCCGCCGAGTGGGCGCGCGGCATCCGCGAGGTCCGCGCGCTGGGCGAGAAGGACGAGCAGCGCGTCTTCGGGGAGGCGCTGCCGCTGGGGCTGCACCTGGCGTAGGTCGACCACGAACTCGACCGCGACCGCGACCTCGACCGCGACCTCGACCGCGA
>DASWGQ010000044.1:0-1593 GCA_036393595.1 Myxococcales bacterium | reverse complement strand
CTCCGCGATCCGGTCGCGCCAGACCTGCGGCCACGGCATGCTGCGGAAGGTCGCCATCTCCAGGCAGACCAGCACCGTCTGGCCGACCACGCAGCGCAGCCGCGTCTCCACGTTGTCGACGATGTACTCGATCCGGCAGCTGCGCGTGCCCAGGTACGCGGTGCGGACCTTGATCGAGAGCGGGTCGTCGAATCGGGCCGGAGCGAGGTACTCGATGGCCGCCTGGCGCACCACCGCCTGCACGGGCGTGCGCGCGCCGCCCTCGAGCAGGATCCCGAGATAGCGGAGGTACTCGATTCGCCCGAGCTGCAGCAGGTTGAGCCAGGTGGCGTTTCCGACGATGCCCTGCGCGTCGACCTCGTCGTAGCGCACGCGGTGCCCGTGGTTGAACCGGAACGCCGCGTCGATGGCCGAAACGGCCTCGCTCACGCGGCGATCTCCGCCAGGAAGCTCCGGCCCCGCGGAGCTTTCACCCCGAAGTACTCCGCGACCGTGGCGCCCAGGTCCGCGAACGACTCCCGCACTCCGAGCGCGCTGCCCCGCGCCCTGCGAGGAGAATAGGCGAGGATCGGCACCTGCTCGCGCGTGTGATCCGACCCCGGGAAGGTGGGGTCGTTGCCGTGGTCGGCGGTGATCGCCAGGACGTCGTCGGGCCGGAGCGCGGAAGCGATGCCTGGGAGCGCGCGGTCGATCTCCTCCATCGCCCGCGCGTAGCCGGGCGGGTCGCGCCGGTGGCCGTAGAGCATGTCGGTGTCGACCAGGTTGACGAAGAGCAGCGAGGGCCCCAGGTCGCCCAGCAGCTCCTCCGTCTTGCGCAGGCCGTCGGCATTGCCCTCGGTGTGCACCGAGCGCGCGATTCCGCGGCCGTCATAGATGTCCGGGATCTTGCCCACCCCGACGACCTGCACCCCGGCCTGGGCCAGCAGGTCCAGCACGGTGCCGGGAGGGGGCGGCTGGGAGAAGTCGCGGCGGCGATAGGTGCGCACGAACTTGCCCGGCTCGCCCACGAACGGCCGCGCGATGACCCGCGCGATGCCGTACTTCTTGCCCACCGTCCGCGCCGCCTCGCACCAGTGGTAGAGCTTTGCTATCGGCACCTTCTGCTCGTGGGCGGCGATCTGGAAGACCGAGTCCGCGCTCGTGTAGACGATGGGCCAGCCGGTTGCCAGGTGCTGCGGGCCCAGCTCCTCGATGATCTCGGTGCCGCTGGCCGGCTTGTTCCCGAGGTACCCGGGCGCTCCGGAGAGCCGCAGCCACTCCTGCACCAGCTCGGGCGGAAAGCCGTGCGGGAAGGTTGCGAAGCCCTTCTCCAGAACCACTCCGACCATCTCCCAGTGGCCGGTGGTGGTGTCCTTGCCTCGGGACAGCTCGGCCATGGTGCCGAAGCTGGCGCGAGGCGCCCCGGAGGGCGGACAGCCGGCGATCTCGGTCAGGTTGCCCAGGCCCCAGCTCTCGAGCGTGGGGAGGTGGAGCCCGCCCACCCGGCGCGCCATGTTCCCGAGCGTGTTCGCGCCTTCGTCGCCGTACTCCGCCGCGTCGGGGAGCGCGCCGGCGCCGCAGGAGTCGATCACCAGGATGACGAATCGGCCCACC
>DASWGQ010000043.1:0-2321 GCA_036393595.1 Myxococcales bacterium | reverse complement strand
ACCACTCCGACCATCTCCCAGTGGCCGGTGGTGGTGTCCTTGCCTCGGGACAGCTCGGCCATGGTGCCGAAGCTGGCGCGAGGCGCCCCGGAGGGCGGACAGCCGGCGATCTCGGTCAGGTTGCCCAGGCCCCAGCTCCCGAGCGTGGGGAGGTGGAGCCCGCCCACCCGGCGCGCCATGTTCCCGAGCGTGTTCGCGCCTTCGTCGCCGTACTCCGCCGCGTCGGGGAGCGCGCCGGCGCCGCAGGAGTCGATCACCAGGATGACGAATCGGCCCACCACTGCCTCCGGAGCTGGAGACTGCATCTCATAACGACTGCGCTCTGAAAAGCACAGCGCCGCCCTATCGGCGGCGGCTGGCGACGATCGCGACGCTGGCGGAGGCGCCGATGCGGGTGGCGCCCGCTTCGATCATCTTGCGGGCGTCGGCGGCCGTGCGGATGCCGCCGGACGCCTTCACGCCCATCTCGGGGCCGACCACCTGCCGCAGGAGCGCGACGTCCTCGACCGTCGCGCCGCCCGGCCCGAATCCCGTGCTGGTCTTGACGAACGCGGCGCCCGCGGCCTTGGCCAGCGCGGCGCCGATCACCTTCTCTTCGCGGCTGAGCGCTCCCGTCTCCAGGATGACCTTGACCGCGCGGGGGCGGGCGACTTCCACCACCGCCTCGATGTCCCGGAGCACCAGCGCGTAGTCCCGGCGCCGGAGCGCGTCCAGGTCGGCCACCATGTCCAGCTCCTGCGCTCCGGATGCGATCGCGCTGCGCGCCTCCTCCACCTTCGTGGAGGTCGGGGCCGTCCCGAGCGGGAAATCGACCACCGCGATCGGGCGCGCGCGGCAGCCGTCCAGCAGGCGCGCCGCCAGCGCCACGTTCGCGAGCCTCACGCAGACGCCCGCGAAACCGTACCGGCGCGCTTCCTCGCACGCCTTCTCCACGTCAGCGGTGGTCGCTTCGGGCCGGAGCAGCGTGTGATCGATGAGCGGGGCGAGGTCGATCGGCTCCGGCATGAGGCGCGGGTTGTTGTACTCTGCCGTCCCCGCCGGAGGCAACCGTGCATCGAGAGCTGTTCCGCCGTGCCGCGCAGCTCGCCGCCGAGTACCTGGAAGGTCTTCCTGCGATGCCGGTCGGCGCGCAGGCCACCCGCCAAGAGCTGATCGCGGCGCTCGGCGGACCGCTCCCCGATCGCGGCGAAGATCCAGTGACGGCGCTGGAGCGGTTCGCGCGCGCGATGGATCCGGGCCTGATCGCGAACGCCGGCCCGCGCTACTTCGGGTTCGTCACCGGCGCAGGCCTGCCGGCGGCGATGGCCACCGAGTGGCTCGCTTCCGTCTGGAACCAGAACGTGTCGGTGAACGCGCTCTCTCCCGCCGGCGCCGCGGCGGAAGAGGTGGCGATCGGCTGGCTCCTCGAGCTGCTCGGCCTGCCGCGCAAGTGCAGCGTGGGATTCGTCACCGGTGGGCAGACCGCGAACTTCACCTGCCTGCTGGCCGCGCGAAACGACGTGTACCGGCGCGCGGGCTGGGACGTCGAACGCGACGGGCTGATCGGAGCGCCGCGCCTCCGGATCATCGCGGGAGCGGAGGCGCACGTCAGCCTCTTCGCCGCGCTCCGGATGCTCGGGTTCGGCACCGCGCGGGTCGAGCTGGTCGAGGCGGACGCGCAAGGGCGCATGAAGGCGGCGGAGCTGCGGCGCGTCCTCGCGGGGCAAGGCAAGGGCCCCGTCATCGTGTGCGCGCAGGCGGGCAACGTGAACAGCGGCGCGTTCGATCCGCTGGCGGAGATCGTCGACACGGGGCACGAAGCCGGTGCGTGGGTGCACGTCGACGGCGCGTTCGGCCTCTGGGCGGCGGCGAGCCCGCGGTACCGCACGCTGGTCGCCCGGGCGGACCGGGCGGACTCCTGGGCAACCGACGCCCACAAGTGGCTCAACGTGCCGTACGACTGCGGCATCGCGATCACCGCCCACCCGGAAGCGCACCGCGCGGCGACGACGGCGAGCGCGTCGTACCTCACGAATGCCGGCGGGCCGGAGCGCAACCCGTTCGAGTGGGTGCCGGAGGCGTCGCGGCGCGGCCGTGCGTTCCCGGTCTACGTCGCCCTGCGGACGCTTGGACGCGATGGCGTCGCGGACCTCGTCGACCGCTGCTGCGCGCTCGCGGGGCGCATGGCTTCCGCCCTGGCCGCGGCCCCGGGGGTGCGCGTGCTCAACGAGGTGGTGCTGAACCAGGCGCTGGTCCGGTTCGGCGATTCGGACGAGAAGACGCGCGAGGTGATCGCGCGCGTGCAGCGCGACGGCACCTGCTGGGTGGGCGGGACCACCTGG
>DASWGQ010000042.1:0-1766 GCA_036393595.1 Myxococcales bacterium | reverse complement strand
CGACCTCTCCGCGGCCAGCGGCAGGATGCGCGTCGCGCCCAGCTCGGTCGCCTTCTGCACCACCAGGTCCAGCTTCTCGCCTCTGGCCAGCGCCTGCGCGAGCCAGACGTCGGCCGCGCCCCGCTCGGGGTCCGCGCGCGGTGCGAGCCGGAGAACGCCCGGCGACTCGATGCGCGCCGGCCAGCGCGCGCCGCGCCCGTCGAACACCTCCATCTGCGCGCCGGGTCCGAGCCGTAGCACCACCTCCAGATGGCGCGACTGCGCGGGGTCGAGCCGCACCAGCTCGGCGATCTGCTCCGGCGGCACGAACAAGCGGTGCACGCTACGCTCGAGACAGCTCGACGCGGATCCAGCCGTCGCGCTCGGTGTGACCGGCGGGAACGAGGCCCTGCGCGGCGTAGGCTGCTTCCGCCTCGCCGGCTTGCGCCGGCAGGAGCCCGGAGAGCACCAGCCGCCCGCCGCCGGCCACCTTGCGCGCGATCGCAGGCGCCAGCTCGATGAGAGTGTTGAGCAGGATGTTCGCGACCACGATGCGGTACGGCGGCGCCGGCAGCTCGTCGGGGTCGGCCAGCGCCCACCAGATGCGATCGGGAGCGATGCCGTTCAGCTCCGCCCCGCGCCGTGCGGCCTCCAGCGCCACGGGATCCTTCTCGGTGCCGCACACGCGCCCCGCCCCGAGCTTCACCGCGAGCAGGGCGATCACGCCGCTGCCCGTGCCGACGTCGAGCACGTCTACACCTGATGGGACACCATGGGAATGGTGTCCCCTTTTGCAGAACTCCGCGAGCAGCTCGTCCACCCGTTCGAGGCACAGCGCGGTGGTCGGGTGGCTGCCGGTGCCGAACGCCATGCCCGGATCGATGAGCACGCGCGCCTCGCCGGGCGCGGCGGGCGCATCCTTCCACGGGGGCTGCACCCAGGAGCGGGGCCCGACCCGCAGAGGCCGGTGGTGCTTGCGCCAGGCGACGCTCCAGTCCTGCTCGGCCACCTCGAGCGGCGCCTCGACCCGTCCCAGGTCCCGGGCGGAATCCGCCGCGGCCTCGCGCTCGCTGAAGTGCGCGATGCACCGCCCCGCGCCGGGCGGCAGCGGCGGCGTGCCCGGCATGAGCTGCTGCTCCGGCTCCTGCAGCTCCACTCCCAGCGCGCCGAACTCGAACAGCCGCGCCGCGAGCACCTCCAGCTCGCCCGCGGGCGCGGTGAGGACCAGCGCCCAGCTCACGACAGCTCCGGCGGCACCGCTCCCTCGGGCGCGACCAGCGCCAGCACCTCGGCGCGCGGATCCAGCACCCGCTGCGCGGCGGCCAGGACGTCCGCCGCTCCGACGGCGGCCACGCGCTCCGCGTAGCGCGAGGAGGCGTCGGCGCCCAGGCCGTAGCACTCGTCGAAGGCGTAGATGGCCGCGCGGGCCGAGTTGCGCTGCAGGCCGATGGCGTGCGTCCCGATCAGGTGCGAGCGGGCCCGATCCAGCTCGGCGGCGGAGGGCGGCGACTCGCGGCAGCGGAGCAGCTCGGCGCGGATCCCCTCCAGCGCAGGGAGCACCTTGCCCGGTCCGCAGCCGATGTAGACGGCGAAATACCCGGGGTCGACGCCCTCGACGGAGAAGCTGGTCACGCTATACGCGAGGCTCCGCTTGTCGCGCAGCTCGAGGAACAGCCGCCCTCCCTGGCCGGCCAGGACCGCGCTCAGCACCTCCAGCTCCCAGCGCAGCGGATCGCTCAGGCGCGCCCCGGGGAAGCCGATGACGAGGTGCGCCTGCGCCTTGTCCA
>DASWGQ010000041.1:0-5390 GCA_036393595.1 Myxococcales bacterium | reverse complement strand
TTCGAGAAGGTCTACGACGCGCTCGACGAGATGATCAAGATCATCCGCAAGAGCGACGGCAAGGAGGACGCGGCGGCGAAGCTGATGAAGCGCTTCGAGCTGGACGAGATCCAGACCGACGCCATCCTCGACATGCGGCTCTACAAGCTGGCCCGCCTGGAGATCCTGGTGGTCCAGAAGGAGGCGAAGGAGAAGCGCGCCGAGCAGAAGGAGCTGAAGGCGCTCCTCGCCTCCGACAAGGCCCGCTGGGGCGTGGTGCGCGACGAGATCAAGGAGATCGCCGCCCGGTACAAGGACGAGCGGCGCACCCGCATCGGCGGGGGCCGCGAGGAGGTCGAGTACACCGAGGAGGCCTTCATCGCCGACGAGGACGCGCACGTGGTGCTCACCCGCGACGGGTGGCTCAAGCGCGTGCGCGAGATGAAGGACCCCTCCTCGACCCGCCTGCGCGAGGGCGACGAGGTGCTCGCCGTGCTGGCCGGGTCGCTCAAGTCCAACCTGGTGCTGTTCTCGAACTTCGGCACCGCGTACGTGACCCGGTTCAACGACATCCCCGCCTCGACCGGCTACGGCGACCCGGTGCAGAAGCTGTTCAAGTTCGACGACCAGGAACGCGTGGTGGGCGGGCTGTCCCTCGACGCACGCCTGCCCCGGCCCGAGAAGCTGGTCGGCGTCTCGAGGCGCGGGTACGGCCTGCGCTTCCCGCTCGCGCCGCACGCCGAGCTGTCCACGCGCGCGGGCCGCCGCTACGCCAGGCCAGGGAAGGACGACGAGCTGATCGGCGTCGTCCCCGCAGAGGACCGCGACCTGCTCGCGGTGGTCACGCAGTCGAGCCACGCGCTCGTGTGCAAGGTGAAGGAGGTCAACGAGCTGGCCGGACCCGGCCGCGGCGTCACCGTGATCAAGGTTCCCGCCGGAGACCAGGTGATCGCCTTCCTCTGCACGACCGACAAGGGGCAGCGCATCGAGCTGGAGGGCAGCAAGGGCAAGAAGGTCTCCCTGGGCGTCAAGACCTACGAGCTGTCGGCGCGCGGCGGCAAGGGCCGCGAGATGGTCAAGAAAGACAAGGTCAAGGTGGCGCAGCGGCAGATCGCGTTCGTCCCGCTTCCCGCGGGGGAGGAGTGATGGCTGCGCGCAAGACCAGCTACACCGCGCAGGACATCCAGGTGCTGGAGGGGCTGGAGCCCGTCCGCAAGCGGCCCGCCATGTACATCGGCGGCACCGACACCACCGGCTATCACCACCTGCTCTGGGAGATCCTCGACAACTCGGTGGACGAGGTGATCAACAGCTTCGCCACCCGCATCGAGGTGACGCTCCACGAGGACGGCCGCACGGTGACGGTGACCGACGACGGCCGCGGCATCCCCGTCGACGTGATGCCCAAGTACAAGAAGCCCGCCATCGAGGTGATTCTCACCACGCTGCACTCGGGCGGGAAGTTCGACCAGGGGAACTACATCCACTCGGGCGGCCTGCACGGCGTCGGGTCCAGCGTGGTCAACGCGCTCAGCTCCAAGCTGGTCGCCGAGGTGAAGCGCGATGGCAAGCGCTGGGTGCAGACCTACGCGAAAGGGCACGCGCTCTCGAAGCTGAAGGCCGAGGGGAAGGCGAAGGGGACCGGGACCAGCATCACCTTCGAGCCCGACGCGGAGATCTTCGGGCTCAAGCTGAAGTTCGACCCGGCAACGATCCGCGATCGGCTCGAGGCCCGCAGCTACCTGCACCGCGGGATGGAGGTGGTGTTCCGCGACCAGACCGCGGAGCCGCCCGCCGAGGTGACCTTCGAGCACGACGGCGGCATCGCGGAATTCCTCGGCAAGGTGGTCGCCGAGCGCGCCAAGCCGACCGTCCCTCCGCAGAACGGCGCCAGCCCGCAGTTCTACCGGTCCTCGGAAGGCGACGGACGCATGGAGGTCGCCCTGCTCTGGACGGAGGCGACCGACGAGCACGTCCGCAGCTATGTGAACGGCATCCCCACCCCGCAGGGAGGGACCCACGAGGCCGGGCTGCGCAGCGGCGTGGTGAAGGCGGTGCGCAACTACATCGAGACGCACGACCTGACGCCCAAGGGCGTGACGCTCGCCGCGGAGGACATCCGCGAGGGCATGGTCGCGATCCTCTCCGTGTACGTGATCGAGCCGCAGTTCCAGGGGCAGACCAAGGGCAGGCTCAACAACCCCGAGACCAGCGCCCAGGTGGACGGAGTGGTGCGTCCCGCGCTGGAGAAATGGCTGAACGACAACCGCACGGTGGCCGAGGCGGTGGTGGCGCGCATCACCCTGGCGGCGCGCGCGCGCGAGGCGTCGCGGGCCGCTTCCCAGGCGGTGCAGCGAAAGACGGCGGTGTCGCACCGGCTGAACCTTCCCGGGAAGCTGGCCGACTGCGCGTCGACCAACCCGTCGGAGAGCGAGCTGTTCATCGTCGAGGGCGACAGCGCCGGCGGCTCGGCCAAGCAGGGGCGCGACCGGCGCACCCAGGCCATCCTCCCGCTGCGCGGGAAGGTGCTCAACGCGGAGCAGGCCTCGACCGACAAGGTGGCCCAGAACAAGGAGCTGCAGGACATCGTCAGCGCGCTCGGCTGCGGCATCGGACCGGACTTCGACGTAGCGAAGCTGCGCTACGGGCGCATCTTCCTGTTGATGGACGCGGACTCCGACGGGCATCACATCGCCACGCTGCTCCTGACGTTCTTCTACCGGCACCTGCGCGAGCTGATCAAAGCCGGCGCGGTGTACATCGCCCAGCCTCCGCTGTATCGGATCGACATCGGCAAGGAGACCTGGTGGGCGCTCGACGAGGCCGACCGCGACCGCATCCTGAAGGAGAAGGTCAAGGGCAACGCCAAGCCGCAGATCATGCGGTTCAAGGGCCTGGGCGAGATGACCGCCGACGAGCTGAAGAGCACCACCCTGGACCCGAAGAAGCGCCTCAGCCTGCGCGTCACGGTCACGGCCGACGACGAGAACGAGACGAACCAGGTCATCAACGACCTGCTCGGCAAGGACGTGTCGGCCCGCTTCAAGTTCATCATGGAGCGCGCCGGCGAAGTGCAGGAGCTGGACGTGTAGGCAGCCTGTCAGGCGGCGGCGGGGCGAGCGGCCTCGAGGACCACGGTGGCGGTGGTACCGCGGCCGGGTTCGCTCTCGATGCGCAGGTCGCCGCCGATGCTGCGGAGCAGGGCCAGTGAGACCGCGAGCGACAGCCCCATCCCCTTGCCCACGCGCTTGGTGCTGAAAAACGGCTCGAACACGAGCGCCAAGGTCTTCTCGTCCATGCCGCTGCCGTCGTCGCTCACGCTGATCACCACCCGGTCCGCTTCCTTCCCGGCACGGATGCGCACCGAACCGGCGCGGCCCTCCGGGATCGCCTCCGCGCCGTTCCTCGCCAGGTCGACGAGCACCTGCTCGACCAGGGGCGCGCTGCCGAGCGCCGACAGGTCCGCGGGCGCCTCGACGACGAGCTCGACCTCGCGCCTCGAACCGGCGCGTGCGCGGTCCGCGGCGGCAGCCACGGCCTCGGCGACGAGGAATCCCTTGGCGTCCTCCTGCCGGGCAGCCTTGGTCCCCGCCAGCAGCTTGCGGACGATGTCCGTGATGCGGCGCACCCCGTCGCGGGCGTCCGCCAGCGCCTCGGCCACGTCGTCGGGCAGCTCCCTCCCGCGCGCCCGGCCCTCGAGCACGTAGTCGAGGTTGCTCGAGACCACCGCGGCCGGGTTGTTGATCTCGTGCGCCACTCCGGCGGCGAGGCGGCCGATGGCGGCGAGCTTCTCGGTGCGGGAAAGCGCGCGCATGGCCTGCTCCAGCTCCAGGGAACGCTGCTCGACGCGCGACTCGAGCCGGGCGGAGAGCGCCGCGAGGGCCCTCCCCCGGCGTATCAGCACCAGGCATGCGCCCGTGCCGAGCGCGAGCAGCGCGGAGAGGACCGAGACGAGCGCGGGGACGGTGAGCGGCACGTCCGGCGGATCGGCACATCGTGAGTGAAGTTGAGCCGTTCAGGCGGACTGCAGGCGGGCGGCGTCCAGCTGCTTGATGACGCGTGCAGGGTTCCCGGCGACCACGGTGCGCGGAGGTACGTCCTTGGTCACCACCGCGTGCGCGCCGACGACCGCGCCGTCGCCGACCGTGATCCCGCCCAGGAGCGTGGCGCCCTCGGCGATCCACACGTCATCGCCCACCATCATCTGGCGCAGGTCCGCCGCGGGGGCCGCCTCCGTCCGGCGTGCCACGGGGTCGAGGGGATGCCCGGGATCGGAAGACAGGACCACGTTGGCGGCGATGGTCACGTACCGGCCGAGACGGATGCCCAGGCCGGCGCGCAGCACCACGCGGGAGCCGAGGTAGACGCCGTCGCCGATCTCGATGCGCGCCTTGCCCGGAGCGTTGCGCGCCCCCTGGAAGGTCGTGCGCGCGTTGATGCGCCAGCCCGCGCCGAGGACCAGCGCGCAATTGTGCACGAACGGAAGCTTCGACTCCGGGGTCAGCTCCAGGCGGCCGCCTTCGCCCGATCGCTCGCACTGCAGCTCGAACAGGGGCTGGTAATAGAGCAGGCGCGACAGCTCGTACCAGGCGCCGCGCCGCAGGGACCGTTCGGCGAGGAGCACGCGGTGGACGGTCGTGGGCGGCACGCGCGCGTGCAAGGCGCCGCGCACCGCGTCGCGCAGGCGGCGGCTGCGGTGCAGGCGGGCGCGGAGCAGCGCGACGGGATCCACGCCCTGCAGATAGGCATTCGCCCATCCGACGGCAGGCTTGCAGCGCGCCGCGGCGTGTGCTTGTGAACGCGTCCATGTACGTGCGCCAGCTGAAGCTCGGGCCGATGGACAACTTCGTGTACCTCGTCGGCGCGGACGGCGCGCGCGAGACGGCCATCGTCGATGCCGCGTGGGACGTGGACGCGGCGCTCCGCGCGGCCGAAGAGGACGGGCGAGCCGTCACGGACGCGCTGGTCAGCCACCACCACTTTGACCACGTCAACGGGCTGCCGGCGCTTCTCGCCGCCCGGGGCGTCCGCGTCCACGCGCACGCCGCGGACGTGCCGAGGCTGCCCGCGGAGTTGCAGGGGGAGGTGACGCCCCTGCGCGGAGGGGACGCGGTGGAGGTCGGGCCGATGCGCATCCGCGCGCTGCACACGCCCGGGCACACACCCGGCTCGACGTGCTGGCAGGTGGAAGGCGCGGAAGGCGGCCTGTTCTCGGGCGACACGGTGTTCGTGAACGCCTGCGGGCGCTGCGACCTCTCCGGCGGCGATCCGGAGCAGATGTACGAGAGCCTCAAGCGCATCTCGGAGCTGGACCCCGCGCTCAAGCTGTACCCCGGGCACGACTACGGGGACGTGCCGGTCTCGAGCATCGCGCGCGAACGGGAGAAGAACCCGTACTTCGCGCGGCTGGG